>JAZNUH010000099.1:0-2977 GCA_045592225.1 Clostridia bacterium | reverse complement strand
GCGCTTCCCGTCTGCTCCCAGCTGTTAAAGGTCAGCGCATCGACACCGCCGTTATTTTCAAAGCTTCCGTTTTTTATTAAATTAAGCTCATCTTCTGCTGCGGCAACACCGCAACTGTAAGCCGAAACCATGGCAGTAAGCATTGTAACGCACAAAATCCGTAAAACTATTTTTTTCATTTCAATAACTCCTTATATTATACCCTTGTATTTTCCTGATTTTTATACATTACAAACTTTGAAAACAAAAACTCAAGAGCAAAGTTAGAAATCATTGTAACCGCAAGTACTATGTATTCATTTATTCCTGCACCCTCTGCCATATGTCCCAGGTATGTTGACACGGGAGTAAAAACCGCATAAAAGCCGAACAGCTTAAGCATTGCCACAGGTACGTTTGCCGCAGACTTGAAGGTGTAACGTCTGTTAAAGGTAAAATTCCATACTATAGACAAAATAAGTGCAGTAAGATACGCCGGCCAGTAAACCCAACCCATAAGCTCACTCAACAAAGTAAATGAAATTACCTGAATTATACCTGCCGAAGCAGAAAACAAAGTAAATTTTAACATCTGCAAAATAGATTCTTTTTTCATTTTGTTTCTCCTTATTCTGTGAAAGTACTCGAATTCGCGGAACGTGATTTATAGCAACGGCTTCATCCAATATGAAATCATTATACCATCATTTACAATTATGAGCAATATGTTTTTACATAAAAGAAGCGGTGCAGAATTGCACCGCTTCTTCATTTCCTATTCTATTACCTTATCAATTATAACTTCGTTTTGTGAACCCAGCACCATTGCTTTTATGACGGTAGTTCCGGGTATTGTGTTTATGCCCGAAAGCTGAACATCGCTCTGCACTCCGTAGCCTGCAAGCTTTGTGCCTGTTACATTTACAAGTCTGCTTACGCCGTTTTCATCCTTGCTGTAGGTTGCAAAATAGAGCATTGCGCCTGTGTCACTGCCTGTATAACTTGCCTTTGCAATGTATGTTACCAACGTTTTTTCTTCCAGGCTCTTAACAGTCGCACCATTTGTATCAACAATTTTTATTCTTGCGCCTGCCTCTGCTTCCGCTACATAAACATTGTCATAGCAAACCTCGGATGTGCTCTTCATATTACGCAGTCTGGGAACAATATATTCTTCACCTGCGGCAAGCTGTATTACAATCTGTCCTGTTGCCCATTCCCCGTTGGTAGAAGGTAACCAAATACCAACCTGACGGTATCCAGGTACCGCATCAACAGTTACAAGCGCCGCATTATCTTCTGTTGCCTTGTAATCAAACTTAACGACATATGTTTTACCTGCCTCACCTATGCCTGCGCTGTCTACGCGTGTAGTTGCAGCAGTAAGACTTATGTAGTGGTTACCGTTGCTGTCTGTTTTAAGTGCCTGTGCCTGAGTGGGTGCTACAGCACCTCCACCTGCTCCAAAGGTCCATCCATCAAGAACTCCGTTTGTAATACTTTCAAAGTCACCATTTACTGCTATGTTTTGTGCATTTATAAGTGACGCCGAGTCAGTGGGTGTTATCTTGTAAAGCACTGCCTGATATCCGCTTAAGTTAACAGTAAAGCTGCCTGCATTCTTTGTAACTGCCGACATATCTCCGCCGTTTACAACAGACATATTGTAGCTGCCAAGCGTAACCTTTCCGTTTGTGCTGGTAAGAGGAATTGTAACTGTCTGGCTTCCTGTTAAGCGGCTTGCAACTGCCATGTACACGTCATTTCCTTCTACCCAGCTTTCGTACCAAAGGTTGTCAGTGTGGGACACGTTGAAGGTTTTGTACTCATCTCTGCCAAAGTATTCCATCAGCTTGGGTTGATCCTTCTGGTGGAAGCTGAGCATTGTATCCCAGTATCTGCCCACGTTAAGGTCTGTATCAAGAGTTTTATCATCGGGCACCCAGGGATAATATCCGTATCCGCGTGCGCCTGCCATCATCGCCTGATAAAGCTGTGTTCTGAGCATTTCCGCAGTAGGTGTTACACCCTTCCAGCTCATTGCCTGTACAACTGCATATACAGGCTTTTCACCCTTTGTTCCTGCAACTGCTGCCTCTGTCATATCTGCAACATATTTACTGAAATCAGCTGTTCCGGGATAGGGGTCAATACCCAGGCAGTCAACATATTTTGCCGATACAGGGTATTTTTCTTTTTGATCTTCACAAACATAAACCGGGTGAACATCGTCAATAGTTCTTATAATTTTGTAAGAATTACGGAGATACCCCTCCATAGCCTCCTCCCCGCCAAATTCGCTTGCATGGGAGAAGGGTTCATCCATTATCATATAACCAAATACTGCGGGATGGTCTTTTATATCGCTTACAAGCTGCTTTATACCTGCTTCGTTTGTTTCGTGACCTGCCGGTTTCATTCCCCAATAGCATACAACTGCCGCCTTAAGACCCTTTGCCTGAAGTGCATCAAGCTCTGCAAGGCGTGCTTCCTTTGTGGATGCCGATACAACATACTGTATAACATTAACGCCTGCTTTCTGTGCATCCTCGTAGTCGTTCATATCAAAATGATATGCAATTACCGGTTCAAAAGGCTCGCCGTCTACATAGTACACACCATTTTCATCCATTGATGTAGGCCTGTCTATGCGGTAGACAGGCTGTGTCAGTGTTTCCACGACCTCTCCGGCATTGTCTTTCACAGTAGCACTGAGCATATATTCGGTCTTCTTTGCAAGGCTTGTTATGTCTGCCTTGTAAACAAGCTGTCTGTTTGTCATTGTAAGACCTTTAGCCTCTGTGTATGTGTTATTGCCGTCAGAAATTTTCACATCAACGGTATAGCCTGTATCGGTGTAGAATTCATCCATTGTAAGTGTTACTGTTGCCGCATCATAGTTTTCATAATAGAACACCCAGTCGGTTTCCATTTTAAACTGTACAGGTCCGCCAACCAGCATAAGTCTTACATTGTCAATGTAAATTTCTGTACCCTC
>JAZNUH010000098.1:0-11796 GCA_045592225.1 Clostridia bacterium | reverse complement strand
AAGGCTATACTTTATAAGCTTGCAGGAGTGGGCGAAAGACCCAAGGATTTTACTGTTTAAATTAATACGAAACTTAAAACAGGGAAACTATCATAGTTTCCCTGTTTGTTTTTTGTTGTGCTAAAAATGTACGTCCCTAATCGGCTTTTTCCTGATCCGCATCTCCCAAAAATTTCTCAAGTTCTTTTTCGTAATCATCTTCAAAAAGTTCGTCAAACTCTTTTTCATCTCGAAGAATCCCGTCACTTTTATATCTTTCAATTTCAATATCACAATCAAGTTTTGTTCCGTATGTATTAAATTCTATTTCCCATCTTTCACCCGGCAATGCTACATCTACCATTATTGTATGTATCCGAGCCTTCTCCAGACTGTAGTATATTTTGTGTTCTTCAAGTTTTTCTAAAAACTCTATTAATTCTTTTATATATTTCATAATTCCTCCTATTTGCTAAATCTTACAAGCACAAGGCGAACAGAACACAACCGTCCCCTGGTCTTCCGGATTTACCCCATCCATACACCGACCTCAAGTAAATACATTGTAAAATTTCCATCCGGTTCAGGCACTACAAGGATGTCCTTTACAGAGAACGACTCTCCGGAGGCTGAAATTTCTTCTTCATACCCATACCACGACGTTTGTTCCAGATTACTTATTTTTAGCCACTCGAAAGTATCGTTCCACAGATATATATCCATTTTCCTATCGTCCGTATTTATTTCGTCGTCAGACAGTATATTGGTTTCTTTCATCTTGTAAGGTATAGATTTAAGTACTATGTCAAGCTGTTCTGGCGAAAGCTTTATTTCACCGCAGAAGCAAGTTACCGCCTCCCTGTGTGATTCTGCTGTAACATCATAAGAAACACAAACATTTAAAAAAACAACTTCTGATGGTAATGTTATGCCATAACGTCTTTGCACATTGGACAGCATTTCTGCCTCTCGCCCCTTTATTGTGTCAAAGTTCAGGTCTTCTGTTACATTTAATGTCAAGTGTCCCTTTCCGGGTACACCCTCCTTTTGTATGCTTACATCCATTGTTTCCTCATCTATTTCTACAGTGCAACCCAATTGCTCAAACAACTCCGTGGAAGAAATATATATTCTGTCATTTATAAATGCAAAATATCCCCAGAATGTCACTGGAGTAAGCGCTAATGCCATGCCACTTTGTCGGTTGATTATGTACAGACACTCTGTTTTACTGTTTAAAACTCTATTGGTAAAAATGTTGAAAAATCCACGATATGCTTCTCCGTCATATTCAAAATACACTTCCTCGGTTTCAGCACGCCACTCAACAGATGCCCCAAGACCCTCCAATATTGTCCTAAGAGGGAACCAAGTTGTTTTTTGAGTTACCATTATGGTGTCTCCTGTATCTATGTGCTTGCCGTTTATATAAATATTTCCACACGGCAAAGCTTTTTCGCCGATTCCGACAGTTGCTCTCGTCAGTATATCTTCTTTCCTGTCAACAGAATCAACAGATGTACTTTCCGCCACCATACGATCCGGATTTGCATAAACACAAAGGTTTATACTGAATATCAGCAATATCATTACACAAAATATTTGTTTTAAATGTACCTTCATATATACCCTCCCTTTCATCGTGCCATATCTACCAATGGTCGCCACAGCAACACAAAAGGACGCCATACGGCGTCCTTCAAATCAAAATTGCAGACAGATATTACCCTCGTGCAAATTCTTTTGCCCGAAACTGATGTCTTTATACATATGGTGTACATTAGCTGTCTTTTTCACGGAAAATTCCTCCTGTGTTTTATTAATTTCAATATATCACAGGGAACATGTTTTGTCAATATTTTATACAAAAAAGGAAACCCGAAGGTTTCCTTCCTCCATTCTGCATTCCCATTTCAGCATTTACAAAGCTCGCAGCCGTCGCATTCCTTTACCTTTTCTCCAAAAATTTCATTGACGGTTGCCAAAAACTCTGGTTTTTTTATATTCTCCTTGTTATGCAGTATAATTTCTGCAGGTGCAAGAGTAATAAGCGTACTTAAAATAAGGTCCTCAAAATTCATTTCCCCTGCACTCATAACCGACACAAACTCGTTTAAACACTGAGTGGTAATGTCCTCTTTGTCTTTATTATATATTATATACCCCGTTTCTCCTGCAACAATATGCACGCAGGGCTCCCGGGTCGGTTGTACCTCTACAAAGTACTTTAATAATGCAGTGAACTCGGCGTATTCTCTGTCTGCCACAAATTTGTCAACCACCATTTCAACCCTGTTTTCAAGGTGCTTTTTATAATCACCCAGCCGAAAGTTTACAAATCCGTCTATTATAAGCTTATCCGCACTGTCAAGATATTCTGTCAGTTTATTTGTAAGAGCATTGTTTTTTCCGCTTTGCCCGTAAGCCTCGCTCAATATATGCTGTTTGTCTGCTCGGGTAAAGCCTGTGCAGTTGTCATTTACTATATCGGTTATAAGCCGTTTTTCATATTTTTTTGTAATAAGCTCCGATACAAGAGGTGCCAGGCGACTTTTAAACCTGTTCATCTCCTCCTCGGAGTGGGATGTAAATACTAAAGTGTCGGTATCGGGATTAACATACGCGCCCTCAAAAAATGGCAATGCCCCGAAAAGTGTTTCTGCATTTCCCGTCACCGACATCCGGTGTGTCATCAATGCACCGCCTCCCGATCAATAATTTACCTTCCTATTGTATACAAATAACCGAGCCAATATCCCGGAGATTTTTTCCTTTTACCTCCAAAGGCAATACTCCGTATTTTTCTAAAAATCTTATTATTTTTTCACAGTCGGGATGAGTTTCTATACTACCTTCAAAAAACATTTGATTTTTTGATATAAGACCTGTGCACCCGCCTATAAAACCGAAGGGATATGGGTTAAGCTCAATATTACCCTCGCTTATGAGAAGCACATCCATTTTATACTCTTTCACCGCGGCATATATGCCACGGTCCGAGGTTATAAATGCATTTTCCGAAACAGGTGCCACCGAACATTTTGTATAGCCCTGGGGCACGTTTATTATACTGACTCCCCGACGCAAAAGCTCACCAGCCAGCACCTTATCTGTCTTATCCGTACGGTGGAGTGCATACTGCTTTGAAACTCTTGCTACATTATATGCAATATCACCCGGGTAGGTACTTTCAAGGCGGGTTTCTCCGCAAATTATTTCAATATTCAGTTTTGAAAATTGTTCCCTGTAATACTCAAACAATTCGGGACACACAACGGCACACCTATCGCCCAGATAGTGAAACTGCATATCAGCATGAAACATCATGGGTTCAGGCAGTGGTGCAGCGGCAGTTTCAACAAACACAGTATCCTTTAATTTTTTTGCACACGAATCAGGCGCAGCTACTATTATATGGGTCACGTTGCTTTGTCCTTTCTCATAGTATAGTATAGTCAGCTCGGGCTGTTTATATATATTTTCGAAACATCCGGGGCGCATGGCTTTTGCTCATACGTCCCGGATGTTTTTTGTATGACTGAATATTCTTCACTTCTGTTATGTTCGGGAGCTTTTTAATAAACATTCTATACCCATAACTGATAAGCATCTTTACTTGTTTCACCGTCATAAGAACCATCATATTCCGGTTTTGGGTATGCTTTTTCAACAGCCTGCCATTCATGACCCCAATGACCCTCATAGATTGTGATAGAGTCTGTTGCATTTTCGTTTGTTTCCGTCTAATTATCATTTACATCAGGCTCCGTCAATCTCTTATCTTTCCTTATTAATCTGTAAAGAACTGTTGCACCCTCTGCTCTTGTCAAAGTGTTTTTCGGTGCAAATCTGCCTGTATCGTCAATTCCTCCTAAAAGACCTGTTCCATAAGCAATAACAGCACAAGATTTAAAGTCATTGCCGATTTCATCATAATCAGGAATTGTATTTTTTAAGTCAAATCCATATTCTTCGCTGTTATGTGCTGACATTGAAACAAATGTTGCCATAAGAACTGTGTCCTTGTAGTCCTTATCATCAGGATTGCCATCTTTTTGTGCAAAGAACGCCATTGAAGAAATATATGCCATTTCCTCTCTGGTGATTACATTTTCCATACTGTCAGCAGGAAATACAGCCGCATCAATCATTTCTGTTTGTACGGCAAGATTATACGCAGGCTGCCACCACGCAGAAGTATCTTCTGCTTTTAAGTTAGCATCAGGGCATACTATTCTCATAGTTACTGCCAGAAACTCTGCCTTTGTCATTGTGTCAGCAGGGCAGAAAAGGTTGTTACCTTTACCGTTAAACAGACCTTTTTCTGTCATTTCTGTTACTGTTTCATAGTACCAGTCACCCTGCTTTACATCTGTAAAGCTTGCCGCTGATACAGAAAGAGAGGATGTAAGCATAACTACTGTTAAAATACATGTTAAAAGTCTTTTCATTTTGGTTTACTCCATTCATTATTTATTATTGTAATTATAGAATCAGTGTATAAATTAGATGCCTCTATTTAATAGGTTCAAATTTAAACTGTTCATTTAAGTATTCATCCAATGTACCATCAATTCTATCGAAATGGTGTGTTCCCTCTGACAGTTTTAAATCATTTGCCTGCATATATAATGAAATTGTTTTCCTTATTGGTTCAGGTATCTGTTTTAATGCACCATACTTTTCAGGGATTTCTATAAAAACAGTATAGTCTGCCATATCATTCTCTTCAACTACTATATCATTAAAATCTTTAGAAAAATCCATTTCTGTTGTTGATGCCCAATGATATGTCATTCCTACATAGAAAGAAAGCACAATTGTCACAATCCATAATATACCAATAATTACTTTGGATACTTTTTTCATTTAATCACCTTTGCTTTCATTCTTTTTAGCAGTTGTAATTGACGCAATAAGCTTTCTGCGAATAATACCACAATTATTTTTTAAGGTTTTATAGGTTTCTTCATCAAATTTGTTCTTTCTATATATTAGTTCAAGCCAATAATCTGTTTCCGAGCTTTCTTTTAAAGCAATTTCAAGTTTATGAACAAAATCAGACCTGCTTTGAGCATACTTAGCCTCGTGTATATTCGCACCAATAGAAGACGAAGAACGCAATAATTGATTTACATACACACTACAACCTTTTATATTATCACATATATCTGAAACAGCTATTGCAAATTCTATTGATTCTTCCCTTAATTGATTTTTGTTCTGCTCCATTTTGTTCTCCTTTTGTCGATATGCAAACTCCGTTTGCTCGATATTTTTGCTTCCGCAAAATCGATATGTTTTCGCTTTGCTCAAAACTCGATATGATATAAATCTCGTTGCCGAAAGGCAACATATCGAGTGCAAAGCACATATCGAGTCATTTATGACATATCGAAAATCTCACAAGAGATTTATATCGACGATTTCATCTTCGATGAAATTATTATATCACAATATATATCTTTTGTCAACTGATTTTGTCTACACCTGATAAACCCTCTCCACCGTTCCAACCCCGAGGCGGTTTGAAAGCACTATTATTCTTTCAAACACTCCGCGGGATAAAAGGGGTGCGGTTTCACTTCTCTGCATTAAATCCTCCCTTCCGTATGCGTGGGCTGAACAGATTATTTTTATGCCTGCATTGACCAGGGAAAGTATGGCATCACTATCCTCCTTTGTTCCGATTTCGTCTGTTATAACTACCTGGGGTGACATACTGCGAAGCAGCATTGACATACCCTCGGCTTTGGGACACAGGTGATAGACATCACTTAACAGTCCCACATCCATTTGAGGAATCCCCTTATAGCTTGCAGCAATTTCTCCCCTTTCGTCCACTATGCCCACGCGGTACATATACCGCTCATTTGCAAGCTGACGGGCAATGTCGCGCAAAAGGGTTGTTTTTCCGCAAGCCGGCGGGGAAATAATCAATGTGTTTTGCAGGTGGGGTGATATTATACTGCTCATAACACCGTCTGCCGCACCCTTTATCTGATGAGCAATACGAATGTTTACCGACGATATATCGGCAAGGTGGGTTATCCTGCCCTTTTCGGTTACCGCCCTGCCGCACACCCCTGCCCTGTGACCTCCTTCAATGGATATAAAGCCGCGCACCAGACTGTCACGCATTGCATAAACCGAGCCATGGCATATACGTTCAAGGGTTTTTGAAAGGGTTTCGTCTGTTGCAGTTATGCCTTGCTCAGCACTTTTTGTAAGTCCGTGCCCTCCTAAAAAGTAAATTCTGTCACCGCAAATTGTTACCGGTCTGCCTGCGCGCAGGGTTATTTCTCTTACTCCCTCGGGGTCAAGGCATAAAAGCCTGTCCCTTATGTTTGCAGGAAACAGTCTGCATATTTCATCCCACAAAAAAACCACAGACCCTTCGCCCCCTAACGCTTTATTATGGTAATAAGATACTCAATTCTGTCATCATATTCCCGTCTTTGCGTTCCGGTTGTTGCCCCTGCATCTCTTATGAGGTCAACTGCTTTGTCTATGGTGTTTACAAATATTCTGTTATCTCCCTGTATATCAGGTAATAAGTGTTTTGGTTCTTCCAGCCTTTTTTCAATTTTTTGTGCGTAAATTCCCGCGTCGCGCTTTTCCTTGTCCTCCTCCGCCATTTTTGACAGAGCGCGCAGCCGTTCACCCTCGTCGGGGAACTGCAGCAACGCAGCCGCGTGTTCCTCTGATAGCTTTTTGTCAAAAATTTCTTTGCGCAAGCTTTCGGAAAGCCGTAAAAGCCGTAGCTTGTTTTGAATTGTAGCCTCCCGCCTGCCTGTCATCTGGGCAACTCTGCCCTCGGAAAGTCCGTGCTCGGAAATAAGCTGATTGTAAGCCTGCGCCTCTTCAAAAAAGCCAAGCTCTCTGCGCTGAAGATTTTCAATAAGTGCCATTGCAGCACAGTCATCGTCATTCCCCTGCACTACCACCGCCGGAACAGTTTTCATTCCCAAAAGCCTTACAGCACGAAGTCTGCGCTCGCCGGTCACAAGCTCATATGTATTACTGCCCCGCGACCTTCGTACAATTATTGGCTGTAAAACTCCGTAGCGGCTTATAGATTCTGCAAGCTCTGCTATTGAGCCTGTGTCAAAATGCTTTCTCGGCTGATAGGGGCTTGTCCTTATCTGCGATGCGGGCAATTCCCATATATTTGCCGATGCAACCTTTGTCGGCATTATACCACCTCCCAAGATATTGTGTGTTCTATGATGATATAATACCATATATTACCAATTATGTAAAGAAAAATCGTTCGCCTTATTACCCTCTTATAGGGGATTTTTCGACGGCTTGCCCGCCTTTCGGGGGTATTTTTTGTCGGTTGTCTTTATTTTCTTTGCAACAACAAGCGTGTGCCTTTGTTCTTCCCAATGAACGTTGTGAAGTACAGGGTCACCACACCCGAGAGTCTTTATAGCGTTTTTGGCATTTGCCACTTCCTCGTCACAATCGGGACCCTTAAGTGCTATAAACTGTCCGCCCACCTTTACAAATGGCACACAGTATTCTGAAAGCACGTTAAGACCTGCCACCGCCCTTGCCGTTGCCACGTCAAACCTTTCTCTGTAAAGAGGCTTTGCTCCGCCATCCTCGGCACGGCTGTGCACGGCGGTAATGCCTTCAAGTCCCAGCTCGGCTATAACCCTATTCAAAAAGTCCACCCTTTTGCCAAGCGAGTCCAGAAGCAGCACCGAAAGGTCGGGTCTTACTATCTTAAGGGGTATTCCGGGAAAGCCTGCACCTGTGCCAACATCCACAAGTGAACTGCCCTTATCAATCATTGACACACAGGAAACCGAATCCACAAAATGCTTTTTTGCAATTTCCAAAGGCTCGGTAATTGCTGTAAGATTAATCTTTTCGTTCCACTCACGAAGCAGCTTTGAATAGGTGACAAATCTTTCAATTATAATATCCGAGGCCTCTGCACCGAAATGGTCAAGCCCTCTTTTTAAAATTTCCTGCATTTAGTCCTCCCTTGCGCGGTTTCTCTGCTCAAGCCATACGGTGAGCACCGCAATATCGGCAGGCGAAACACCCGATATACGGGATGCCTGTCCCAAATTTTCAGGCTTGTGTGCCGCAAGCTTCTGCCTTGCTTCAAGACGAAGTCCGTGAATGTTCTGATAATCAGCATCGGGCGGAAGCTGTCTGCCCTCAATCTTCTTAAACTGTTCTGCTGTACGGCGCTGTCTTTTTATATAGCCTGCATATTTTATTTTTATTTCCGCCTCTACCTGTACCTCGTGGGGAAGCTCGGGGCGTGTTACATCCGCCTCTTTAAGGTCTGCATAGCTCACCTGAGGACGGCGCAAAAGGTCGGCAAGACGTATTCCTGTTTCGGTTCTGTCTGTTCCCCTTGCCTCGAGAACTGCATTAAGCGCCTCGGTAGGGGGTACGGATGTTTTTTCAAGTCTTGTTATTTCTGCTTTTATAAGCTTTTGTTTATTTAAATATCTGTTGTATCTCTCTTCACTTATAAGCCCCGCCTTGTAGCCCTTGGGTGTAAGACGTTCATCGGCATTATCCTGTCTTAAAAGCAGGCGGTATTCAGCGCGGGATGTCATCATTCTGTAAGGCTCTGGTGTGCCCTTTGTTACAAGGTCGTCAATAAGCACGCCTATATATCCCTCGTCGCGCTCTATAACAGTTTCTTCTTTGCCGAGCAGCTTGTTTGCCGCATTTATCCCTGCAATAAGTCCCTGTGCCGCCGCTTCCTCATAACCCGATGTTCCGTTAAACTGTCCCGCACCGTAAAGTCCCTCAATGTCGCGGAACTCAAGGGTGTGGCGAAGCTGCAGCGGGTCGCAGCAGTCATATTCAATTGCGTATGCCGCACGCATAATCTCGGCATTTTCAAGCCCTTCGATAGAATGGAGCATAGCAAGCTGAACATCCTCGGGCATAGATGTGGAAAGACCCTGAACATACATTTCGTCACTGTCAAGACCCATAGGCTCAATAAATATCTGGTGTCTCTCCTTTTCGGCAAACCTTACCACCTTATCCTCAATGGAGGGGCAGTATCTTGCACCTACACCGTCAATTTTACCGCTGTACATAGGGGCGCGGTGGATGTTTGCTCTTATAATTTCGTGAGTTTTCTGATTGGTATATGTAAGATGACAGGAAACCTGATTTACAAGCTCGCCCTCTGTTTCAAAGGAAAAGGGCAGTATGTCACTGTCACCAAGCTGTTCTTCCATTTTTGAAAAATCCACACTTCTTTTTGCAATACGCGGCGGTGTTCCTGTTTTAAATCTCTGTAGTTTTATTCCCCTTGCCGCAAGGTTTTTAGAAAGCTCGGATGCAGGGAACATTCCGTCGGGTCCGCCAAAATGACTGTGCTCGCCCACAATTATTCTGCCGCCCAGATATGTGCCCGATGCAATTATTACCGCCTTTGCAGGGAAAAATGCACCTGTTTCGGTTACAACACCCTGCACCTTGCCGTCTTCTATTTTAACGTCAACAACCTCGCCCTGACGTACCAAAAGACCCGGCTGATGCTCTATTCTCTTTTTCATTTCCATGGTGTATGCCCACTTGTCCGCCTGTGCACGAAGTGCCCATACGGCAGGGCCTTTGCCCTTGTTTAAAATGCGCGACTGTAAAAAGGTAGCATCTGCCGCCTTTCCCATTTCGCCGCCCAGGGCATCAATTTCACGCACAAGGTGTCCCTTTGCGCTGCCACCGATGTTGGGGTTGCACGCCATATTTGCTATTTTGTCAAGGCTTAAGGCAAAGAGCACGGTTTTAGCACCTAGTCTTGCCGAGGCAAGCGCTGCTTCACAGCCTGCGTGTCCTCCGCCTACAACAGCCACATCAAATTGTTCGTATGAAAATTCCATTTATAATATATTCTCCTCTGTATCAAAGCATTATAACTTCTGTGCCCTCTACCGCACGGTTTACAAGGTCCTCTACATCAAGCAAAGCCTCGGACTGCAAAATGCGTTCAAGCTTGGGCTTGGTTGTGGGATGCTTGGGAACAAAAACAGTACAGCAGTCCTCAAAGGGCAGAATGGATGTTTCGTATGTGCCGATATCCCTTGCGATTCGTACAATTTCTTCCTTGTCCATACCAATAAGGGGACGGAAGCAGGGTACTGTGCACGCATTATCTGTAACCGCAATAGCCTCCATGGTCTGACTTGCCACCTGACCCAGACTTTCGCCTGTTATAAGCGCACCTGCACCGCGGTTTTCTGCGATGCGTGATGAAATCATCATCATCATTCTGCGCATAAGAAGCGTCATATGCTCTGCAGGGCATTTCGCCTTCATTTCAAGCTGCTGCTGTGTAAAGGGAACAACATGTACCCTCATACCGCCGGTATAGCCTGCAATGATTTTGCCAAGATCTAAAACCTTCTGCTTTGCGTTTTCACTTGTAAAGGGGTGGGAGAAAAAGTGTATAGCCTCAAGGGTTACTCCACGCTTACCCATCATATATCCTGCAACAGGGCTGTCAATACCGCCCGAAAGTAAAAGCATTGCCTTACCGCCTGTGCCTGTGGGCAATCCGCCGCAGCCGCGGAGCTTGTCAGCATATACATATGCCCCCGCCTCACGCACTTCAACATTTACAACCGTGTCGGGATTTTTTACATCCACCTTAAGGTGAGAATTTGCCGCAAGAAGTCTGCCGCCGATAAATGCGCTTATTTCGGGCGACTTCATAGGATATCTCTTGTCTGCACGCTTTGACTCAACCTTAAAGGTTTTCTTTGTCGAAAGGGTGTCGCGGAGATATTCCACCGCACCTGCCGCAATCTCGTCTATTTCTTTTGTGGTAATTCCTGCACGGGTTACAGACACAACGCCAAATACACGTGTAATTTTCTGCGCAAGTGCATCAATATCCGCATTCTCTGCAGGCTCAACATAAATGGTGGCAAGGGATTTATAAACCTTTGCGTCATCACCCACCACTTTTCTGATGTTGCCTACCAGCTTGTCCTCGAAAATGTGTCTGTTTAGACCCTTTAATATAATTTCTCCGTATTTTACAAGTATAATTTCTTTCATGCCAATGCCTCCATAAGGGGTATTATAGTTTTGTTTATTATCGAAAGAGCCTCATCAACCTCTGTCACGGTGTTATACCTTGAAAGGCTGAATCTTACCGCACCCGCGGCATTTTTGGCTCCCATTGCACGAAGTACGTGGCTCTTACCCGCCTTTGATGAAGAACACGCCGAGCCTGACGAAATGCAAAGTCCCTCTGCCGACAGGGCGTTGAGTGTTACCTCGGAGGGAATGTTGCCGAAGGACAGATTTATAATGCTGTCCAGCGCAATTTCGGGGCGGTTTATAACCACTCCCTTTATTTGTGACAGTGCTGCCAGCAGTTTTTTTGCCGGTGCGTTATCAAACTCAAAATCAATTTTTTTGCAAGCCGCCGCAAAAGCTGCTATTGCCGGCAGATTGTGTGTGCCCGAAACAATGCCCTTTTCCTGTCCGCCGCCTAAAACCGGAGTTTTAAGGTTAATGCCCCGCCTTACATAAAGCGCGCCTGCACCCTTTATACCATGTATTTTGTGGGCACTTGCAGACAGCATATCCACTCCGCATTTTTCGGGGTGAATTTGCAGCTTGCCAAAGGATTGCACCGCATCGGTATGCAGAAGTGCATCGGGACAAATTCTCTGCATTATGGGTTTTATTTTGTCAACAGGAAAAATTGCTCCCGTTTCGTTATTGACGTGCATTATGCTGACCAAACCTGTATCGGGTGTCAGCACCGCTTCTATGTCCCCGGGGGTAATATCTCCCGACTTGTTTACAGGGATA
>JAZNUH010000097.1:0-17491 GCA_045592225.1 Clostridia bacterium | reverse complement strand
ACGTCACCCATTGCTGTGTAAGGCGTTTTTGTGTTTATCATCTGTGCGGTTCCGTTTAAAAACTCACCTTCTGCACTTTTGCAAAGGATTTTCCAAGTCGGAGGCCAAGCGGTCTTAGGAAGACAAGAGGCAAGTCCAACTCCTTGGCTCACAGAACGACATGGCTACGATCCGACTTTACTATAACGTCACCCATTGCTGTGTAAGGCGTTTTTGTGTTTATCATCTGTGCGGTTCCGTTTAAAAACTCACCTTCTGCACTTTTGCAAAGGATTTTCCCGTCAGGTGCAATAACGCCGCTTATGCCTCTATTTGTACTGCGTACTATATATCTTCCGTTTTCAACCGCACGGAATACCGCCTGTGACATATGCCGCCATGTCATACTTGTCCCCTCGAACCAGGAATCATTAACCGAAAGCATAAGTATTTCGGCACCTTCGTTTACCGTTTGTCTCGGTAAATACTGCATCGCCGAATCATAGCACACTAGTCCGCCCACCATACCTTTATCGGTGAGTGCCGTGCTTTTGCCCCGGCTGAAGTTAAGTTCATTTTCGGGCGCGCGCATTGCCGCTGTGAGCGAGGGTGCAATTTTATCAAGTAACCCTCTCATAGGTGTATACTCACCAAACGGCACAAGCTGACGTTTGTAAACACTACCGGCATACTCTCCGTCAGGATTGGTAAAGAACATTGCAGAATATTTTTTGCCGTCCTGTCGGTCAAAGCCCGCACTTATAAGTACAGAATTTGTCTGTTTTGCGATTTCTGAATATCTTTTGTATAAAAAGGTGGCTTCGGAATGGTCTGCGGGCACTGCAGTTTCTGTCCACAATATGTAATCAACACCACACTCTGCCGCCTGTATGCTTTTCTTTTCAAGACCTTTTACAACATCGCCTATATTCTGGTGCATTTTATCTTCATTCGATACATTTTCCCACACCATCGCAACGTCTACTTCCCTGCCGGCATAGTCAGGCACACACAAACCTATGGCAATGTTAACACAAAATATTGCTGCCGCCACTCCAAGAAACTTTATATGTCTTGTTTTTATAAACAAAGCCAAATAGCCTGCCACACTTACCACAACAAACGTAACAAGCAAAGGGCCAAAAACCGCCGCACTTTGTATCATAAGCGGATAAGCCGCCTGGGAAAGTCCCATTCTGCCCCATGTAAAACCGAGACTGCCCAGTCCCTGCAAAAATTCAAGTATTACAAACATACACCCTGCGGCAACAGGGAATATTTTTGCAGGCAGGTTCATTCTCCACAGAATATAAAGTGCCGCACAAAGCTCTGCAGACATAAGCAAAGTAATAAGCAGCCATCCCGCCGTTACAAGCACAAACCCAACCTCATAGCTTACATCAAAATTTGTCACCGGAAAAAGTCCGTATATCCACAAAACAGAAACCGAGTAAAAAGATAAAGCAAAAAGCAGGCAATAAACAAATGCTTGCTTTTTGCTGTGTGTGTCTGACATAAGCAGATAAAATTCAGGTATGAGTCCTAAAAAGCATAAAAACCCAGCCTGCGGCATTAAAAATGCCGCAGCTGTTACTGTTCCTGATAAAAGTGAATATAATACACCTTTTTTCACAATTACTTCATCTCAACCTTTATAAATGCTTTCTTACCGCGTTTTGCAATAAGTCCGTCTCCTTCGAACATATCCTTTGTTACCACAAAATCAAGTGATGTAACCTTTTCATCGTTTATGGTAAGTCCACCCTGCTGAACAAGACGTCTGCCTTCGGATTTTGAAGGAATAAAGCCAATGGACACGAGCATTTCAAGAGCATTTACTCCGTCACCTACAAAGTCTGCAGCAACTTCTGCTGTGGGCATATTTGCAGAAACACCGCCGCCTGCAAAAATCGCTTCTGCAGCCTGCTTTGCCTTATCCGCTTCTTCCTGACCGTGTACCATTTTGGTAACCTCGTATGCAAGCAATGCCTTAACCTTGTTAAGCTGCTGACCCTCAAGCTTTTCGTATTCGCGAATTTCATCCATGGGAATAAATGTTACAAGCTTAAGCATTCTTATAACGTCGCGGTCATCAACATTTCTCCAGTACTGGTAGAAATCATAGGGAGAAACCTTTTCTGCATCAAGCCACAGAGCACCCTTTTCGGTCTTGCCCATTTTCTTGCCTTCCGAGTTTGTAAGCAGAGTAAATGTCATGCCATATACGCTCTTGCCGGCTTTCTTTCTTGTAAGCTCAATACCGCCTATGATATTTGACCACTGGTCATCACCGCCGAATTCCATTTTACAACCGAAATCGCGGTTTAATTTATAAAAATCGTAGCTCTGCATAAGCATATAGTTAAATTCAAGGAAAGAAAGTCCTTTTTCCATTCTTGTTTTAAAGCATTCTGCTGTCAGCATTCTGTTAACCGAGAAATGAACGCCTACTTCTCTTAAAAAGTCAACATAGTTAAGCTCTAAAAGCCAGTCAGCATTGTTTACCATTTTAGCCTGTCCGGGTGCGTCACCGAATTCAATAAATCTGGACATCTGTTCCTTGAAACGGTCAGCATTGTACTGAATTGTTTCTTTTGATATCATGGGACGCATATCGGCTTTACCTGTGGGGTCACCAACCATAGTTGTACCGCCGCCCAGCAGAACAATGGGAGTATGTCCTGCATTCTGCATATGCTTCATAACGATAAGCTGCATAAAGTGACCGATATGAAGGCTGTCTGCTGTGGGGTCAAATCCAATGTAAAAAGTAATTTTTTCTTTTTCCAGCAGTTCTCTTATTTCCTCTTCGTGAGTTGTCTGTGCTATAAGTCCGCGCTCGGCAAGTGTGTCAAAAACGCTCATTTTATGTCATCCTTTCTTTTTCGCCCCAAAGGCGTGTTTTGTATATATATTCCCGCCCGTGTGTCTGTTTTCACCTTTACGGGAACAGAATATTTTTCTTCAAGATATTTTATATTGCTTCTGCCCTGTCCTACTGCAACAGAAAGACTTTTTGCACCGGCAGTAATTGTAAGTTCTCCGGGGTTGTGCTGTGTAAAGTATTTTTCTGCATCATCACGTACCATACGCGACAAAACAAGCTCGCCCATTGCGGGATGGTACGCTCCTGCCGCCACCTCACTTCCAAGGGTTTCGCTCTGCTGAAGCCCTATACGAAGCACATATACACCTGCATCATCAAAAATCTTAACCGCTTCCTTTGCTGTTTCCACAGCCTCTTCCACGGTAAGCGGCGTATATTCGCCATCTATATACATCCTGTAAAGATGGGTCCCTTTAAGCACAACTGTAGGATAAATACGTGTGTTATCCGCACCAAGCTTGCATATTTCTCTTGCGGTATAAAGGCTTTTTTCCGCCGTGTCCCCCGGAAGGCCTATCATCATCTGAAGTCCAAGCGAAAAACCCATTTTCTTTATCGCCGCCGCCGATGCCCTTGTGTGTTCACCGGTGTGCCCCCTGCCCGATTTTAAAAGAACATCATCGCACATAGACTGTGCTCCCAGCTCTATAGTTTTTACTCCATAGTCCCGAAGCATTTCCAGTATAGGCTGCGAAATATAGTCCGGACGGGTAGAAAGACGTATTCCCGTTACATCGCCTGCTCTTATATACTCATGGGCTACCGATAAATATTCCTCCTGCTTATCCATATCAAGACCTGTAAAGCTACCGCCAAAAAAAGCTATTTCAACTTCTCTGCCCTGTGCAAAACGCAGATGGTCTTCTATTATCCCCTTTACCTCGTCGCAGCTTACCTCACATAGTCTGCCGGTTATTGACCGCTGATTACAGAAAACGCAGTCATTTTTGCACCCGAGATGGGGTATGAACACAGGAATGTTCATATGCTTTCCCATTATATATTCAGTGCCTCTCTTGCAGCCGCCTGTTCTGCAGCTTTTTTACTTCTGCCTTTGCCTGTTCCCAGTATTTTACCTGTTACCTTTACCGAAACAGTGAAGCATTTGTTATGTGCAGGGCCTTCTTCAGCGACTACTTCATATTCTATATCACTTTTGCCGTTTGCCTGGTATTTTTCCTGAAGCAGGGTTTTAAAATCATCGGTCATACGGCTTTGTGCCGCTTCTGCAATTATAGGACTGAGCGCCTTTAAAACCCACTTTTCGGTTATTGCCATTCCACCGTCAAGATACATTGCTGCAATAACAGCTTCAACAGCATCCGACAAAATTGAATCTCTCTCTCTGCCGCCACTTTTGTCCTCTCCATTACCAAGAAGCAGGTAGCCTCCAAGACCTATACGGCGTGCAACACGCGCGAGAGAACCTTCGCACACAATGTATGCCCTGTTTTTGGACATATTACCCTCGTTTTCGTCAGGACAATTTTCAAAGAGAAAGCGGCTTATAATGGTGCTTAGTACAGAATCACCCAAAAATTCAAGTCGCTCGTTACACTGCCCGCGACTACGCCTTTCGTTGGCGTATGAACTGTGGGTAAGTGCCTGTTCAAGAAGCTGCTTATTTTCAAAAGTATGACCTAATATTCCTTCAAGTTCTAAAATTTTTTCTGTCATGATTATATATGTTCTTTTACGTACTCCAGAGCATCTCCAACCGTGCTGATTTTTTCTGCTTCTTCGTCAGCAATTTCAACACCAAACTCTTCTTCAAAGGCCATTATCATTTCAACAAGATCAAGGGAATCTGCCCCAAGATTATCAACAAAGGATGACTCCTCTGTAATTTCATCAACGCTTATTCCTAACTGTTCAGCAATAATGCCATATACTTTTTCCTTCATAACCATATTCCTCCTATACATTTACTTTATTTTCAAAATATTCATTTGACTTGATTTGTACAGCAATATCTTCTATTGCCCTGCTTGATGCAAAAACATCTGCCTGTAAAATTGTGTCACAAATACTTTTTGCATTTGACGAGCCATGAGCTTTAAGTACCGGGTGCGACACACCAAGGAAAGGCGCTCCGCCATATTCCTTGTAATCAAACATCTTTTTTAATTTCATAAGACCGGGTTTAAGCAGTAGTGCACCAATCTTTGCTGTTATGCTTTCTGTTATAACCGTCTTTAATCTTTTAAAAATTACTCCGCCCAATCCTTCAAGTGACTTGAGCATAACATTTCCCGAAAAACCGTCACATACCAGTACATCCATTGTGCCTGTCAGTACATCCCTTGCTTCGCAGTTTCCTATAAAATTCAAGGGTAGCTGTGAAATATGTTCGTAGGCTTCTCTTATAACAGGACTTCCCTTTCCGGGCTCGGTACCAATATTCAAAAGACCTATCCGGGGATTTTCTATTTTCATAACCTTTTTAGCGTATATATCTCCCATAATTGCAAACTGAACAAGGTTCTCCACCCTGCATTCAGCATTTGCGCCGGTATCAATAACCAAAACACCTGCTCCCCCGTTTGGCATTACTACCGAAAGTGCGGGACGGAACACGCCCTGTATTCTGCCCGAAATATTAATTGCCGCTATAAGCAGCGCTCCTGTGCTTCCGGCAGATACCAATGCATCGGCTTCATAGGAATTTACAAGCTCAAAGCATTTTATCAGCGACGAGTCGGTCTTTTCACTTACCGCTGTTGTAGGTCTGTCATCGTTTGTTATAACCTGTGTGGTATGAACAACCTTTATTTTGTCTTTGGGGTAGTCTTCTTTTTCCAAAAGCCCGTTTATTATATTTTCATCTCCGCAAAGAATTACATCTACATCCTTTGCTTTAACAGCTGCCACAGCACCGGCTACTACAACCTGAGGCGCTCTGTCCCCACCCATGGCATCCACGGCTATTCTCAAATCATCACCCACTTGATAGTTATTTAAATATTATATATTAATACTGTATATAATGCAAGTTGAATTTACTCTGCAATTTTTCTGCATTCAAGGTAAAATCTCTTTTCACAGGCTTCGCCCATTGAGAATGTTTTTCTTGGCAATACACCATCAGCAATTACTGTCTCAAACAGCGAGTTTTTTGACATAGGAGGCAAAATAAAGCCTATATTTCCCTTTTCTGTTCCCAGACGGCGTGTAACATCATCTCCATGAATGTAGTCAACACTGCAACCCGGGTTTTTCTTTATGTACTCATCCAGAAATCTCTGCAGGTTACCAACTTCCAAAGGTGAAGCAGGTGCCTTGAATGTAACTGTTCCTTCTGCCCCTTCGTAGCAGTATTTCACCTTCTGCTCAGCAAAAGCGCCGCCCTGTGCATAATATTCAGAAAGCTCGGAAATGAGTTTTTCAGGGTCACATCCGAACACAACACGATGTATGGGCTTAAACTCAAGCGAATCATCATGCAGGTTTACAACTTCAACCAGTGCATAACGTGCGGGATGGTTTGCTGCCTGTTCGGGTGTAAGCTTTTTCTTTAAGTTTTCATAGCAAGCCTTTGCAGTTGCAAGAGAATGGTTGCCGTCACCCACTGCAAAAAGCATGGGTGCTTTCCCGCTTGTATTATATTTTTTATTAAAAGCATCTTTATCAGAAAGCTTTGCAAGTGCATCCATAACCTTTTCGGTTTCTGCTTCGCTGAGCAGATAGCCTTCTGCGTGTCCGCCGCCAAGCATAAGCTCAAAATCGTAAATTTTACCTTCGGTTTTTGTGTAGAGAGGCTCAATCACCGTCTTTTCACGGTCATCAATAAGCAGCATAACGTGAGGAAGCTCCAGCGCTGCATTTTCGCGAATTTTTACGCGCGGGGGAATTCTTTCAAGAACCGTACCCTCTGTTGCCCGAATCATAGCATCAGAGCCCTTGTTGTAATCGTAATCCTCAAGGTCAACAGCACCCACAAGACCATGTCTTACCTTGCCATCTGCCATTGTTCTCTTTAAATAAATAAGTGCATTTTTATACTCTGCAAGCTTTGGCATATACTCGAGCATAGTTTTGTTTATGCTGTCAATTCTTGCCTGTTCATCACACTTTGTAAGATATGCTTCCGGAAATGTGATTTTAAGGGTGGACATTGCATCTCCCACAATTTTTTCCGCTTCCTCCCAATATTCGGGTTCGGAGGTGTACTGGTCACAGGCAACTACACTCCACTTGCTCATGTCCGCGTTTTTTGGCAGAAGAATATCTGCACTTTTAAATGTCTTCATAATTAACTTCTCCTATATATTTTTATTTTAATTTCCAGCTGTTTATTTCTCTGTATACCTTGTATGAAGCAAATCCTTCTCCTATATCAAGGCTGTCCGAATAGATAAACACATCATTTAAAAAACCAATTCCCACAATAGGAACATCGCGTGAAAATACCATTTGAAAGTTTGAATATGCCTTTCGTATTTCATCATCTGTTCTGGGTGTACAAAGCGCATTTGTTGCTCTGTCCATATCTATTGATGAATAGTTAAATACATTAGTACCGTTTTCTATAGCATCCGTTGAAAGCATAAACCTGAAATCCAAATCGGCCGACAGGTCATACCCACCAAGAAACATTGAATATTCTCCGCTTTGTATTCTTTCAATATATTCATCAAAGGGTAATTTAAGAAGTGTTGCCTGAATTCCTGCTGCTGCAAGATGCTTGCATATAATCTCGCCGCTTTTTATACGGAAGGGATTGTCATCGTTAACAAGTATTGTAAAGTCCAGAGATATTATTCCGCCTTCTTCTGTGGTTTTGGTATACACCCCGTCATTTAATGCATATCCACCTTCTGTAAGACTTTCCACTGCCTTTTCGGTATCATACCCAAAACGATTATAGTCTGCATCATAAAGCCACGACGTACCAGGAACAGGTGCATTAGCAGGCTCTGCGTAACCGTAATAAGCACTGTCTGATATTTCGTCACGGTTAAGAGCGTACGAAATTGCCTGGCGTACATACTGCGAGCACAGGGCACCGTTATCAAAATTAAGTCCTAAAAATTCGTATTTAAGTGTGGGCGCGAGCAGGGTTTGTGCTTTACTGTCCGCACCTATTCCGCCAACGTGGTTTATATCGGTAACAGCAGACGAAACCTCACCAAGATTTACAAGTGAAAAAATATCATCCTCACTGTCTGTAAACTTTACGTTTATGCGCTTAAACTGCGGTTTTTCACCAAGGCTCCAGCTGTCATTTCTTTCAAGAACCATTCCGTCCTGACCCGAAGCACCTGCAAATTTATACATTCCTGTACCTATAGGTGTTTTGTCAGGCTCGGAGTTGTGTACAGGTATAATTGGAAAATCAAGCAGGTTAAGAATGTTTACATTAGGCTCCGCAAGACTTATATTAAAGTGGTTTATATCCACAACCGTTAAACCCGTAACACCCGAAAGGCGGTTTTTGTATATTCCGGCCTCCGAGTTCATAATCTGTCTGAAAGTATACTGTACATCATATGAGGTAAATGCCTTGCCGTCATGCCAGAGTATGCCTTCTCTCAGTGTGAATTTTATTGTTTTTCCATCATCTGAAACACTGCACTTTTCTGCCAGTGCAGAAACAGGTCTCAGCTCTTTATCAACATAAACCAGGCTGTCATAAATGAGGTCATATATTCGCGAACAGGAAGTCTGCACGGTCAGTATAGGATTCAATGTATCGGGTGTGCGCATGCAAAGTGATATTTCATGTCCCGGCAGATTGGTGTCATCATTTCCACCGCCACCGCCACAACCTGTCGCACACAATAGCATCATTATAATAAAAACAGATACAATGCGTTGTAATTTCATATATAATACTCCATAGACATAATTATTAGATTATTTTAACACAAAACATGTAACTTTACAACATATTTTGTCAAAAAAAACGGCAGTTTTAAAATTACTGCCGTTTTATCAGTTTTATTCAAAACTCCGTGCGTCTTTATTCTTCCTCGTGGTGACCGTGACAGCTTTCGCAGCATCCGTCACAACCCTTCTGCACAGGTTCTTTTCCCTGGCGTACATTGTAATCGTCAATAGCTGCCTTGATTGCTTCTTCTGCCAGAACAGAGCAGTGCAGTTTTGCGGCAGGAAGTCCGTCAAGTGCTTCAACAACCGCCTTGTTTGTAAGGCTTAAAGCTTCTTCAACTGTTTTGCCCTTTACAAGCTCTGTTGCCATACTGCTTGTAGCAATAGCAGCACCGCAGCCAAAGGTTTTGAATTTGATATCGGATATAACCTCATCCTCTATCTTCATATATATTTTCATTATGTCGCCGCACTTTGCATTACCAACTGTTCCTACTGCATTTGCGTCTTCTATTTCGCCTACATTTCTCGGATTCGAAAAATGGTCCATTACTTTTTCACTGTACATTACTTTGTTCCTCCTTCCACACCCTCATAGAGAGGTGACATTTTTCTGAGTTTTTCCACAATTTCAGGTAAAACCTCAAGTAATTTATCTATTTCTTCTTCGGTGTTATTATCACCAATGCTTATACGGAGTGAACCGTGTGCAATTTCATGAGGTAAGCCTATTGCAAGCAGAACGTGTGACGGGTCGAGTGAGCCTGATGTACAAGCCGAACCGCTTGATGCGGCAATTCCGCTCATATCCAGCCACAGAAGTAATGATTCACCCTCTATATAACGGAATGAGAAGTTAGCATTACCCACCTGTCTTTGTGTAGGATGTCCGTTAAGCTTTGTATAAGGGATGTTTTCCATTACTCCCTTTATTAGCTTGTCACGAAGAGCCTTTATATATTCTGACTTTTTGTCAAAATTTGCAGTTGCTTCACAAAGTGCTGCTGCCATGCCTGCGGCATAAGCTGTATTTTCTGTACCTGCACGCTTACCGCGTTCCTGACCGCCACCGTGAACAAAGGGAGCAATTCTCACACCCTTTCGCACATACAGGGCGCCTATTCCCTTGGGTCCATGGAATTTATGAGCTGAAATGCTTAGAAGATCCACACCAAGTTCCTTAACATCAATAGGCATTATACCTGCTGCCTGAACAGCATCTGTATGGAAAAGCGCACCTGCCTCGTGTGCAACTTTTGCAAGCTCGGCAATAGGCTGTACCGTTCCTATTTCGTTGTTTACATACATAATTGAAACAAGAACTGTTTTATCGTTTACGGCCTTTTTCAGCTCTTCGGGTGAAACCATTCCGTATTCATCAACCGGAAGGTATATAACCTCAAACCCTTTTTTTTCCATATACTGACACGCATGAAGCACTGCATGGTGCTCAATCGCACTTGTTATTATTCTGTTACCCTTTGTGGCATTAAGCTCGGGTATAACCTTTACCGCCCAGTTATCCGCCTCACTACCGGATGCTGTAAAATAAATTTCGGAGGGCTGTGCACCAAGGCACTGTGCAACTGTTGCTCTTGATTTTTCAAGAGACTCCTTTGCCAGTCTGCCGGTTTTATATACCGAGGAGGGATTACCGTAATTTTCAGTAAAAAGCGGTAACATTGCTTCTACTGCCGCAGGGCTTACCGCCGTGGTTGCTGCGTTATCAAAATATATCATAAATCTCCCTCTTTTCTTTTTCAGATTTTATCCGGCTTTTGCGCCGGGATTATATATTAAATATATTTATATATTTACTCTTTACACCATTATACACATTACGGTGTAAAAAAACAATATAAATTATGTACAAATCAAAAAAAGCGCAGTGCGCTTTTTTTAGACTTAATTACTTTTCCAGGTTGAATTTCTTTCTGAACTTTTCTACTCTACCGCCTGTATCAACCAGTTTCTGCTTTCCTGTGAAGAAAGGATGACAGCTGGAGCAAATTTCAACTGTGATGTTTTCCTTTGTAGAACCTGTTTCAATAACATTACCACATGCACATTTGATTGTGGTCTGCTTGTAATCGGGATGGATTCCTTCTCTCATTTATCATTCACCTCCATAGAGTTCCTTTTTTATCAACTTAAGGTAGTATACCATAACTTTTTTTCTTTTGCAACTATTTTTTTTATTTTTTCTCAAAAAAGCAAAATTTATATGGAAATCTGCAATATATTATGCTATAATATACATAAAATTAAAGTAAGATTTTTTCTAAAGGAGAAAAAAATGTATATAAAATCAATGCTATTGGGTCTTGTACAGGGCCTTACCGAATTTTTACCCGTATCAAGCTCGGGTCATCTTGCAATTTTCAAAAAAATTTTTGGCGCCGATACCATGGCGTTTCCCTTGTCATTTGACATTCTCCTTCACATAGGTACACTTATCGCTGTATTTGCAGTTTATTACCGCGATATATGGGAGCTTATCCGCGAGTTTTTTGCGATGCTTGGTGATTTGTTACGCGGCAAGCCGGATTTTAAATCTCCCTACCGTCGTTTTGTTATTATGGTAGTCATCGCCACAATCCCCGCAGTTTTTGCCGGTCTTTTGCTTAATAATTTTATCGAAAGCATTGCCGGAGAACGCCTGTGGCTTGTTGGTGTTTGTCTGTTTGTTACTGCCGCTGTGCTTTACATAAGCAGTAATACCGCCGAAGGAAAGCTTGATATGAAAAATGCAGGCTACCCCTCTTCCCTTATTGTCGGTTTGTTTCAGGCGGTTGCAATTCTTCCCGGCATAAGCCGTTCAGGTTCAACAATTGCCGGCGCACAGATTTGCGGATACAAAAAAGATTTTGCGGTTAAATTTTCATTTATCATGTCAATTCCCGCCATTTTAGGCGCAGCTGTGCTTGACTTTAAAGATGTTCTTGAAACAGGAACTCTCGGTATGGATTTAGCACCCGCATTACTTGGTACCATTGTTGCTGCTGTAAGCGGATTTGTTGCAATTAAATTCCTTCTCCGCTTAGTGCAAAACAAAAAGCTTCACTATTTTTCTTATTACTGCATTGCCGCAGGCATAGCAACAATTATTTTAAATTTCATATAAACGAGGTAGAATAAATGGCAGAAAGAAGAACCATTAAGAAAAACACACCGGCAAAGCCTTCACCCAAGGCAAAGCCCATAAAAGAGAGGACAGAAAAGGAAAGATTGCTTATCCGCGAAATATGGGGTATCGGCATTACCGTTTTCGGTATTTTCACCCTGATTGGATATATCGGTATTGCCGGCACACTGGGAACCCTTGTCAAAAAACTGTTTTTTGGGTTGTTTGGCAACCCTGCTTATCTACTCCCATTTGCTATAATAGCCGTTGGCTTGTACCTTATGATAAAGCACAACCTTAAAATTGGCGCCAGGGTATACCTTTCCCTTACAGGTATTCTCATTTGTTTAAGTTGTATGTTTCATCTGTTTTCCGGCATTGAGGTTACCCCCTCTGAATTTTTTATGTACGGAACAATAGGTATGGGTGGTGGTCTCATTGGCGGTATTATTGAAACACCTCTCAGCAATCTTACAGGTAATGTGGGTTCGTTTTTAATTCTGTTTGCTCTTTTAATTGTTTGCGTTATGGTTTTAACTGCGATTTCTGTCAGCGATGTGGTAGCATTTGTAAAAAAACTTATAGCTAACGCAAAAAAAGAAAACAAAGAGAAAAAGGCTGACAAAATTACCTTTGAATATGAAAAGGTTGAACCGGCAACACGCAAGACAACAAAAACCCTACCCGCCGAGGATACATTTAATCCTGATGATATAAAAATATTCTCACACGACCAGCTTGGTTTTGACCAGGCCGTGTCCGAAGATGAGAAAAAGGCTGTGCAGACTGAAAACGAACCACTATCTGCTGTCAAGCCAGTAACAGAACAGGAAAAAGCTGAGCCTCCCGTTCCCACTCATGAAATCGAAGAAGAAATCAAGAAAAACAAAGTTGTTATTGAATATAAATACCCCTCTGTTTCTCTGCTTGAAAAACACAGTTCAAAGGCATCAGGCGGGAAATCCGAGGATTTACGTGAAAGTGCAAAAAAGCTTGTAGACACACTGGACAGTTTTGGTGTAAAAGCAAAGGTGCTTGAAGTAAGCCGTGGACCAAGTGTAACACGTTTTGAGCTTCAGCCCAGCGCAGGTGTTAAGATAAGTAAAATTGTAAACCTTGCAGACGATATTGCATTAAACCTTGCCGCTTTCGGCGTTCGTATAGAAGCACCAATTCCCGGCAAGGCGGCTGTTGGTATAGAAATCCCAAATAAAACAGTAGCAACAGTTTCACTTCGCGAGGTGCTCGACTCCTCTGAATTCAAAACCTTTGGCTCAAAAACCGCATTTGCTTTGGGTAAAGATATTTCAGGCAAGGTAATTGTTGCAGATATTTCAAAAATGCCTCACTTGCTCATTGCAGGCGCTACCGGTTCAGGTAAGAGTGTATGTATAAACACCCTTATTTCCAGTATACTCTACAAGTCAAGTCCCGACGAGGTGAAACTTTTAATGATTGACCCCAAGGTTGTTGAACTTGGCGTATATAATGGCATCCCTCATCTGCTCATTCCGGTTGTAACCGACCCACGCAAAGCTGCAGGTGCGCTTAACTGGGCAGTAACTGAAATGACACGCAGATACAAGCTTTTTGCCGACTGCAACGTGCGTGATATAAACGGCTATAACGAATATGCAAAGGGCGAGGATTTGCAGTCTATGGAACGAATTATAATTATCATAGACGAGCTTGCTGACCTTATGATGGTTGCGCCCCGTGATGTTGAAGATGCAATTTGCCGTCTTGCACAATTGGCGCGTGCTGCGGGTATGCATCTGGTAATTGCAACGCAGCGTCCCTCTGTTGACGTTATTACAGGTCTTATAAAAGCAAATATTCCTTCACGTATTTCCTTTGCCGTTTCAAGTCAGATTGATTCGCGTACCGTTTTGGATATGATGGGTGCAGAAAAGCTTTTAGGCAGAGGTGATATGCTCTATCTGCCCATGGGAGCATCAAAACCCACAAGAATTCAGGGTGCCTTTGTTTCGGACAAGGAAGTTGAAGCCATTGTTGATTTTGTAAAAACCGACTTTGAGGCCGAGTATGACGAAGATATTATCGAAAGTATAGAACGACAGGACTCCCCTGCCGATGACGACCCCGGCGACAATGATGAACTGCTTAAAGAGGCAATAGAAATTGTTGTGGATTCGGGACAAGCCTCGGTTTCTATGATACAGCGCCGTTTAAAGGTTGGATATGCCCGCGCAGGCAGAATAATTGACCAAATGGAAGCACGCGGTATTATAGGCCCGCATGAAGGCAGTAAGGCGCGTAGCGTTCTTATAACCAAACAACAGCTTTATGAAATGAGCATGAATTCCGAGGAAGAATAATGAACAGATTTTTACCTGTTTCAGCCGATGAGATAATTTCCCGCGGCTGGGATTACTATGATTTTTTATACATACTGGGTGATGCGTATGTTGACCATCCCTCTTTTGGTCCTGCTGTAATATCAAGATGTCTTGAAGCGGCTGGCTACAGAGTGGCAATGCTTGCCCAACCCACCTGGCGAAACGCAAATGCAGTACGTGCATTCCCACGTCCCCGCTTAGGGGTGCTTATATCAGGTGGTAACATCGACTCAATGGTTGCACATTACACCGCAGCCAAAAAGCCGAGGAGCGAGGACCTTTATTCCCCGGGCGGAAAATCAGGCTATCGTCCTGACCGCTGCACCATAGTTTATGCGAATTTAGTACGTGAGGTATTTGGGGATATACCCATTATCATTGGAGGAATTGAGGCAAGTCTGCGCCGTTTTGCACATTACGATTACTGGGACAACCGTGTTCGCCGTTCCATTCTGCTTGACAGCAGAGCAAACATTATTTCCTACGGCATGGGCGAACACTCTGTTGTAGAAATTGCAAACAAGCTTTCACAAGGTGTTGATATAAATGATATCACAGATGTAAAAGGAACAGTTTACCTTGCATCAAAGCCGCCGCAGGATGCTGTGGTTCTCCCCTCCTTTGAAAAGATAAGGGATGATAAGCGGGCATACGCCGTTGCCGCCAAAACAGAATACCTTGAGCAGGACCCTGTACGCGGCAAAATACTTGCACAGCCCCATCTTAATAAATGTATTGTACAAAACCCACCGGCTATGCCTCTAACACGCGAGGAAATGGATGCAGTTTATAACCTGCCATATACAAGAGAATATCACCCAATGTACGAAGATATGGGTGGTATACCTGCCATAAATGAGGTGCGATTCAGCATAACCTCGGCTCGAGGTTGCTTTGGTAACTGTAATTTTTGCGCCTTATCATTTCATCAGGGTCGCATTGTTCAATCCAGAAGTCATGAATCAATTATGCGTGAAGCAGAAAATATGGTTTCTCACCCCGAGTTTAAAGGATACATACATGATGTAGGCGGTCCCACAGCAAATTTCAGGTATCCCGGTTGCTCAAAGCAGCTTAAATCAGGTGCGTGCCGTGACAGACAATGTCTGTTCCCTACACCTTGTAAAAACCTGCAGGTTGACCACACAGAGTATCTGAAATTACTTCGTTCTCTGCGTAAAATAAAGGGAGTTAAAAAGGTGTTTATCCGTTCAGGAATTCGCTTTGACTACCTTATGGCAGATAAGAAGGACGACTTTTTCCGCGAGCTTTGTATGCACCACATAAGCGGTCAGCTCAAGGTTGCGCCAGAACACGTATCCGACAGGGTTTTAAAGCACATGGGCAAGCCCTCATCGGATGTATACAAGAGATTTTCCAAGAAATATTACGATATAAACAAAAAAATAGGCAAAGAACAGTATCTTGTTCCTTACCTTATGTCAAGCCACCCCGGCAGTTCCCTTGCCGATGCTATTGAGCTGGCGCTTTTCTTAAAAGAGAACAATCTGCGTCCACAGCAGGTACAGGATTTTTATCCCACCCCTGCCACCATCTCAACAGCAATGTTTTACACAGGACTTGACCCCCTTACTATGCAGCCCGTATATGTTCCCCGTGATGCACACGAAAAAGCAATGCAAAGGGCACTGCTACAGTACACAAAGCCACAGAATTACGACCTTGTTTACGAGGCTCTCACCAAAGCCGGTCGTACCGATTTAATTGGCTTTGGCAATAAATGTCTTATAAGACCACGAAAGGAGAAAAATAATGTCAGCAAAAATTTTAGACGGAAAGATGGTTTCAAAAAGAATAAAAGATGAACTTAAAAACGAGGTTACAGCTCTTAAGGAAAAGGGGATCACACCTGGTCTTGCAGTAATAATTGTAGGCGAGGATCCTGCATCACAGATTTATGTAGCATCCAAAGAACGTGCCTGTGCAGAAATTGGTGTTTATTCCGAAAAGCATGCACTTCCCGCAGAAACCACAGAAGAACAGCTTTTAGCACTTATTGCAGACTTAAACAAGCGCCCCGAAATAAGCGGTATACTCTGTCAGCTTCCCCTGCCGGGGCACATAAATGAAGAGAGAATTCTGCTTTCAATCGACCCTTCAAAGGATGTTGACGCATTCCACCCTGCAAACGTGGGCAAAATTATGATTGGCAACTTTGATTTTCTGCCCTGTACACCTGCCGGTGTTATGGAGCTTATTGCAGAAAGCGGAATTGACATTACCGGCAAAAACTGCGTGGTTATAGGCAGAAGCAATATTGTAGGCAAGCCTATGTCAATGCTTTTACTCCACAAACACGGCACAGTTACTATCTGCCATTCAAGAACAGAAAATCTTGCTGAAATTACAAAGAAGGCAGACATTCTTGTTGCCGCAGTAGGCAGAGCAAACTTTGTAACTGCTGATATGGTAAAGGAAGGTGCTGTTGTAATAGACGTGGGAATGAACCGCCCTGAAGGCGGCAAGCTTTGCGGTGACGTTGACTATGAGGCTGTAAGTCAGGTAGCTTCTGCAATTACTCCCGTTCCCGGTGGCGTAGGTCCCATGACTATTGCTATGCTTATGAAAAATACAGTTAAAGCAGCGCAGCTCTAAAAGAAGGTGAAAAAATGCTGAAACAAATATGGACAATATACAAAATGCGTATACTCTTTATAGTGTTGACCCTTGTTATGATTTTTCCCTTTGATGCAGTTATAGACAGAATGGGTTTTAACATTTACAGCGGTTTTATTTGTCTTTTTTATCTGCCCTTTGTTTTTCTGGATGCATACAAAATGGCAGGCTACGACAAAAAGGACTACACTAAAACCACATCCTTTGAATATAAAGGCTTTTTACTTGGCGTGTTAAGTGAAATTCCCGCTATCATTGCACTTCTTATCGCACTTATTATGACCGGCGGTGCAGTACACACAGTACCTGTCGGGGCTGACCTTGCATATCTTCTGCTTATGTTCCCGTTTATGGGCTTTATGGGACTTCCTGTTTATATGAGCATTTATTATTATATCCCTCTGCTTATTATTCCCCTTGAGGCACGGGTTGGATATATGCTTGGTTACAGAGAGTATGAGCTTGTGGACAATATTGTTAATAAGATTATATATGCGGACGATAAAAAGAAAAAATAATAAAAAGAAGACCGCCGTCTGAACCGACCCCTAAAAGTTAGACCAAAAATCTAACGATTGTGAGGTCGGTTTTGTTATGGCAAAATATAGTAATGAATTTAAAATGAATGTTGTACAAGAATATTTAAATGGTAATGGTGGATTTACATATCTTTCT
>JAZNUH010000096.1:0-5988 GCA_045592225.1 Clostridia bacterium | reverse complement strand
AAAGTGCATAACTATAACTACAATAAGTTTCCTATGAGACCACTTCACTGGAAAGCTCCCGTTGACTATGTTAAAGCTTTTATTGAAGATGGTGAGATTTTTATTTGATTTTGTAACACATCATTGACAAACCTACATTTTATAGTCTCTTTCTTTTGCAATTATATTGACTTTGGCGGTGGTTTGCAGTAAAATTAGAAAAAAGCTTTTGGAGGCATTTATGAAAAAAATATTACCCGTGATTATGTGCATTATTTTGCTTGCAGGATGCTCTGCTCAGCCTGAAACTGTACTTGAACCGACCGTGTTTACACGCGATGATTATGTGGGCGTTTATGTTACCGAATACTACACCAACGAGGTGGGAGTGGACAATCCCCAGTATACAAAATATTTAGGTGAGATGGACGAAGACCAGTTTGTTCGTCCCGGCAGCGAGGCGGTTGTTGAGCTTTGCGAGGACGGTGCTGTATGGTACGGCGACGGTGTGCGTGAATTTGCAAAGGTGGGCACGTGGACTTATAATAACGGCGAGGTTACTGTTGACACACCAAACATTACCGATGATATAAACGAGAGTATAACCATAACCTGTATGGGTATGGATATGGGAATATTCTACGGCTACAGCGGTATACCCCATATACGAAAAAATTATTTTATGGTAAAGCTGCAGCCCGAATATCTGGCGGGGGAATATGCACTTAAAGCAGGTGCGTCAAACGGCGAATATTACAGCGTAGAAGAGGGCAGTGCCGCAAAGGATGATGTTACGCTCACCCTTTCTGAAAACGGCAAGTATAAATATAAATGCGGCGATACAGCTCTTTCTGGTACATGGAAGGCAAACGGCAGATTTATTGAGCTTTCGGATGCGGAAAATATTACTGCAGAGTACACAAACGGACGCGTATTTATAGCAAACGGCGACAGAACGGATATGCTTTTAAAGAAATAAGGAGTGGACAAAATGAGAGTAAAAGAAAAGCTTTACATGGAACAGGCGGGACTTATTGAAAACGGCCCCATTACCATTGTTGCTTTTGGTGACAGTGTTACTCACGGCGCACTGCGTGATGTGATTGACTATGAAGAGGTTTACTGGAACAGACTGCGCAAAAAACTCAACAAAATAAGAGGATATGTGCCTGTTAATGTTATTTGTGCAGGTATAGGCGGAACCACTGCGGAGATTGGCGTTAAAAGAATAGACGACCAGGTGCTCCGTCACAAGCCCGACCTTATAATTGTCTGCTTTGGTTTAAACGATGTAGCGGGCGAGCTTGAAACATATACATCCTCTCTGCGCACCATATTTGAGAAGAGTGTGGCAAGCGGAGCAGAGGTTATATTTATGACACCCAATATGCTCAATACCTATGTGGCTGACGACGGGTTACCCGGCTATGATGCCATGGGCGAAAGACAGGCAGGCTACCAGGTGGAGGGCGGCAGAATGGATACATATATGAACGCCGCAAAGCAAACTGCAAAAGAGTGCGGTGTAAAGATTTGCGACTGCTACGGCAAGTGGAAGAATTTGAGCCGCGTTATTGATACCACAAAGCTTCTGGACAACAGGCTCAATCACCCCATTGCATCAATGCACGAGCTTTTTGCCGACAGTCTGCTTGAAGTTATAATGGCTGATGAATAATACACAACTAAAAGAAAAAATATTTGAATTTGCAAGGTCGCAGAGTATTACCGAGGCAGGGGTTGCGCCCTGCGGAGAGGGCTGCGCCCTTGTGTTTCTGTTCCCTTATTTTTGCGGCGAGCATAAAGACAGGAATATTTCTCTTTATGCCTGCGCGCCCGATTATCACAAGGTGGTAATGGGGTATCTTGAAAAAATAGAGGAGTATATAAGAGGGCTTTGCCCCGATGCCAGAACAAAATGCTATGCGGATATAGGACCTGAAAGGGACAAAAGCCTTGCCCTTTTGGCGGGACTTGGTGTGAAAGGGGAAAACACCTTGCTGATAAACAAAAAGTACGGCAGTTTTGTGTTTGTCGGCTATATAGAAACCGATCTTGACCTGCCCTGTGATGCGCCCCTTGATGAAACCTGCTTAAAATGCGGTGCCTGCAAGGCTGCCTGCCCGGGCGGTGCGTTAGGCGATACAAATGATTTTGAAAAATGTGCTTCCCACATTTCGCAAAAAAGGGGAGAGCTTACCCAAATAGAGCGCGAAATACTTTTAAAAAGCCATCTTGCGTGGGGGTGTGATGCCTGTCAGCTTGCCTGTCCCATGAACAAGGGGGCGGAGTATACCCCTCTTGACGAGTTTAAGCAAGACCACATATACAGGCTGGAATATGGGGAGCTTTGCGCGTTGAGCAACTCGGAATTTAGGGAAAAATACAAAAACCGCGCTTTTGTGTGGCGCGGGAAAAAGATAATATGCAGGAATTTAAAACTTATAGAAAAAGGACTGTGAGAATTTCACAGTCCTTATTTTTTATTCAATACCGTCAACAGAAATCCAAATTTCGTTTACGTCAAAATAAACATTGAATACCATTACAACCTGCAGGTCGAGGTTTGCAAAGCCTGCTTCAAATGTATCTTCGGTTGTGGCATCATCTTCACTCACAACCATCCAGCCTTGGTCTGCAAGCGCTTGCCAGTAGTTTGTTACGTGGTCATTTGTGGTCACATTATAAATGTAAATGGGTGTTCCGCTTTCAAGGGCGAGCTGACTTTTAAGCGCAACGCCCGTAACGCTTGTGTATGTAGGAACAGCAGTGCCGGGATAGTATGTTTCGGCTTTGGATGTGATTACAACCGTTCTGTCAGCCGCTATCCAGTCAACATTGGTGTTATAGGCTTCGGAAATGGCTCTTACGGGAACCAGGGTTCTGCCGTCCAAAATACAGGGGGGCACGTCAAGAGTAACGGTGGTTGACGTATCTCCGTTTGCAACCGTCATATTGTTATTGTTGATAACCATGGTAATAACTGTTGTACCCTTTGATGATACGATGGTCTGTGTACCACTATACCAGGTAACGGTGGCACCGAGAGCCTCGAAAATGGCTCTTACAGGAACCAGAGTTCTTCCGTCAATGATACAGGGGGCAACGTCAAATATCACCTGTTTGCCGTCAACTGTTACCTTGATTTCACTGTTTGCGCTGAGTGTGGTTGTTACCGACATGAGCAGTAACAGACTTAAAAACAGGCATAAAAAAGTTTTAAAATGCTTCATTTTGTTCGTCCTTTCAAATGTATTAAATTGATTATACACCCGAAGGGGGCAAAAAGTCAATGTTACATTATTTTTGAAAGAACGATAAGTGCAACAAGGGCTACTGCAAAAAAGCCGATTACGAGAAGCATATCCTTTTTCATTAAAAACACCTCCTGAAAATAAAAAAAGGTAGAAGAGCAAAAGCTCTTCCACCCTAAAAGCTATAAGACGAAGCTACCAAACGGTAACCGCGGCTGTACTTGAAAACAGACCTGCGGTCTGTCCAACCGGAATTTTGTTTATTCGATTAGTAATTATTCTACCACGAAAAAAAAGGCTTGTCAACTGTTTTCTATCATAGAGTTAAGCCGTGCTATTGCATCGGCTATTCCGCCCACCTCGTTTATAAGTCCGCAGTCAACCGCGTCCTGTCCAAGTAAAATGGTGCCCATATCTCCTGCAAGCTCGCTTGTGTTTAAAATGAGTGAATGAAAGGTTTCGGAGGTGATGGATGAGTTTGCCGTTACAAAGCTGACAACCCTCTCCTGCATGCGCTTTAAATAGTCAAAGGTCTGGGGGACACCTATTACCGTACCGCTGAGCCGTATGGGGTGCATGGTCATGGTGGCGGTGGGAGCAATAAACGAATAGTCGGCGGCTACGGCAAGAGGCACACCTATACTGTGACCGCCGCCCAACACAAGGGATACGGTGGGTTTTTTCATTCCTGCAATCATTTCTGCAATGGCAAGGCCTGCCTCAACATCTCCGCCCACGGTATTTAAGATTATGAGCAGGGCATGGATTTCGGCGCTTTCCTCTACCGATACAAGGCGGGGGATGATGTGCTCATATTTTGTGGTTTTGCTCTGGGGCGGCAAAAGCTGGTGACCCTCTATCTGTCCGATTATGGTAAGACAATGTATGTTACCCTTTTCCGAGCGTATGTCGGCAGATGCTTCATGTTCTGTTTTTTCCGGTACCTGTACTTCTTCGCAGTTTGTGTTTTCGCTCATATTAACCTCCTTTTTTGTTATTGTTTTCTTTTGGGGTGATAAATATGCAAAAGGGCAAATAAATATAAATGAGGAGGTGGCAGTATATGAAACGGCTTGCAGGGATATACAAGGGAGAGGTGAAAAAAATTACATACGAGGATATAGCGGTGGGGGAGAATATATTTCGTAAAATAACAGTGCCGCATAAAACAAATGCAGCGCACAGGCTTAAAATACGCCGTGTAATGCGTGGGTTTGACAATATGGATGAAATACCGCGCGCTGACCCGGTTCGCCTTGTGATACAAAATTTCGGGGTTGTGGCAGACAGGCTGGGAGAAGGTGACATGATTTTCTTTGCAGGCGGAACAGAATATTTACATACCTTGCTGCCTGTCATTTTGAAAAAGCGAGATGCGGTGGTGTGCGTGCCGGGGGAGATTTATGCAGAGGTGAACGATTTTTTTATGGACAAAGCGGGTGCGGCATGTGTTTTTAAGCAAAAGCCATGCACAAAAGGGAAAACGGTTGTGTTTATGCCCGATGCACAGGGACAAGATTTGCCCGATGCAAGGCTCGTGCTTGACTTGTGCGGAAATTGCAGCGGCAGTAACGTGAAGAGGACAGAGGATTTGCGTATAATACCACCTGCAAAGCTTATGTCAACCGGAGAAACAGATATGACGAATATTGTCACAATGGCGGAGTACTTTGGTATTAAATGCAGTAATTTACAGGTATTTTAGGTAATTTTGTATAAATATTTAAGGATTATGCAGGGCAAAAATAATTAAACTGACTAAAAGAAATAAAATTTTAGTTGACAAAACGCTATACAATGATTATAATATTATTTAATGTATAATGAATAGCAGGAATTATGGTCGGCTATGTCGGCTTTTTTCACATATTAATACACGTCTTATCAGCCCACAGGTAGGAGAAAAGCGTGTACCCAGTATCAGAGTGGGAGGAAAGGTTAGGAAAACACATGGAAACAAAACAGGTAATTTTGACTATAGACGGCTTGCATCGTCTTGAGGAGGAGCTTGATGATCTTAAATCAAGAGGACGCCGCGATGTGGCTGAAAAAATCAAACAGGCAAGAGCTTTCGGCGATTTGTCCGAAAACAGCGAATATGATGAAGCCAAAAACGAGCAGGCACAGATGGAAATGCGCATAGTGCAGCTTGAGAATATGCTCAAAAACGCAAAGGTTATTGATGAAAATGACCTGGCAACAGATGTTGTAAGCGTTGGCACAAAGGTGCTGGTTTATGACTGCGATTTTGAAGAAGAGGTTGAATATGCTATTGTTGGCTCGGCAGAATCCGACCCTGCACATAATAAAATCTCGGATGAGGCTCCTATCGGTAAGGCGCTTATCGGAGCGAAGGTGGATGAAACTGTAAAAGTACTTACTCCCTCAGGCGATGAAATAGAATTAAAGGTTCTCAAAATATCTAGATAGGGATGTAAAAATTCCCCGGATCGCAAAAGACGGGAAATATACAGATTGCATTTTCAAATAAATGTGCATACCAAAAGTTAATAGAGTTTTACTTTATAGGGACAAACCGCCAAAGCGGTTTGTTCTTTTTTATGTCTTTTGCTATAAACGAACCTCACCCCCGCCGTACCTGCGTCGCAAGTTTCGCTATGGTACAAGTTTTTACCAAAACTTGTACGTTTCAGCTCGCTTGCTCCTTACCCCTAAAAGCCTTGCAACTTTTGGGGGCCCCGCAAAGTCCACAGGCTTTGTGGGGAAGAGGAGAAGCAAGGGAGTGGTAAGGTTT
>JAZNUH010000095.1:0-3505 GCA_045592225.1 Clostridia bacterium | reverse complement strand
CGGAGGCCAAGCGGTCTTAGGAAGACAAGAGGCAAGTCCACCTCCTTGGCTCACAGAACGACATGGCTACATCCGACTTACATTTGCAGCTTTCCCTACTGATTCAGCTGTTAAGCTTGCAATCAGAACAGATAAGGAAGTTTATGCTCCCGGCGATGTAATTACTTTTACTTTTTCCGAGCAGGTTATCGATGAAGTAGGAGATATGACAATTGCGGGTCAGTACGAAATTGGATATAATGATGCTGTATTGGCTCCTAAGACATCATCATATGTTCTTAATGATCACGGTTTCATTGCTATTGCTGATGGTTACGATGCTGGTATTTCTGGTATCCAGATGCCCGCTGATTCATCAGGCGTTTCACTCTATGACTGGAATACAACAATTTGTCCTGTTGTATGTAGCACAGGTGCTGCGTTCGATGCAACAGAAATGACAGATCTCTTTACATTCCAGATGGTAGTTAAGGCTGATGCGGCTGATGGTACTTACACAGTTGGTTACAACCCCACAGGTTACGAAGAAATGAACGCATATTCTGCTGATGCTTTATGGGGCGGTCTTTATGGTACAGTTGGTGCAGATAACGGCTTGTCAACAGAGAACACATACGAGTTCGGCACATGCACATTCAAGGTTTCATCTGCTCCTGCAGTAGAGGTTACTCACGTTGGTGAGCAGGCTAAGTGGAAGGGCGGCGACGCTAACAACACAGCTGAAAACTATCTCTTCGGTTTCATCGGTCAGGCTACAGGTCTCACAGTTGAAACAACTGAGAACAACGGTCATCAGGAAGTTACAAACATCCAGAGCATCGTTGCTACAGCAGCTTACAACGGCACAACAGTAACTTCTGAAGTTATCACAATGTGGGCAGTTGACGGCGGTTATCAGTTCCGTGCAGTATTCTCAGGTTTCGATCCTGCAGATACAAAGGACGTTTCTGTAACATTTGCTATCACTATGAGCGATGGCACAACAACATACACAACAGCAGACGCTTCTGTAGATACACCTAACGCTATCTATCAGGCAGCTGTTCTCAGAGGTATGCCCGCTCTTGCAGCTTAATCAAAATGATTTCGAAAGCTTATGAAAAAGCGGATTTTACAGTAATTGAATTTCAGCTTGAGGATGTTCTTACAGCTTCAGCAGTCGTTCACACCACCACCTTGCCCGCTACAACATCTGCCTCAGGCGGTGTTACAATCGGCAAGCCCGGTGAGGGCGGTAATGAGTTTGATTACTCCGACTTTTTTCAGCAATAATTAAATTACTATTTAATATATTGAAAGGAGTATTTTTTTACAATGAAAAAATACACAGCACCTGAGCTCGAAATCATGGAGTTCGAGCTCGAAGATGTACTCACACTTACAGTTGGTTCAGGCGATTCAGCAGACGGCGGCGGATGGTATTAATCCCCCCGTGGCTTAGCCACCGACTTGTGAGGAAATCTCATTAGTTAAACATTATTACCAACCCGGGGCAACCCGGGTTGTGTAGTTTAAAAATGCAAAATGCAAAATTATTGGGGAAGCTTCGCTTCCGAACATTATATTGCTTTCGTGAGCAACAACCCCATCGTACTTTAACAAACTCACCGTAGTGAACGCATTTATGCGTTCAACATAAGGGTCAGGAATTAGGAATTAGGAATTATGATTCTTAATTCGTGAGTCTTAATAATAGATTAAAATAGTGCGAAGCCTTACCTCCCTAACCCTAGGGAGGGGGACCAAAATCTTCGATTTTGGTGGAGGGTAGTTCCGGCTACCTCTTGTCTTCAGTTTGATAGAAGAATATGAAAAATAAAGATTTAAACCACGAAATAGTCGAAAGAGCCACAACTATGCGAAAACAACAGACACCTGAAGAAGGTAAATTGTGGCATTTATATCTTAAAAAGCTTGAACCACGGTTTAAAAGACAAGTTGTTATTGGTCCGTATATAGTTGATTTTTATTGTTCTAAATTGAAACTGATTATTGAAATTGACGGAGAACAACACTTCTTTGAAGAAAACCTTGAATACGAAAAAAGACGCGAGGAGTTTCTTCAGGGGGAAGGTTTTTCTTTGCTACGATTTTATAATAGTGATATAAACAAAAAAATAAGTGATACAGAAACGATGATTTATCATAGGTGTATTGATAGAGCGAAAGAGCTGGGTATTGATGTTCCTGTCAGACTGAAGGAAAGAGGATAGTGGAACTACCCACCACCATTGCCAAGGCAATGGTCCCCCTCCCTTGGGAAAGGGAGGTAAGGCTTCGCTATTATTTTAGTTACTCTAAGGAGCATTAAATGAAACTTATTGCAGCAGATTTAGTAATTGACATTGATATCAAGGGTGAGTTGCTCCGGCAACGCGCCCAACAATATATTTATACCGGTGACAGGGAGCCTGACATCACATTTGATGAGGTTTCACAGCAGTACTACATCGACAGGCAGAGGGAGCATCCGAACCTTACTGTTGATGAATCGGAGTATTTTTTCAGCGGTTCATATTTCTATGAGCAGTTGACTAAGTTCGACGGAATTATGCTTCACGCATCCTGTGTTGAATACGAGGGCAAGGCATACCTTTTCTCAGCAAATCCCGGTACGGGAAAATCTACACACACACATTTGTGGATGAAATATCTGCCCGGTGCACGTATTCTCAATGACGATAAGCCTGCAATCCGTTACTATAACGGTCAGTTTTACGCTTTCGGCACCCCCTGGAGCGGTAAAACCGACGAGAGCACAAATGCAGGTGCACCTATCGGTGGTATATGCTTTATCAGCCGTGGTGAAAACAAAATCACACGTATTCCCGGTGCGGCGGCAATCGGGTTGTTTATGGAGCAGACCGCACGAACAAGGGACAGAGCGGTTATGGAAAGAGTTATGACAATGATTAACCGCGTGCTTTCCGAAGTGCCAGTGTATAAGCTCTCTTGTGATATGAGTGAAGAGGCGGTTATGACTTCTTATAATGGTATGAAATGAAGCTCTTGTAGTTCGGTTAAGTTGAAATGATGCGAAGCCATACCTTCCTGCTTGCAGGAAGGGGGCAAGGAACACGACCGCGCCCTGTGGGCGATGCAGGGTTTTAAAGGGGCCCCCGAAAAGCGCGAGCTTTTAAGGGGACCGGAGCCACAACGAAGCTATGAGCTTTTTGAGTAAAACGAAAAAACGATTTGCGTAGTTTTGTGGCGTAGGGGCGCAGTGGTCAAAATTGTGCGAAGTGAACAACGAGCAAACAATTTTGGGTACCGCAAGAGGACTTAACACCAACCGTCTATAACGACAAAGTAAAATGCGAGACAAAAAGTTGATGATAGTTCTACCTCTCTCAAACAGAGGGGTAGAACATACCGCAGCTTTTGTTCTTCTGTTTATTAGATGTGAATACACAGACGGAACTACCTGTCACAAAAAACAAGGAATTCGCTTTTTAATCGTTTGCGAAATGAAAGGAAGGTTATTCGCTCTTGACCTGACCTTACC
>JAZNUH010000094.1:0-40985 GCA_045592225.1 Clostridia bacterium | reverse complement strand
GGTTGTATAATAAAAACATAGAAAGGAGATGGCAAGACCCTTGACACACTAGAACCTTCAAGCTATTTTCATTAGATTAGTCATTTTGAAAACCTACCAAATACAATACATAAAATAACCCCCAAAAAACAATCGCACAGAATTTTCTGTGCGATTGTTACTTTGTTAAAACAGTGGAGAGTAGAGTCTGCGGTTTAGTATCTGTGCTATCTGCCCCGGTGTTTTGCCGGTGGCATTTACCATAAGCACACTACTGCCGCCCGATATACTCATATTCTGCGTGACCGGTGAGTTTTCTGTTCCCATATATACAACAGCATCAATGGGATAATTATATTCACCGTAGGTTACAACATCAAACCCGCGGCTCCGCAGTTGTTCTCCCGTGTTACCAAGTCCCTTTTGTACGGCTACTATCATAAGAATCACTCCTTATGATATATTATCTGCCCCGGGGCTTAGTTTATACTGATTGATTCAATTATTTTTTCAGACCAAGCTATTGCCTCAAGCACCGCTTTTTCTGCCGGACCGCCAATTATAGCACGTCCGTCAACGCAGGTTTTAAGGTTAATTGCCTCATAAATGTCCTCTTCAAAAATATCGGACAAATCTTTATATTCGGCAAGGGTAAGCTCATCCAGTGCCTTGCCCTGCTTTGTTGCATAAAGCACCATTTTGCCCACAATCTCGTGTGCTTCTCTGAAGGGCAGACCCTTTTTAACAAGATAGTCAGCCGCATCGGTTGCGTTTGTAAAGCCACCTGCCGCGCCCTCTCTCATTTTCTGCTCATTTACCTTCATTGTAGCAATCATTTTTGTAAATACAGGCAGACACATTTTAACCGTGTCAACAGCATCAAATATCTGTTCCTTGTCCTCCTGCATATCCTTGTTGTATGCAAGGGGAAGTCCCTTCATCATTGTTAAAAGTCCCATCAAATCGCCGTATACTCTGCCGGTTTTACCGCGGATAAGCTCGGCAACATCGGGGTTTTTCTTCTGGGGCATAATACTGCTGCCTGTGGAATATGCGTCATCCATTTCAACAAATGAAAATTCGTGACTGCTCCACAAAATTATTTCCTCGGAAAATCTGCTTAAATGCATCATTATAAGCGAAAGTGTGGATGCAAGCTCAAGGGCAAAATCCCTGTCGCTTACACCGTCAAGAGAATTGAGTGTAACACCTGCAAAGCCGAGGTCGCGTGCAACCTGTTCCCTGTCAAGGGGATAGGTTGTTGCCGCAAGTGCGCCCGAGCCGAGAGGCATTAAGTCGGTGCGCTTTTTTGTGTCTGCAAGGCGGGACAAATCTCTTGTAAACATGCCCACATACGCCATAAGATGATGTGCAAATGTAATGGGCTGTGCCTTTTGCAGATGTGTGTAACCGGGCATTACAGTATTTGTATGCTTTTTAGCAAGGTCAATAAGTGTGGAAAGCAGGTCTTTTACCATTTCAAAAATTTCTTTTTCCTCACCCATTAAGTACATGCGCAAATCAAGTGCCACCTGGTCATTTCTGCTTCTGCCGGTGTGCAGCTGTTTACCCGCATCGCCAATGCGCTCGGTAAGAATTTTTTCAACATTCATATGAATGTCCTCGGCGCCTATCTCAAATTCCACCTTGCCCGCGTCAATATCCGAGAGAATTTCCTTTAATGTTTTTACAATAAGTGCAGAGTTTTCTGCAGGAATTATACCCTGCTTGCCAAGCATTGTTGCATGGGCAATACTGCCGGCAATATCTTCTCTGTACATTCTTTTGTCAAATCTGATTGACGAGTTGAAATCATCCACCGATTCGTCGGTGCTTTTTTCAAAACGTCCTCCCCAAAGCTTCATTTACTTATTTCTCCTCTTTGTTTTTATCCAGCATCATAGCGCGAACCTTAAGGGGCAGACCAAACAGATTGATAAATCCTTCTGCATCCTTGTGGCTGTAAAGCTCTTTGCTGTCACCGAAGCTTGCAATTTCTTCGTTATAGAGTGAGTATTTGGATTTAGCACCTGCGGAGTAAATGTTGCCCTTGTAAAGCATAAGGCGAACTTCACCTGTAACTGTTTCCTGTGTGCTGTCAACAAATGCGGACAGTGCTTCACGCAGGGGTGTAAACCAGTTACCGTCGTAAACAAGCTCTGCAAATTTAATACCAACGTGACGTTTGAATGCCTGTGTCTGTCTGTCAAGGCAGAGGTATTCAAGCTCGTTATGAGCGTAATATAAAATTGTACCGCCGGGTGTTTCGTAAACACCGCGGGACTTCATACCAACAAGTCTGTCTTCGCAGATATCTGCGATACCAATACCGTATTCGCCACCGATTTTGTTGAGTGTTTCAACAAGTTCTACGGGAGCCATTTTTACGCCGTCAACAGAAACGGGTTCACCCTTTTCAAAGCCGATGGATATGTACTTGGGTTCATCGGGTGTTTTAAGAGGGGGAACTGTCAGCTTTAAAAGGCTGTCAAACATGGGCATGTTATAGGGGTCTTCAAGGTCCATACCTTCGTGGCTGATGTGCCAGAGGTTACGGTCTCTTGAATAGAGGTCCTTCTTTGTAACAGGAATTTCAATTCCGTGAGCTTCTGCATAGTCAACTGCGTCTTCTCTGGATTTAATGTCCCATATTCTCCAGGGAGCTATTATTTTAAGGTGAGGAGCAAGTGCTTTAACTGTAAGCTCAAATCTTACCTGGTCGTTACCCTTACCGGTTGCACCGTGGCAGATAGCAACTGCGCCTTCCTGCTCTGCAATTTCAACAAGTCTTTTTGCGATAATGGGGCGTGCGTGAGATGTTCCCAGCAGGTATTTACCTTCGTAAACTGCGCCCGCCTTAAGTGTAGGATAAATGAAGTCTTTTACGTATTCTTCGCGCAAATCTTCAAGGTACAGCTTTGCAGCACCGCTTGCCTTTGCACGCTCGTCAAGACCTTCTGTTTCCTTGCCCTGACCTACGTCTGCACATACAGCTATTACTTCGCAGTCATAGTTTTCTTTCAGCCACGGAATAATAATTGATGTGTCAAGTCCTCCCGAATAAGCTAATACAATTTTGTCTTTTGCCATATTGCATTCCTCCATTTTATTTTAAAATTAGCATATATATCATTTTAGCGGCCTGTGCCCTGGTTGCAAATGCAAAGGGTCTGAAGGTGTTGTCCTCAAAGCCGTTAATAATGTCGCCCGATGTGAGTATTCGTATTGATACGGTTGCATAGCTGCTTACGTCAGCATAGTCTGTAAACTGCGGCATACCCTTTTTTGCAGGTATTGTCGCCTTTGCTGCCTGTGCCGCACGTGTAATCATTACCGCCATGTCCTGACGGGTAATATTCTGTCCCACTCCGAACAAACCGTCGCCAATACCGTTTATTATACCACATTTTTGTGCAGATGCAACATAAATTTCATACCATTCGCCTTTTTTTACATCTTTAAAATCACATTGTGCCGTATCGTCACGCAAATTAAATGCCTCTACAAGTATCTTTGCAAATTGTTCGCGTGTTATGTTTGCCTCGGGTGCAAACATTCCGTCACCCACGCCGCTTATTATTCCGCGCCTTGCAAGGGCGTATATATATTCTCTGCCCCAATGTGTTTCGGGTACATCGGAAAAGTCAACCTCTATTTCGGGTATGTCGGGTGTAGCCTCAGGCTCATTGCTCTGCTCCGGAGCTGTTGTGGGAGTGGGCTCTGGCGAGGTTGTTTCATCCTCATCCCCGGAAGAACCCCATCCGGGTACATTACTGTCGCCCGAAGGCTTGGGTGTGGTGGTAGGTGATGTTGTAGGCTTTGTAGTAGTGGTAGGTGTGGGTGTGGGCTCTGTTTCCTCTGCAAACTCGGTTACATATACAAACATACGTCCCTCACCTATGCTAAAGCTTACATTACTGTTTTCAATATTAAAATCTGTAACCTCGATACATTCGCCCTCGCTGTCAATAGCATAAAAGTTATTTTCGGTTTTGCCGTCGGTGATTATAAGTTTAATTGCACCTGCGGGAACCTGGTCAACAATTTCATCGCCGTCTCTGTACAGATTAACACTTATTACATCGGCATTGTTTAATTTTTTTGCATGGTCGGGCAGCTTGGTTTCTGATGATTCCACCGATAAAGCAAGTCCGATTTCTCTGCCGCTCAGCAGGCCGCTTTCTTTTATTTCTTCAGTAATCATAGCGGCGGTCACACCGTCAATAACCAGATTATATGTTCTTACCGCACCGTTTGCCGCAATACTCATTGCAGACTCTGGGAAGAACACCTCTGCCTTATCTGCATCTGCATCATCAAAGGTGATGCTCATATCAAATTTAATTGTTTTTGACACAGGAATTTCATTTTGAACAAACAAATTTCTGACCTTTTGTGCATTTACATAAGCAAAATTAAATGCATCTTCCCCGTCAAAGTAAACGCTTATGCCGTCATCTCCGCTGACATCCGATGCAGAAATTTTTATGGTTGCTGCACGGCTCATAGCCTGGGCAACAATTTCTGTGCCCTTGTCTGTCATTTTATACTGTTCCGCCATTGCCTTGTATTCGTTATAAATATCCTGTGCCGACTCAAATGCATGTATAAATCCATTCTTCTGAGTGTACTGGGGCGAAAGTGCATCATAAAGACTTTCAACCATCATATCAGGCTGCATGGAATCTACTGATACTTCCTCGCCTGCAATACCTGCCATAATCAGGTAATTAACAAACATACCCCTCTCATTTTCATCTGCGATGTTAAATATGTTATCCAGTGTGTCTGTCATTACACCATAAAGGTCAGCATCCATTCTGCCTTTACCTGTAATAGCAGTTGAAGAGAAAAGTACATTTGCATTGCCACGCTGTTTTACATATCCGTCAGTATAGTAAAAGAGTGTTTCGCCTCTTTTATCTATATACAGCTTATTAAAGTCATCCATTACATTCATAAAGTATGTAAAGCTGTACATAGTCGACTCTGCCTCTGTAACGATTGTGGGGAAAAGCTCTTCAAAGCCTGCCTGATCTCCTACCGGCAGTACAAAGTTTTCTCTGTTCATAAGATAGTGTATAAACTCGTTAAATCTGTCCGGCTTGTCCGCAAAAAATCCATACAATTCTTCAAGGCACAGGCGAAGCTGTGCTTCCTGTTCCTCTGTCATATCGTACAGAACTGATATTTCAATAACAATCAAATCCATATCTGCCGCGTCACGAAGGACATAGTCATCCCCCGCAAACAAGCTGTCAACCGTCACCAGTGAAGATGCCATTACCGTAAGATATGCCGGGTCTTTATCAAGTATAGTCAGGTATTCCAAAATGTCAGCTGTACCATCTGCTCTGACATCCATTTTTGTCGGAGCCAGTGTAAACAACATACAAATGATGCAAATAAATGTTACATATTTTTTTACGTTGTTCATTTTCATTCCCCTTTATAAAATATTTATATAATCGTCAATTATGTGAGATTGTTCTCTTATGAACTCCTTGCCCTCTTTTGTTTTTTTAAGCATATTCATGGCTCTTGTAACCGCGTTTATAAACTCGGGTGATACCTTCATTCCACGTGCTACAGGACACATGTCCATAGCTCTCGGGTCCATAATAATTTTTATTCCTTCTCCGTCATCATAGGGCACAAGCGGAAAAATTCTGCAGGCTAAAGGTCGCATTTTTCTGTCGCAGTGCTCGTTACACGACAAAATGTGCGCCGCCTTTCCACCGTATACAAAATCGGATTTTTCTATTTCCGCCCATTCGGGAAGGTTTTTATACATTTTAATTTCGCAGGGGTACAAATACATTCCGGTACCCACATCGTTATCCTTACAGCAGGCGCCCTTACACAGCTTGCCGCAATCGTAAGGCAGGGGTGTTACATTCTCAAGTATTTTGTATGCCCTTTTATAAATATTTATAAAATCGTATTTCATCAGCCTATATCACCTATATCGTATGGTGTAATCTGGTATACATAGTAGTTAAGCCAGTTTGTGAATAACAAATTGGAATGGGAGCGCCATCTTACCACCGGTTTTTGTGTGGGGTCGTTGTTGGGGTAGTAGTTGGCAGGTATGTCGGGATTTATGCCCTTTTCCAAATCTCTTATATATTCATTGTGCAGAGTGTCGGCATCATATTCCGAGTGGCCTGTAACAAACACGTGTTTTCCGTCACCCGATGCAACAATATAGGGTCCAACCTCCTTTGATGATACCAAAATAGCAAGCTCGGGTACTGCTTTTATGTCCTCCTTGCGTATTCCTGTATATCGGGAATGGGGTGCATAAAATTCCTCATCAAAGCCACTTACAAGCTTTGCCTTGGGTCTTTTTACCTTGTGCTTATATATGCCCGAAATCTTTTTAGGCAGCTCGTATTTACCAATTCCGTAATGGTAATAAAGCCCCGCCTGTGCCGCCCAGCATATATGGAAGGTGCTTGTAACGTGGGTTTTTGACCACTCCATTACATCCTTAAGCTCTTCCCAGTAATCCACCTCTTCAAACTCAAGACGTTCAACCGGTGCACCTGTTATAATAAGTCCGTCAAATTTCTGGTCCTTTATGTCAGCGAAGGTCTTGTAAAATGAGGCAAGGTGCTCCTCCGACGTATTTTTTGACTGATGTGACGAGGTGTGAAGCAACACTATCTCCACCTGCAAGGGTGAGTTACTGAGCGCACGCATAAGCTGTGTCTCGGTAGCAATTTTTGTAGGCATAAGATTGAAAATAGCAATCCTTAAGGGACGTATATCCTGTCCCTGTGCCCTTTTCTCTGTCATTACGAAAATATTTTCTCCTCTGAGGGTTTTTGTTGCGGGTAATTTATCGGGTATTTTTATAGGCATAGTTACCTCCAGGTATAGTTAATTATTTTATATATAGTAAAGCCGATTGGTAGGCCTCCAAAGTAAAGAAGATGTTCCTCTTATCACTTTTTATAAAAATTTCTGTGTTTGTGTAAGGGTCAACAATGCGTGCAACGGTGCCCTTCCAACAGAGTTTCTTTGTCTCGTTTTTACTGTTTACAAGCAAAGTGCATTTATCTGTCTGCCTGATTATAACACCCTCTGTTGAGCCTTCCGGTGCAATAAGGCGTGCACCCTCGGGACGTACCAGAGCCATGAGTTCTTCAGCTGTACGCGCAATATGTACGCCTTTTGGCAGTGATGCATCTGTGTTTTCAAAAACTGTATCCTCCAAAGGACGATACCAGATAACATTACATCCGTCACCCAGCATTTTATTTATTGCGCAAACAAGCTCACCACTGAGTTCACAGGCACCTACAACAAAGCTTTTCCACTTGTCCCCGGGCTGTGTTACCGCCGTTTTGGCATCAATGAAGGTAAATGGGTGCTGCGCATTGAGCATTGCATACTGCGCATCGGTCATAGCTTTATCACAAGCCGCTATAACTTGGGGTGAGTTGTCCCCCACTTCACGGTAATCTGCATAATTACCGCGATTATTTTCATACCCCTGCTGAAGAGGTTTTCTGTGTCGCATCATAGTTTCGATGGGGTAGTACAGCAGCGTATCTGTTAATCGTGTTCCGTAAATTGCGCTGTTGACACGTGCAAGTGCATCCCAGTTTTTCTTTTTCTCCTCATCCTCAGTTTCAGGATAATAAGAGTGGAATATGTCACCGCCCAAAGCCACCTGCATCATAAGTGAACAGTACATATGCTTTGGTAAAATCACATTTCCCTGTTGCTGGCATCCTGTTTCATCCATAACATAGGCGCGATTGTTAAGCTCTGCGATACTGCGTACCAGAAGGGGTGTAAACGCTTGCGCAAACACTCTTTCAGGAACGCCGTTTAAAATGTCAAAGCCGGGAATGTGCATATGACGAAGAAGCGAAAAATAGTTTCCTTCAAACACGGTATGCATACCTATTTTATCTTCTAAAAGCAAATGCCCCGAGAAGTTCAAACCAACAGATGCACAATATTCGGAAAGCTGCTTGAAGTACGCCTCCTCGTAAAGTGTGCTCATAAGCTTGTAAAAGTCTTCACGCACACGGCAAAAATGCTTGCCGTGGCCCATAAACAAAGCGGTCAGCTCATCCTCTATCGCATAGCCGTATGTTTTATTAAATTGTTCCGAAAGGTGACGTCCCCAGCTGACCATGGGATACAAAGGTATTTCCATATCGGGTGTGTGTAAAATCTCCCCATGCATATTGCCGTTATTCATATAAATGCCCATAAAGGAAGGCTCGTCGGTAAAGATTGCCTCAATCACAGCATCTTCTCCCATATCGTCAACCGATTTTGCATAATACTTCTGCAGCTTTTCTGTATATGGCTTATATGTATTTTCAATAAACAGGCGTACCGCCTTGGGGTTTGTTACGTCAATATATCTGCGGCAGGCATAGCCGTTGTTTTGTGCCTGCGTACCTTCAAAGGCATATTTTTCAAAAAAGGACAGGCATAGCATATTTTTATCTGTATTATTGGCAAATTCCACAGGCAGAGTGCTGCTACGGTCATAAACCGTGAGAAGCTCTTCATCAGTAGGTGTTTCCCCTTGCATAAGGTAAGCTACTGCCTGCATTAGCTTTAAATGACCTTTTGGCAAAGGCAAGCTCATTTTTTCGCCCGGTGCCAAAATTTTTACCACCATTGCACAGCCTCTTGCCTGACACTCAGGGTCAGCACTTACCGTCAGGGCCATAGCCGGACCACTGGGCCAGCCATCCTCGTCATAAAGCCACATTCTCATACCAAGCTCTTTGCAGGCTTTTGCCTTTTCCGCCATAAGTGCAAGCTCTTCTTCATCCTGTAAATAGTCCTGATGTGCAACATTTGTAACAACACCGCCAAAACCCTTCTCTTTAAGCTGTTTAAGGCGGGTGTGTATGCAATCTATTTTATTTTCAAAACTGTCTTCTTTTTTATATCCATAATCGTCATGGAGCATTCGTAAAGGGCTGTAAATATCCTTGTTCATTGTATGTATCTCCTCTGTTTAAGCAGGTTTTTCGCAAAAAAGATATAATATAAAAAGATTATAACACAATCAGCTTTCCTTTTCAATATTTTAGATTAAAAAAGGGGACGCTGTCGCGTCCCCTTAGTATCAGTCTGTCATATTATCAAAATATCCCTGAACAAGTATTATGGGTGTTCCCTTATCGCCCGAGCCGCTTGTCAGGTCACAAAGTGAACCGATAAGGTCGGTAAGGCGGCGGGGTGTTGTGCCCTGGGATGCCATGTTTCCCACAAGGTCTGCATCCTTTTTACGGATTGCCTCTTCAATAGCCTTTTTAAGTTCTTCGCCCTTAAGGTCAGCATAATCGTTGTCCGCAAGGTATTTGAGCTTAAGCTCATTTGGTGTTCCTTCAAGTCCCTTTGTGTATGCAGGTGAAACAACCGGGTCAGCAAGCTCCCATATTTTGCCCACAGGATCCTTGAAGGCACCGTCACCGTAAACCATTACCTCAACATTTTTACCTGTGCGTTCTTTAAATCTCTTTTGAACATCATTTACCATTTCAAAGCATTCCTGGGGGAACAGCTTAATTGTGTCCTCTGTGGATTTATTGGAGCCTAAAAGACCGTACTTTGAATTGTAGCCGCTACCGTTTACGGGTTTGTTCAGAATATCGTCAAGTCCTGCCACACGCTTTGCGCCTGCAGCAAGAAGTATTCTCTTTGTACGTGCGCGGCTGTGAATATCACAGGTCAGCACACTGTCTGCATACTTTAATATAGCACGGGGGTCGTTTGCAAGAATAATTTCAGCCTCTGCACCGCAGGAACGGATTAAGTCACCATAGTACTTAATATAGTCCACATTGGTGAAGGGGTGAGGATTTTCACCAAACAGTTCTCTGTATTTTGCTTCTGTGAGAACGTCTGTATAAGGGTTAATGCCCGCCTCGTCAAGCTGGTCCAAGGAAACAATTGCATTGCCCACCTCGTCACTGGGATAGCTGAGCATAAGCACAACCTTTTTAACTCCCATTGCAATACCGCGCAGACAGATTGCAAAGCGGTTACGGCTGAGAATGGGGAAAATTACACCTATTGTACCGTCACCAAGCTTTTCCTTTACATCCTGTGCAATAGCCTCAACAGATGCATAGTTACCCTGTGCACGTGCAACAACAGATTCTGTTACCGCAACAACATCACGGTCACGAAGTTCAAAGCCTTCTTCCTCTGCTGCTTCCATAACGCTTGTTACCATAATCTCTGCAATATCGTCTCCCTCACGGATAATAGGGCAACGAATACCTCTTGAAATGGTTCCGACTTTTCTTGCCATAAAAATCTCCTCCCGATTATTGACTTTTATCACCTTACTTATTATAATACAATTAAAGACATAAGTAAAATAGATATATCTTACAACAGTGATAAGGAGTGCTTATATGCAAACAAAGCTGGATTATTATAAAATTTTCTACGAAACCGCACGCCACGCTTCATTTTCTACAGCGGCACGCCATCTTTACATTTCACAGTCGGCGATATCCCAGTGCATTCATCAGCTTGAACAGGATTTGAACACACAGTTGTTTGTACGTTCACGCCGCGGTGTTACCCTTACAAAAGAGGGTGAACTGCTTTTTCAGAAGGTGGAAAATGCAATTTTGTCAATAGAGCAGGGCGAAACTCTGCTTGCCAGGCTTCATCATTTAGACAGCGGCTCGCTTGTTATTGCCGCAGGTGATACAATTACAAGCCACTATCTGCTCCCCTATCTTGAAAAGTTTCATGCCACATATCCCGAAATACATATTGAAATGGCAAACTCCTATTCGTCGCGTATGCTCGCTCTTGTAAAAGAGGGCAAGGCAGAGCTTGCCTTTGTAAATATGCCCGCCGAGGATGATGAGCTTGAAATCAAACCCTGTTTTGAAATACACGATGTTTTTGTGTGCGGCGCAGACTACAACGCAAAAAAGACATATACGCGAGGACAAATGGCAAAGGAGCCGCTTATTTTACTTGAAGAAAATTCATCCACACGAAGATATATAAACAAAATTTTTGAGTCGGATAAAATTACCCTTGAGCCTCATATCGAAATGGCGGCGCATGACCTTCTGCTGCGTTTTGCATCCATTCATTTGGGTGTCGCCTGTGTTATAGAGGAATTTTCAAAGGATGCCATAGACAGCGGAAGAGTTTTAAAAATGAACCTTACTCCTCCCATTCCCGCACGCAGCATAGGCTATGCATATCTTAAACATAATCCGCTTTCTCTTGCGGCACAGGAGTTTTTGAAATTTATTGAGCAGTAAATAAGGGATAGGAAAAATTTTGCAGAATAAACGAACATGACCGCCGATTATACGAGGTATATCGGCGGTCATATTCGTTTATAGCAAAAGACACAAAAAAGAACAAACCCGATTTTGGGTTTGTTCCTCTAAAACTTAAATGTATTTTATCTTTTGTAAGCACATTTATTTAAAAATGTTAAATCATATACAAACTGTCTTTTGCGGTATGCGGAATTTTAACATCCCGCCGAAGATTACTGGCTGACCGAATAGTTAGGTGCTTCCTTTGTAATAAATATATCGTGAGGATGGTTTTCACGAAGACCTGAGCCTGTAATTCTTACAAACTGACCTTCTGTCTTAAGCTCTTCAATAGAAGCAGTTCCGCAGTAGCCCATACCTGAACGCAGACCACCCATAAGCTGATAAATAGTATCAGACAGCATGCCCTTGTAGGGTACACGACCTTCAACGCCTTCGGGTACAAACTTTTTGTTCTTCTGCTGGAAGTAACGGTCACTGCTGCCCTCGCCCATAGCGGCAAGAGAGCCCATGCCTCTGTAAACCTTAAATCTTCTGCCCTGATAAATTTCTTCATCTCCGGGGCTTTCTTCACAGCCTGCAAACAGGCTACCAATCATAATAACGTCTGCACCTGCGGCAACAGCCTTGGACAAATCGCCCGAGTATTTAATACCACCGTCGGCAATAACAGGAATTCCGTATTTAGCCGCTTCTTCATAAACGTCGCAAATTGCGGTAATCTGGGGCATACCGATACCTGCAACAACACGTGTTGTACAGATAGAGCCGGGGCCCATACCAACCTTAACTGCGTCCGCGCCTGCTTCGATAAGCTCGCGTGCCGCTTCACCTGTAACAATGTTACCTGCAATTACCTGCAATTCAGGGAAAGCTGCTTTAACCTTTTTAAGGGTATTTATAATATTTGAAGAATGACCGTGTGCAGAGTCAAGAGCTACAATATCAACCTTTGCAGCGCAAAGAGCTTCACATCTGTCGAGCACGTCTGCAGTTGCGCCGATAGCCGCACCTACTAAAAGTCTGCCGCTTTCGTCCTTTGCAGAATTGGGATACTGAACAGCCTTTTCAATATCCTTGATTGTGATAAGTCCCTTTAAATTGTAATCCTTATCAACAATGGGCAGTTTTTCTATTTTATGTCTGCGCAGTATTTCCTGTGCCTGCTCGAGTGTTGTTCCCTCGGGCGCTGTAATCAGGTTTTCCTTTGTCATAACCTGGTAGATGGGCTTGTCAAAGTTTTCTTCAAAGCGCAGGTCGCGGTTTGTAAGAATACCTACAAGCTTTGTGCCTTCTGTAATGGGAACACCCGAAATTTTGTATTTGCCCATAAGTCCGTCAGCATCGCGGAGTGTGTGGTTGGGTGTAAGCGAGAAGGGGTCAACTATTACGCCGTGTTCCGAACGCTTAACCTTGTCAACCTCGGTTGCCTGCTCTTCTATGGACATATTCTTATGTATAATACCTATTCCGCCCTCTCTTGCCATAGCTATTGCAAGACGCGACTCGGTTACAGTATCCATTGCCGCACTGATAAGGGGAATGTTAAGTGTTATTTTCTTTGTAAGTTTTGTTGATAAACTAACATCCGAAGGCAGTATATCCGACTTGCGGGGGATAAGCAAAACGTCATCAAATGTCAGTCCTTCTTTAATAAAGCTCTTTTCTCTCATGTGTCACTTTCCTTTCTGCACTTTTTTCTATTTTATCAAAATAAGGAATGTCCGTCAATACTTTTTTATAAAAAGCTCTTTGTTTTACCCAGAAGTTCCAGAGAACGTTGTGCAAGTGCCGTGTATCTTTCTTTTTTATCTTTAATTCTTGTTTCAAGGGGCGGTATAATCCCGAAATTTGCATTCATAGGCTGAAAGTCGCCTGTTGCTCCACCGGTAACATAATCGGTAAGTGCACCCATCATGGTTTCACGGGGCAGGATAAATTCTTCTTCACCCTTGCATCTTCTCACCGCATTTATTCCTGCAAGTATGCCGCTCATTGCAGATTCGGTGTAGCCCTCCACACCTGTTATCTGCCCTGCAAAAAATATGTTCCTGTTGCTTTTAAGTGAAAAATCCTTTTCCAAAAGCTGCGGTGAGTTTATAAAACTGTTTCTGTGCATTACACCGTAGCGTGCAAATTCTGCATTTTTAAGTGCAGGTATCATAGAGAATACTCTCTTTTGCTCGCCCCACTTAAGATTTGTCTGAAAGCCCACAGGACTATATAAGGTGCCCTCGCGGTTATCCTGACGAAGCTGAACAACTGCAAAGGGGCGCTTGCCTGTTTTGGGGTCATAAAGTCCCACAGGCTTTAAGGGACCGTACAAAAGGGTTTCCTCTCCCCTTGCCGCCATTATCTCCACCGGCATACATCCTTCAAACACCCTGGGGTTTTCAATCCCCTCGTGAAGTTCTGCTCTTTCAGCGGTTATAAGTGCCGTATAAAAGTCATAATACTCCTCGCGGGTCATGGGGCAGTTTATGTAATCATCTCCCCCTCTGCCGTAGCGTGCGCCCAGAAAAGCACTTTCCATATCTATACTTTCTCTTGTTACAATGGGTGCCGCCGCATCGTAAAAGCTGAAGTAATCGCCTGTAAGCTCTTTTATATCCTGTGCAAGCTCACCTTCCACAAGGGGGCCTGCCGCAACAATTACCACACCTTCGCGGGGGATTTGTTTTACTTCCTCTGTTACTATTTCTATATTGGGGTGCCTTGAAAGCATATCTGTAACCAAATCGGCAAACTTTTCCCTGTCAACCGCCAATGCACCGCCTGCGGGCACCCGTGTTTGTGCAGCCGCCGCGCACACAACCGAGCCGAACATTTCCATCTCTTTTTTTAAAAGTCCGCCTGCGCTGTCCAATCTGTCAGCTTTAAGGGAATTACTGCAAACAAGCTCACAAAGCTTGTTTGCCTTGTGAGCCGGTGAATATTTATTTGGTTTCATTTCTTTAAGGACTACCTTTGCGCCTGCGTTGGCAGCATACCACGCCGCCTCACAGCCTGCCAGTCCTCCGCCTATAACGGTTATTTTCATTTCTTTGTGTTCTCCTCACATTCCTTGTTAGGACAAACTGTTTTCTTTCCGCTTCTGGAATTTTTTATAACCTTAACGCCGCCGCATTTTTCGCACACCTCTTTTGAAGGCATATCCCATAAAACAGTACCGCATTTTGCACTGTTTTCACAGGCATAGTATTTCTTTCCGCGTTGGGATTTGCGTTCGGTAATTTTGCCGCCGCATTTGGGGCAGGTTACACCTGTGTCAATAATAATGGGCTTTGCATTTCTGCACTGTGGGAAACCGGGGCAAGCCAAAAACTTACCAAATCTGCCCATTTTATATACCATTGTTCTGCCGCACTTTTCGCAGATTTCGTCCGACTCCTCGTCCTTAACCTCAACCTTACCTATAACAGAATCGGCGTGGTCAAGCTCGTTTTTAAATGGTCCGTAAAAGTCCTTGAGTATGGATACCCATTCCAGATCGCCGTCCTCGATTTTATCAAGACGTCCTTCCATATCGGCAGTAAATTCAACATTAACTATATCCGAGAAGTATTCCTTCATAAGGTCGGTGGTAACATAGCCAAGCTCTGTGGGTTTCAAAAGCTTCTTTTCACGCACCACATATCCTCTTGCCAGAATGGTGGTAATGGTGGGGGCATAGGTACTGGGTCTGCCAATGCCTCTCTCCTCCATAGCCTTAATAAGTGAGCCTTCTGTGTATCTTGAAGGTGGCTCGGTAAAATGCTGCTCGGGCAGAATTTTAGAGAGCTTAAGCTCCTGTCCTTCTGCGAATGAGGGTAACAGATGGTTTACATCCTCTTCCTCTCTGCCGTCCTCGTAAATGTATTCATATCCCTTAAACTTAACCTTTGAGAAGGATGCCTTAAACCAGAGTCCCTCGGCATCAATATCTATAGCCAGAGTGGAATAAACAGCAACCGCCATCTGACTTGCCATAAATCTTTCCCAGATAAGCTTATAAAGCTTATACTGGTCGGCAGTCAGGGTAGCCTTTGCCTTTTCGGGTGTTATAGTAACATCGGTAGGTCTTATTGCTTCGTGGGCATCCTGCGCCGCTTTACCTGTTTTAAAGTGGCGGGGTGCGGAGGGCAAAAATTCCTTACCGTAGTTTGCGTTTATAAAGTCTGCAGCCGCTGCCATAGCCTCTGCCGAAATACGCAGCGAGTCGGTACGCATATATGTGATAAGACCCAATGTGCCATGACCCTGAACGTCAACACCCTCGTACAGAGTCTGTGCTGCCGCCATTGTTCTTTTGGATGTAAAGCCAAGTCTTCTTGATGCTTCCTGCTGCAGGGTACTTGTAGTAAAGGGAGGCAGGGGCGACTTTTTCTTTTCGCCGTACTTTGCCGTTTTTATAGCATACTTTGCATTTTCTGCCTTTGCGAGTATTTCCTTTGCTGTATCCCCGTCGGCTATTGCCTTTTTCTTACCTCCTACGCCGTGGAATTTTGCCTTGAAGGCATTTTTGCCCTTTTCGTCGGTAAGATTTGCTTCTATTGTCCAGTATTCCTCGGGAATAAATTTTTCGATTTCGCGTTCTCTGTCAACAACTATTCCGGTAACTGCAGATTGAACTCTTCCTGCGCTGAGTCCCTTTTTAACCTTTTTCCAGAGCAGCGGGCTGAGCTTATAGCCAACTATTCTGTCAAGTATTCTGCGTGCCTGCTGTGCGTTTACAAGGTTTATATCAATACCCTTGGGTTCTTTCACAGCCGCTTTCACCGCATTTTTTGTAATTTCATTAAAAGTTATTCTGCACTTTGATGCAGGGTCTATTTCAAGACACTGTGCAAGATGCCAGGATATAGCCTCTCCTTCACGGTCAGGATCGGCTGCGAGATAAACGTGCTTTGCTGTTTTAGCATCCTTTTTGAGCTTACCTAAAAGCTCACCCTTGCCGCGAATAGTTATATATCTGGGTTCAAAGTCATTTTCTATATCAACACCCAGCTGGCTTTTGGGTAAGTCGCGCAGGTGACCCATAGACGCAACCACTTCAAAATCCTTGCCCAGGTATTTTTTTATTGTTTTAGCCTTAGCAGGTGACTCAACAATAACAAGATTCTTTGCCATTTTTACCTCCGAAATTTCTTTGCAGACAGTTAATAATATTTACACAGTACTACAAAACATTCACTTTGTAAAGTATTTTTTGAAAATTTAATAATTAATTTTTGTCCCCCGCAAAATAATCGTAAATATTTTTTGCAGTTGCACTGTCAATACCGGGGACCTGTGACAGGGCGGCAATATCCGCCTCTTTTATTTTTTTAACACTCTTAAAATGCTTCATAAGAGCGCGTCTTCTCGCCTCACCCACACCCTTTATGCCCGAAAGCTCGCTCTCAAATGTCTTTTTACTGCGCAGGCTTTTGTGGTAGGTTATTGCAAACCTGTGCGCCTCGTCCTGAATTTGTGTTACAAGACGAAAGGCAGGAGTGCCGGGTGTAAGACCCACAACGGCATTTTCATCGGTAAGGTTTGAGGTTTTGTGCCTGTCGTCCTTTACCATGCCGTAAACAGGCACATTAATATCAAGATAACCCAGTGCTTCCTTTGCGGCACTTACATGGCCGCGTCCGCCGTCAACTAAAATGAGTGAGGGCAGTCTTTTAAATCCGCCCGATTTATCCTCGTGGTAGTGGATAAACCGCCTTACAAGAACCTCCTTCATGCACTCATAGTCGTTTGAGCCAACAATGTTTTTTATTTTAAAGCGCTTATAATCCTTTGAGCTTTTTTTGCCCGAAATAAATGTAACCATGGAGCCTACATTTTCCTCGCCGCCTGTGTTGGAAATATCGTATGCCTCTATTACCTCGGGTTCTTCAGGTAATCCCAATGCCTCTGCCAGCTCACGCAGGGCAAGATTTTTGTCATTCTTTTTGAGTATATTAAGCTTATATTCCATAAGCGAATGTCTGCTGTTTTTTATTGCCATATCGGCAAGCTTTCGTACCTCGCCTCTTTTAGGTTCCATTACTGTTACCTTTTTACCCTTTTTGTCGGTAAGCCACCTTGCTATCTCCTCCATATTGCCGGGAGATACCGCGCAAACCACGCGGGCAGGTATATCATTATCCGCGCTGTAATATGCACTTATAAACTCGGAAACCGCTGCCTCCTCGTTTAATATAAGCATACCGCTTTGTTTAAAGGTGCGGCTGCCCACAAGCTTATTACCGCGAACAAAAAAGCAGGTAAACACCGCAAGGTCATCATCGTGCGCCAGAGCAATTATATCCGCCTCGTGCAAGGTACCTGCAGTAACCTTTTGTCCCTCGGATATTTTTTCTATACCCACAATTCTGTCACGTATTGCCGCGGCGCGTTCAAAGGCAAGCTCATCCACCGCCTTTTGCATGTCGGCTTTAAGCTCTGCAATCAGTTTACTGTGTTTACCCTCTAAAAAGCCGCATATCTGCTCAAACACCTTTCTATACTCTTTACTGTCAATATTACCCGAGCAGGGCGCCATACACCTGTTCATGGAATAGTAAAGGCAAGGGCGTTCTTTGCCAATGTCCCTCGGAAACTGCTTCCCGCAATGCTGAATTTTAAAAATTTTACGCAAAACATCTATTGTGTCACGTATTACAGCGCTGTTTGGGTAGGGGCCAAAATATTTTGCACCGTCGTTTTCGCTTTTACGCGCAAGGCTTATGCGCGGAAATTCATCCTTTACCGTAACCTTTATAAAGGGATAGCCTTTATCGTCCTTCAGCAGAATATTGTATCTCGGCTTATGCTTTTTTATAAGATTACACTCAAGGCACAGTGCCTCAAACTCGCTGTCTGTAATTATATATTCAAATTCGTCAATCTTCTCCACCATAGCCGCAACCTTGGGTGTATGACCACTGCCGCTGCCGAAATACTGCTTGACGCGGTTTTTAAGGTTTTTGGCTTTTCCGATATAGATAATAAGCCTGGTACTGTCCCTCATGATGTATACCCCGGGCAGGTCAGGAAGCTGTTTAAGTTTTTCACTTATTTTATTATTCATATTCCTCTTCCCAATTTCTTATCATATTCCACACGTCAAAAAACAGCCCACACGGACTGTTTTTTTGTATTAGTTTTTATTCAGCAAAGTTTGAGTTGATAAGGTCACATAAAGCATCAACTGCTTCGTTTTCGTCTGCACCGTCAGCGATGATGGTTATATTTGTTCCACCCGCTATACCGAGGGAAAGTACCCCGAGCAGGCTTTTTGCATTAACCTTTCTCTCATCCTTTTCAACCCATATGCTCGACGTAAACTCGTTAGCTTTCTGGATAAAAAATGTTGCAGGACGAGCGTGCAAGCCAACTTGATTTTGTATTACAACGTCTTTAGCTAACATAAGTTACGCTCCTTCTCGTTTATTTATAGAAATTAGTATAGCAAAAAAAATGTTGCAAGTCAACATATATTTTTATTTTTTGCGAAAATTTTTTTAATTTTCAAAATTACAAAAAAGATGTGCTCACACATAACTGTATGAGCACATCTTTGTACCACTCCATAAAAGAAGAGTATGTCGAAATCAGTCAAGCACATAAACAACCGCGTTTCGTCTGCCAAAATTGATTGCTTCCTGTCTTGAATTGTAGAAAAGGTCGATACGGTTGCCGCGGATACCGCCGCCTGTGTCACCTGCTATACAATAGCCATAGCTCCACGAACCGTCAGGCGCTTCTACATAAAGTCTTGTTCCCAGAGGGATTACGCTTCTGTCAACAGCAATAACACCGTACTGTGCCGGCATACCGCTGGCTGTTATTCCGTAACCTCTGTCACCGGGGTTTTTGCCACAGCTTTCGTAGGATAAGTCATAAGCTGTTGCAACTACGTTGAGTGTTCTGCGTGCACGTACACGTTCTCCCCTGCTTGTTACCACAAAGGTTGCGGTGCCGTACTCATAAACTTCGTTTACAGGCTGTTCTATTACCATTTTGCCTGTAACCTCTCTGGATACCTCAACGCCGTTTTCATATGAAACCAGATATGTTACTGTCTGCTTACCGAGCTTACCGTCGCTCGCCTTACGCGAATCACCTTTTTCAAGTTCATCAGTGTACTTAACATCTGTACCGTAGGGAATGTCTTCAATTACATCAACATAGTTCTTTCCAAGCTTTATTATATCAATGTTCATTCCTTCGGTAATGGGCTGGGTAAGATCAACGTTTACGCGTTCTTCCTCCGAAATTTTAATGCCCATGCTCTCGAAAAGAGTGCCGACTGTTTCAGCCTGTGTGGATATATCATATCCTGTTCCGTGAATATTCAGTTTGAGATTAGTAGCTTTTTTAACTGTTATGATCATACCGTCATAAACTTCACTGCTGGCATCGGGCATAACCATATCGTAAAGTCCGGGTTCTACTCCGGCTTTCTTCAAGGCCTCTCCTACGTTTCTTGCAGAAAGTATTTTTGTTATGGCCTTTTCGTCTGTTACTATTGCAACATTGATTGCTCTGTATACTTTAATGTCCATTCCGGCACACACCGGAGTGGTTCCGTCAGGTACAACCATATCCAGAGAAGAAAGTTTAATACCTGCCTCATCCAGAGCACCTGTAACTGTTGTTGCTTTAGTGCCTGTAATTGTTACATTATCATCTGCATAAATGTTAACTGTTTTTTCAACTGTAGATGCCGAAAAGAGAATCGATACTGTAACAAGGATTGTTATTGCAAGAACAACGGTAAGTAATTTTCCAAGCTGTTTGCTTAACAATCCGCTTGTTTTAAACATCAAATCACCTCGTTCGTTTGATATTTTACCCAAAAAAATGGCTTTTGTCAAATTATTATATTATTTTTTTAACTTTTTATACCACCGTTGCCTTTTATTTACATTTCACTCCTCTCCGGCAAATTTCCTCTATCCCTTGATACAAGGGCATTTCAAATATTTAGAAATAATTAAAAAATTGTTACAAAAATTTTTAAATTTTTTAGAAAAAAATATGTCAATCTAAATTTTTCTTACATTTTTTGGAAATATATTTTACTTTTTATGGATTATTTTACATTATATGTTATTAAAATTTAGGTAAAGTTGAGGGTAAAACACCGGTTTTCGCCCTGAAATACATACAGATTTTTTTGGCTTAAAATGCCGTAAAAATGCGAATTTTTGTGTAAAAAAGAGGGTGAAATACCCCTGTTTCAGGGTGTAAAACAGGGGTGTTTTTACGCCATAAACCGGCTTATAATCGCATGGTTTTTCAGGGGTGTTTTTGTTGGTTTTTTGTGCCTCTTAAAGTGTGTTAAAAAACACTTTGTTTCAGGCTGACCAAAACAGCGGTCTTAAGGGCATTTTCACCTCTCTTTTTAATTAAAATTGACCGAGTTTCTTCCTTATTATATATACACATAAAAAAACAGGGGTATTCTCCCCCATTATAATGTGTTTTTATTTAAAACGAAAACACAATACCTTGTGCATCACTTTTTCTGTTTTTGGCTTATCAGCAAAAAAGTCTCCGCCAATAGCGGAGACTTTTATATGTACTTTATAAATTAGAATTCTGTCTTTTTAAGAAAATCGGGCAGCTGTAAATCTTCAGAATCGAAGGATGAAGCATTTCCGCCTGCTACGAATGTTGTGGGGTCGGTAATGTTCTTTGCGTTCTTCTTCTGGAACCCTGTAGCAATAACAGTAACCATAAGGTCATCACCCAGGTTTTCATCTGTGGATGTACCAACGATAATGTTAGCATTGGGGTCTGCACAGCTGTGGATGAGTTCTGCTGCTGCATTGAATTCGAAGAGTGTAAGGCTTTCTTCGCTTGCTGTGATGTTGATAAGAACACCTGTTGCACCGTCGATGGTTGTTTCAAGCAGGGGACTTTCAATAGCCATACGAGCTGCTTCTTCTGCTCTGTTGTCGCCTCTTGCTCTGCCTATACCCATATGAGCAAAGCCTGCGTCCTTCATAATAGCTGTAACGTCGGCAAAGTCAACGTTCATGATACCGGGTCTGTAAATAAGATCGGATACACCCTGTACACCCTGACGGAGGCTTTCGTCTGCCATCTTAAAGGAATCTGTAAGAGTTGTTTTAGCGCTGCTTATGGACAGCAGTCTGTCATTGGGGATAACAATTATTGTATCAACAGCTTCGCTCAGCGCTGCAATACCAGCTTCTGCCTGAGTCATTCTGCGTCTTGCTTCGAAAGAGAAGGGCTTTGTTACAACACCTACTGTAAGAATACCCATTTCCTTTGCCATGGATGCAACAATGGGAGCTGCGCCGGTACCTGTTCCGCCGCCCATACCTGCTGTAACAAAAATCATGTCAGCGTCTTTAATAGCAGCTTCAATACTGCCTCTGCTTTCTTCAGCAGCCTTTCTGCCTATTTCGGGGTCAGCACCTGCGCCCTGACCTTTTGTTATTTTTTCGCCTATCTGTATTTTTTCCTGTGCCTTGGATTTTCCAAGTGCCTGGCTATCGGTATTTACTGCCAGAAATTCCACGCCCTGAAGTCCGGCGTCAATCATTCTGTCAACAGCGTTGCTTCCGCCGCCGCCAACACCTATTACCTTTATAACCTGTGCTAAATTCATATCGGATGCATTCATTTCAAAATTCCTCCTTAGTCCTCATCTGAGTTTTCACTAACATATATTTTATCTCTTTTTTCCAATTTAATCAATAGTAATCTGCGAATTATTGCAAAATTTTGAAATAATCTTGTTCCAAACACTATAATTGCTGCCATATATAGGTCCAAACCAAGGATTTTTCCAAAATATGTGAGTCCCGCCGCAATTAAAACATTGCTGAAAAACCCTGTAAGAAAGATTACAATATTAAATTTTTTCTTCATTGATGCCGCAATTCCCCCGAAAACAGAGTCGAGTGCAGCCAAAATTCCTACCGCAACATATACTGTATAAGCATCCGGAATATGGAAGTTTATACAAAATGCCAGCGCAACCCCAATCAGCAGTCCTGTTATGGCTATCAAGCTTATCCCCTCCTACTCCGCTGTTTTTTTGGCATATTTGAATGTTGTTGTTCCGGTGTACCGCGGAATAACCACTTTTTCCTTTTCCACGATATCTATTTCAATCTTCCAGAGGTTTCGCAGTGTGTCTACAACACCGTCTCTCTGGTTGAGCGCAGCCGAAAGTGTTTTTCTGTCCCCTATTGCGCTTATAACGTAGGGTGGTGAATACCTGTTATTGTTTATTACTATCACAGGTCCTACACATCTTATGGCAGAGGTAACTATCATTCGTTCCCCGTTTATGGATATTGCCTCGGCGCCCGCCGCAAAAAGCTCGTTTACAACCTTGCGCACGTCATCATCGTGTATGAGATAGTTTTCTGACGAGACGCCATCTGCTCCCTTTGCCTTACTGTCATTCATTGTGACAACCACACCCTCGCCTGTGAGGCTTGTAAGACCTGCAAGAGTTTCTGCCCTCTTAATCTGCTCAAGCATAACCCTTCCGTCCCCTGTTGCACCTAAGTTCTGGTTGTAAAAGTCTATTTCTTCCTCAAGCATAATAATTTTTTTCTTAAGCTCTTCATTCTCGGCCTTAAGACTGCTTGCCTCTTCAAGACGGGTGTTTCCGCTTTTTATTGCCGTTTCACGGTTGGTATTAAAGCTTACACTTTTTATCTGCATTGTTATGACAAAGCCAAGTAGAATACAGACAAGTCCGATAGCAAGCTGCGAACTTTTGATTTTCATTAATCATCACTCTTTCTGTAGGTTGCTTTTTCGCTGCCGCTTGTAATATCCAGTACTCCGCCGGCATCCTCGCCTATTTTCTGAAGCACCGACTCATAATACTTGAATTTATAATCCATTTCACTCTCCGAGCCCATCATTACCCTGAGCCCCGATTTTGTTACAAACTGCATATCGGTACGTGAATTCATTCTTATTTCTGCAGTAACGGCAAGTGCGCCATACTCATCAAGCTTTGAAATAAATCTTACAAGAGTATCTGCCATTTCTGCAGGCTCGGTTACTATTGTTTCACCGACATTACATGTCGCTGTGGTAATTCCCTTTACCACAGGCTTGTCCAAATTGGTATTTTGAGGGAAAAGTTCAAGTACTTTTCCCTTTTTATCTATACCTACCAGCTGTGTGCCGTCATCAATATATGCCGCCAGCACACACTCGGTAACGGTTATAAGAACTGTTTTTGGTATTTTTCTTTGTATTTTAACCGTATCTATATACGCAAGCCTTTTTATTCCTTCTGTTGCACTGCCTTTACTAAAGGTAAAAAGATTTGTTCCTGTTAATATTCCCGAATTTAGCACAATCTCCTCGCTTGCAACCTTTTCATTACCGCTTACCTGTATGGTTTTTATATTAAAGGTTGGCGTTGTAAGGGTAACTGTTATGGCTATTATAAAAAGCAGAATGAGTATTGGAAGCTTCCTTATACGTCTGCGTTTTTTTCTTTTCTTTGTCATTTATCATTCCTCCGTTATGTCCGCCCCGAGGCAACATAAATCACCAACTATATCAGAGTAGCCTCTGTGAATATATTCTGTTCCGTGTACCACACTTTTTCCTCTTGCTGCAACACCTGCAACGGTAAGCGCCGCACCACCGCGAAGCTCTGCCGCAGTTACCTCGGCACCGGTAAGGTGCTTTACACCCTTTATAACCGCCACATTACCGTGGGCATTTATTTTTGCGCCCATTTTACAAAGCTCGGGACAATGACGGAAACGGTTTTCAAAAATGCTTTCAACCACTATGCTTGTTCCGTCTGCCACACACAGCATTGCGGTGAGCATCGCCTGTGCATCGGTGGGAAAACCCGGATATGGAAGGGTACGCAGTATGTTTAAAGGCAAAAGACGTGACCCTGCTGTAACAAGCACCGAATTTTTGCGGCTTATAACCGCCGCACCTGTATCCTTTAAAGCAGAAAGTATGGCGCGGATATGACCCGGCTTTACATTTTTAAGCTCTGCCTTGCCGCCTGTCATTGCCGCGGCACAAAGATAGGTTGCCGCTACAATTCTGTCAGGTATTATTCTGTGGGTTACAGGATAAAGACGTGTTACGCCTTCTATAATGATTACGTCACTTCCTGCGCCGCGGATTTTTGCGCCCATCTTTACAAGAAAGTTTTGCAAATCCACTATTTCGGGTTCCTTTGCCGCATTTGTAATTATTGTTGTTCCCTTTGCAAGTGTTGCCGCCATCATAATATTCTCGGTAGCGCCCACACTCGGGAAATCCAGATGCAAATCCCTGCCTATAAGACCGGGTGCAACTGCCTTTACATGTCCGCCCTGTTCAGTCACCTCGGCACCCATTTTACCCAAAGCCTTTATATGTAGGTCAATGGGACGGGGACCCAACTCACATCCGCCGGGAGAACACATATATGCACTTCCGCAGCGGGCGGTAATAGGGCCTAAAAAGGTAATGGACGAGCGCATTTTACACATAAGCTCATCGGGAATGCAGCTGGTTTTTACGGTAGATGAATCAACAGTTATGGTACTGCCTTCCCTTTTTACCTTGCATCCTAAGTATTCTAAAATCTGTATGGAATAATCTACGTCGTTTAAATCGGGGCATCCCTCTATTACACTTTCGCAGCCGCTGAGTATTGTTGCCGCAAGAATAGGTAAAACTGAATTCTTTGCTCCCTGAACACTCACACTGCCCCGAAGGGGACGTCCTCCGTTAATTATAATTTTGCTCATCAAAGCACCTCCGCAAATACATACTATGCAAAGATGCCGAAAGTGGTTACTTGCCCCTTTTTATGATGAGTTCCTTCATTATATTATATATACCCTCACAAGAGGTGGTTATTGCCGCCGCCTTACCTGCCCGGCTCATCTTTTTAAGAAGTTCTTTGTCTGAAAGAAGTTTTTTAATCTGCTCTGCCAACAGCTTACCCGTCAGCTCCTCTTCAAGTATTACTACTGCCGCGCCGCGTTTTTCCATATAGCGCGCATTGTAAAGCTGATGATTGTGTGCAACATTGGGGCTTGGAATTATAATTGCCGGCTTACCTATTGCACAAAGCTCGCTTACCGTTATAGCTCCGGCGCGTGTAATTGCCACATCTGCCATTGCCAGTACTTCATCCATATTATATATATAAGGAAGAATTTCTTTATCAGGGCCGGGAGTAATACCTGCTTCCTTAATTTTTTGCATTATTTTATCGTAATTTCTCTGTCCTACCGAAGCAATAATTTTATAATACCCCTGTCCCGGCAGACCAAGCAGCTCTACAAGTGCATTGTTAATACTGTCCGCACCAAGACTGCCGCCGCTGATAAGCACAACAGGTTCGTCATTTTCTGTCTTTTTGGCAGAAAGAATGCCGTTTCGTATAGGATTGCCCACAAGCTCTGTGCGACGTACTTTTTTAAGGTACTGCACTGTTTCTTCAAAGCTTATTGCAGTTACATCCACACAGTTTGCAAGCATTTTTACCGTAAGACCGGGAATTACATTTTGCTCGTGCACAAGGGTGGGTATTTTATAGTGTGCCGCCGCAAACATAACAGGCGCACAAACATATCCACCTGTTCCTATAACTGCATCAGGGGCGAATTCCTTTATAATTTTTTTCGCCGCAGAATAGGAGGTTACGGCATTTTTCAAGGTTTTTATCGTGTCAAGGCTAAGGCTTCTTTTAAGTCCCGTCACCTTTATATGGCGCATGGGATAGCCTTCTCTTTCTACAAGACCGCATTCCATTCCGCCCGGAGTTCCTATAAATAAAATTTCACAGTCGGGTTCACGGCTTTTAAAATAATTTGCTATTGCAATAGCAGGGTTTATGTGTCCTGCTGTACCTCCGCCTGACAAAATAATTCTCATTTTTCCGCCTCTTCTCCTTCCGATTCCTTCTTTTTGGCATACCGCGAAATGTTAAGCAATACACCCACCGCTGTCATCATAATTAAAAGTGATGTTCCGCCGGCGCTGAAGAAAGGCAGCTGCATACCTGTGTTTGGAATGGCAGAAGTAACAACCCCTACATTTATAAGATACTGAAGACCCAGCACCGAGGTTATTCCGAATGCCACCAGTGATGTAAACTTATCGGGACAATTCAAAGCAATATATATTCCTCTTGTAATAAACACCGCAAAGAGTATTGCTACCGCAAGTGCTCCGATAAAGCCCAGCTCTTCACAGATTATCGCATATATATAGTCATTGTGCGCTTCGGGTATGTACAAAAACTTTTGTCGGCTCTGTCCCAGACCTCTGCCAAACATTCCGCCCGAGCCTATTGCATAAAGTCCCTGAACTATCTGCCAGCCTGTGTCCATTTTATCTCCAAATGGGTCTATAAAGGCTGTAAGTCTTTTAAGTCTGTAGGGTTCAATATACGCCAGTACAAACAGGCCAATTACACCCACTATCAGAACCACAATAAAATGCGAAGGCTTTGCCCCTGCCGCAAACAGTAATACCATAAGCGATGCAAAAATAATTACTATACCGCTTAAGTGGTCCTGTAAAAAAAGGCAAAGTGCAAAAGCACCCATTATACCTATATAGGGAAGAAATCCGCTGACAAAATTATCAAGATGATTTTTGGGGCGCTCGGTTAAAAGCTTTGCAAAATAAAACACAAGTGCGTATTTGGCAAGCTCGGAGGGCTGAAAGGTGATTGGCCCGAAAGCCAGCCATCTCTGTGCACCACCGCCCGACTGTCCTACAAATATAACTGCAATCATCAGTATCAGCGAAACAAGGCACAGATGGGGAGCATACTTTTTTATAGTTTTTATTGATATGTTCATTGCCCATACCATACACGCAAATCCCACTACCGTAAACAAAAGCTGTCTTTTTATGTAGTAAAATTTGTCGCCCACCTCGTAATATGCCGAGGGTGAGCTTGCGCTGAATATCATTATAAGACCAAAGGCAAGCATTATAAGCAAGGTAATAAAGAGAGGCATATCAATACCACCCTTTTTGCTTCTTTTATTAATTTTTAAGCTCTGCCTTCTGCGTGCCATATTAAACTCCTTATACAGCAAAATATGCCAGTATGCACATTACCACTGTTATTCCCACAAACATAATTACAATTGCATTCTCACTCATTCCGCACATTTCAAAATGATGGTGAATGGGGCTCATTTTAAATATGCGTTTGCCGGTAAGCTTAAACGAAGCCACCTGCAGTATAACCGAAAGTGTTTCAACGATAAACATTATTCCGCACATTATGAGCAGTATTTCAAATCCCATTGCAATGGATACGGCGGATATAAAGCCGCCCAGAAACAGCGAGCCTGTATCGCCCATAAACACCTGTGCAGGATGAATGTTATATACCAAAAACCCTAAAACGGCACCTGCCGCTATTGCCGCTGAAATGCCTATTTCCTCTTTGCCCACCATAGCCGCCGCTACTGCAAAAAACAGTATAACAGCAAGGGATACAAAGCCTGCAAGACCGTCAATTCCGTCGGTAAGATTTACTGCATTAACCATGCCAACCATAAATATTACCGCCAGCGGAGGTAATGCCCAGCCAAGATTTACTCCACCGAAAAAGGGTACATATACCGAGGTATCAATCATTTTGGTATACATAAGAGTAAATACAAATGCACAGGCAACAACAAGCTGTGCCAGGAACTTCTGTGCCGCAGTAAGACCCAGATTACGTTTTTTTACTACCTTTATATAGTCATCCGCAAAACCGATAATTCCGAACAAAACAGCCGCTACCGCTACCGCGATTGCCCTTATATCTCTTATAAGCACCGCCACACACACTATAAAGGTAATGATAAACATTATACCGCCCATGGTAGGTGTGCCGCTTTTCTTCTCGTGCCAGCTGGGGCCTTCCTCTCTTATCTGCTGACCGAATTTCATTCGGTGCAGTACAGGAATTAAAAACTTGCCCAATATAGCAGAAACGGCAAAAGCCACCATAAAACTAATTATCCATTTCACTTGAAATCACCTCGTAAACCTCTTCCATTTTCATTCCGCGTGAGCCTTTGATAAGTACCTTGTCACCCTTTTCGAGTGTGGCTGTAAGCTCTGCCGCAAGTTGTTTTTTATCAGAATATGCCGTTGCTTTATCAATGCCTGCCTGCTTTGCCGCATTGACAAGAGTTTCTGCCATTTCGCCATAGGCAAAAATCATATCCACTCCTGTCTGTGCCGCCTTTTCACCAATTTGGGCGTGACATTGCCTGCTGAAATCACCAAGCTCGAGCATATCTCCCAATACTGCTATTCTTCTTTTTGCTTCACCGCCGCATAAAAGCTCAAGCGCCGCCGCCATTGACTGGGGGTTTGCATTGTAATAATCACATATAACCGAAACCCCGCCAACGTCAACTGTATTCTGACGTCTCTGGTCGGTTTTAAACTGTGCAATACTCTGTGCCGCATCCTTTACGCTTATGCCGTATTCTCTGCCCACTGCAATTGCCGCCAGGGCATTGTACATATTATGTCTGCCCTCTATGGGTATTTTAACCTCTTCGCCAAATACCAGCATGGTATTTTCCGAGGTTATTTCTCCTCTCACATCACAGTTTTCGCCAAAGCCGTATTTTACTGTTTTAAAGCCTGTGTCGACTACCTTTGAAAGATATTCATCGTCACCGTTTATTATGAGAACACCGTCACTCTTTAAGCCTTCAAGTATTTCAAGCTTTGCTTTTAAAATGTTTTCTCTTGTTTTAAGGTGTTCAATATGGCTCATTCCTATATTGGTTATAACCGCCGCGGTAGGCTTTGCCACTCGGGTGAGAACAGAAATTTCTCCCGCCGCACTCATACCCATTTCGATTACTGCGGCGCTGTGCCCCTCCGCAAGCTTTAAAAGTGTAAGCGGAAGTCCTATATCATTATTAAAATTGCCTTCTGTTTTATGGGTATTAAACCCTGCCGACATAACCTTGTATATCATCTCTTTGGTGGTGGTTTTACCCACACTGCCTGTTATACCCACAAGCTTTATGTCAAACTTGTCACGCACATATCCTGCCAGGGCCAGAAGTGCCGCACGTGTGTCATCTACCTTTATAACCGCCTTACCCTCGGGTGCTTTTATGTCACTGCTTACAAGTGCTGCAGCTGCACCTGCACAAAGCGCCTTGTCAGCATAAAGAGAGCCGTCAAAGTTTTCACCCTTTATGCCTATAAACAGGCAGTTTTCATTTACCTTGCGGCTGTCTGTGCTTACCTCGGTTAAAGCTATATCTCCGTTTCCCTGCAGTATACCCTTTACTGCACTGCATATTTCTTTAGCGGTTAATTTAATCATCTACTTCTCCTGACAATTCCTTGAATATACTTTTTACAACAACGCGCTCATCAAAATCTATTGTTTTGTCCTTGAGTATCTGGTAGGTTTCGTGACCCTTGCCTGCAAGAATAATTATATCCTTTTCCCCTGCCATTTCCATAGCTGTACGTATCGCCTGTACTCTGTCTGGTACAACGGTGTATTTGTCTTCAAAGCCTTTCATACCCTCTAAAATATCGTTGATAATTGAAACAGGGTCTTCGGTACGGGGATTGTCGCTTGTTACTACGCAGTAATCTGAAAGCTGTGCCGCAATTTTGCCCATTATGGGTCTTTTTGTTCTGTCACGGTCACCGCCGCAGCCGAAAAGGGTTATTATTCTGCCCTCTGCAAAGCTTTTTACCGCATTTATTATATTTTCAACCCCGTCGGGTGTGTGTGCATAATCTATAATTACTGTATAAGGCGAGGGGATTGATACCACCTCTGCTCTGCCCTTTACACCCTTTGCAACCACAAGACCCTTGACAATGTCTTCCATGCTTATGTCAAGTGCTTTACAAGCGGCTATTGCCGAAAGAGCATTGTATGCCGAAAAGTTACCCGGTATGCCGAGTCTTACAGTATGCTCAGCCCCGTCGGTGTAAAGACTGAATATTACTCCTCTTTCACTCATACGGATGTTTTCTGCCTTAAGGTCACAAGCCTTTTTTATGCCGTAGGTGCTTACGGGACATGCAGCGCGGCTCATTATGCCGTCCGCCCAGCTGTCATCCACGTTTATGCAACCCTTTTTGCAGTTTGAAAAGAGGATTGCCTTGCTTTTCATATATTCTTCCATGGTTCCGTGAAAATCAAGGTGATCCTGTGTAAGGTTTGTAAACACACCCACCTCAAAGTTTATGCCATAGGTTCTGTCAAGATAAAGCGAATGGGAGGAAACCTCCATAATTACATGAGTTACACCTGCATCCTCCATTTCGCCGAAAAGCTTGTGCAGTTCAGCCGATTCGGGGGTTGTGCGGCTGGCTTCAATAACTCTGTCACAAATCATATTCTGGTTTGTGCCTATAAGTCCTGTCTTGTATCCCACAAGCTCCAGAATCTGCTTTATAAGAAAGGTTGTTGTCGTTTTTCCGTTGGTTCCCGTTACACCTATTATCTTAAGACGGTCAGCACTGTTGCCGTAAAACTCTTTAGCTGCCATAGCAAGCGCCTTGCGTGTGTCCTTTGCTATTGCAACAGTTATGCCCTGTGCATCACAGTTTTCTGCTAAAATTGCCGCCGCGCCCTTTTCTATTGCCTTATCAATATAAAGGTGTCCGTCGGTGCTGTAGCCCTTTATTGCAACAAACAAAGAGCCCTCACGTACCTTTCGGGAATCATATTCAATTGATGTTATTTCAACGTCTTTGCCGTTTATATCGCAATTTACGTTTTTAAGTATTCGGCTTAATCGCATAAATTACTCCTCCATATTATTCAATGCTCACACTTCTGAATTCAACGCTTACCACCGAGCCGAGCGGCAGCTCTGTTCCCGGTGCAGGCTCCTGCTTAATTGCCATTGCCGCGCCGTTTTGTATGTTTTTGCCCGGCCCTGTTACTTTAAAGTTAAGCCCTGCGTTTGTAAGTGTATAGTTACAGTCATACGCCGACATTTGTGTTACATCGGGCACTACTGCCGTTTGTCCGTCGCTTCCCTCTGCAGTATAAAGTATGCAAATTGCATTTGCACCGAGTCTTGTTCCTGCCTTGGGCATCTGGCTTATTACCTTGTCACCCTCACCCACAACAAGATATTTAAATCCGTTATTTGCAAGTGTGCCCTGTGCTTCGGACAGGCTCATACCCACAACCTCGGGTATTGCTGTTTCGTTGCTTTCAAGCTCTTCTGCCGTGTACTGCGGTTCAACGCCCAGATAACGGAGAGTATCCTCCATTATTCTGCCTACAACAGGTGCCGCAATCATACCGCCGTAGTATTCGTCACCACCGGGATTGTCAAGCATTACTATAACCGCTATCTGCGGATTGTCGGCAGGGGCAAAGCCCAGAAATGATGCTATGTATGTTCCGCTTCCACGGGGAAGCTTTTCACTTGTACCCGTTTTGCCGGCTACTCTGTAGCCTTTTACATAGGCGTTTTTACCGCCGCCGTCGGATACAACGCTTTCGAGTATTGTACGCATCTTGTCGCTTGTATCCTTGGATATAACCTGACGGATTATCTCCGGCTCTACCGTGGTTATTATTGAACCGTCCTGCCCGATTACCTCTTTTACAAGGTGGGGCTTCATAAGATTGCCGCCGTTTGCTATTGCACACATTGCATTAATCATCTGCAAGGGTGTAACAGTAAAGCTCTGTCCGAAGGAGCTTGTTGCCAGATTCAGTTCTGTAAAGCTTTTGGGGTTATGGAAAATACCCACAGATTCGCCAAGCTCAAGTCCTGTTTTTTCCATAAATCCGAATGCCTTGAAATATTTTATAAAGTTTTCCTTGCCCAGCTTTGCGCCAATTTCCATAAGTGCGGGGTTACAGGAATTTTTAACCGCTTCTTCAAAGGTCTGTGTGCCGTGTCCGGTAACCTTGTGACATCTTATAGGCACGCCCGAAACTGTTTTGGAGCCTGTGCAGGTGAAGGTGTCATTCGGTCCTATAACATTTTCTTCTATTGCCGCTGCCGCAACCATTGCCTTGAAGGTTGAGCCCGGCTCGTATGTATCAACCGTTGCCTTGTTTCTCCACTTCTTTTGCAGTGCCTCGTTTACTGCTTTGGTTTTTTCGTCACCTTCAAGCTCGGCAATTATGCTCAGAATTTCTTCGTCCTCTATAAGGAATGGCTGATTTAAGTCAAAATCGGGCTTGGTGGTCATTGCAAGTATTTCGCCCGTCTGCGGATTCATAACAATGGCTGAAGCACCCTCCAGAATACTATTATTTATGCGTGCATCTTCAAGGTGCTTTTCGGTAAAGTGCTGGATAACCTCATCTATTGTAAGTACAACGTCTCCTCCGTCTACCGGGTCAACGTATTCTTCGTGTTCGTAGGGCATATCGGTGCCTGCCGCATTCTTTGCCGTTCTTATTCTGCCCGATATTCCGCTGAGCTCCTCGTTTAAAATTGCCTCAATGCCGTCAAGGCCCTGGTTATCATCCCCTGTAAAGCCGATAACGTGGGATGCAAAGTTACCGTTGGGGTAATATCTCTTTGTATCCTCGTCAAATCTTACACCGGGAAGCTCCAGCGCCTTAATTTTATCAACATCACTCTGTTCTACTTTTTTTGCTACAATTTCGTAGTATGAATCTCTCTGTGTTTTTTCATATACCGCTTCATAGTCTATATCAAGGATTTCGGAAAGTGCCTTGGACACCATTTCGGCGTTGCCTTCTTCTTTATTTATTTCCACAGGCACAACGCACACCATATATGCACTTGCACTTTGTGCAATAACCTTCATATTACGGTCATAAATAACACCGCGCTTTGCGGTTACAAGGCTGTCGCGCGTCTGCTGCTTTTCAGCCTCCTCCTTAAGCCAGCTGCCGCGTATAAACTGCCAGTAGGCGGTTACACCCAGTAAAATGACCATGCATACTAAAAAAACAATATAGAGACCCATCATACGCTTCTTGATATTTTTCTTGCTCTTAGCCACCTATGACAGACCTCCTTTTTAAATTTTATAATATTAATATATAAACACGTGCATTTAATTATTCCATATACGTTTTATAAATGCACTTATAATTCCCGCGTTATTCTTCTGCTGTGCACCACCCTCTGTATAATCCTCTGCGTGCATATCTATGTAAACTATCTGCGATTTTTCAGGTCTTTGCATTCCAAGAACAGCTATAGCTCTGTCCTCTATAGCATTCAGGTCGATTTTCTTTTCCATTTCAAACTGTTTTTCTATAATTTTAGCCTCGGTTGCGGCAATCTCGTTTTCTAAACGTGCAATCTGGCTCGACTGTTCAATAATCTGTGCATTTCTTCCTAAAAGACAAAAAGCAAGCAAGGTAACTAAAGCGGTGAGTAACAAGCTCTTTATAACCGCTTTTTTAGGTCTTCTGCTTACTTTCTTTCGTGTTTTTACCTGCGTCTCTTTACTGTACTGACGAGCTGTTTCATATTTGTACGCATTGCTTCCGTATACTGGTTGCACCGTTTACATCCTTTCCGCAACCCGGAGTTTTGCACTTTTTGCTCTGGAGTTTTGCTCCAGTTCGTTGGCATCTGCAATTACCGGCTTACTTGTTATTATTTTTATTTTCTGTTCACCGCCGCACACACAAACAGGAAAATCCTTGGGGCATGTGCAACTGTTTTTAAGGCTTACAAACAAATTCTTTATTATTCTGTCTTCAAGCGAATGGAAGGTTATTACCGATATTCTGCCGCCCTTTGCGAGCATGTCCACAGCATCTGCCGCCGCCTGCTCTAAAATTTTAAGTTCACCGTTAACCTCTATTCTTATTGCCTGAAAGGTTCTTTTCGCGGGATGTCCGTCACCCCTTGCCGCTTTGGGAATTGCGGCTTTTATTATATCCACAAGCTCACCTGTGGTCTTGATTTCTTCCTTTTGTCTTGCCTTTACTATAAATTCGGCAATTCTTTTTGCCCAGCGCTCTTCACCGTAGTCACTTATAACGCGCATAAGCTTTGATGCGTCATATCCGTTTACCACATCATATGCAGTAAATAGCTCGTCCCTGTCCATTCGCATATCAAGGGGTGCATCCTGCATATAGGAAAAGCCTCTTTCCGCTTCATCAAGCTGTGGGGATGATACTCCAAGGTCCATTACCACACCATCAACCTTGTCAATACCCTGCTCTGCAAGTATGGGCTTTATATCTTTAAAGTTGCCCTTTACCGCCTTAAAGCTGTCCCCCGCCCATGCAAGTCGCTCACTTGCCGCGCGGATGGCATTTATGTCGCGGTCAATTCCAATAACCTTGCCGCCTCTTTTTATTATCTCCTCGCTATGACCGCCGCCACCGAGAGTCATATCAACGTAAATACCGCCTTTTTTAACACAAAGACCGTTTACCGTTTCCTGCTTGAGCACTGTAATATGGTGAAACTCCATAATCAACCTCCGAAAGCAGAAAGACTTTCAGCAGCCTCTTCGAGAGAAAGGGCATCATCATCACTGTTATATTTGTTCCACTTTTCAGCATCCCAGAGTTCAATCTTTGAAAGTGTGCCGATTATTACAACCTCTTTTTCAATGCCGGCATATTCTCTTAAATGAGAAGGAATTAATATTCTGCCCTGCTTGTCCGCTTCACATCTTGCTGCGCCCGACGAGAAAATACGAAGAATTCGTCTTGCAGCTGCATTATGCTCCGGCATTGCCGCAAGCCTTGCCGCAAACCTTTCCCATTCTTCCTGCGAATAAACGGTGAGGCAGCCCTCATATCCTCGTGTGATTACAAAAGTTTCACCCAGTCCTTCCCTGAGCTGTGAAGGCATAACTATCCTTCCCTTTGCATCAATATTATGAAAAAATTGACCTTCGAACATGCCTTCACCTCCCCACTTTGTGACATTTCGTGCTACTTTATACCACTTTACACAAATTTTACACCATTTTTACATGGATTTCAATAGTTTTTTAAAAAAAAATTAAATTTATTTTAAGTTTTTTCATTTTTTTATGCACCGGCGGAAAAATAAAGGCAAAGGAGATGATTTTTTGAGAAAAAATATAGGGTTTTTGCTTACAGTTATTGCTTCCGGGCTGGTGGCTTTGGGCATATCGGTTATGGTAAACCACAAAACACCCTCTGCGCCTGCTCCCACTTATGAAATTTCAAGCCTGTCGCAACCCGCTTCGGGTGATATTCCCACCGTTTCAAAACAGCTTATCCCCTCGGTGGTGGGAATTTCGTCAAATACAAACAGGCACTCCCTTTACTCACCCTCTGCATCCGAGGCGTGGAGTATGGGTTCGGGAGTAATTGTCAGCAGCGACGGTTACATTCTGACAAACCATCACGTTATAGCTAATGCAGACAATATATATGTAACACTTCACGACGGGCAGAGCCTTACTGCCTCCACTGTATGGAGTGACGAATTTTTAGACCTTGCGGTAATTGACGTTTCCGCCTCTTCCCTTCCCACCGCAGCTTTGGGTAATTCCTCGTCGGTACAGGTGGGAGAAGGTGTTATAGCCATAGGCAATCCCCTGTCCCTTCAGTTTCAGCGAACTGTTACCGCAGGAATAATAAGTGCTACCGGCAGAAGTGTGCCCCTTACCGCTTCAGACGGCTCGGAGTACTACATGGAAAATCTTATCCAGACCGACGCTTCCATAAACCCGGGAAACAGCGGAGGTCCGCTTATAAATATGTCGGGCGAGGTTATAGGAATAAACACCGTCAAGGTATCCTCTGCCGAGGGCATTGGCTTTGCCATTCCCTCCGACCTTTTCCGCCCCATAGTTGACCGCATTGTTGCCGAGGGCGATTTCGTCACACCCTATCTCGGACTTTTTGCCTATGACAAAAATACCACCCTTTATATGGGAGGCAGTTTTAAAGGAGAAAGCGGCATTTATGTATCCGAAACCGACCCGGACGGTCCTGCTGCCGACGCAGGAATAATGCAGGGAGACATAATAACCCATATAGGTGGCGTAGCAGTAAATTCCATGCTCACACTCCGACAGCAGCTTTTCAGCTACAAGCCGGGTGACAGGGTCAGCGTAACCCTTATCGGTCAGGGGGGTGGCAGCAAAAGTTTGTCTGTGCGCCTGTCAAACTGATAAAATGCCTAAAAATACACAGTTTATTCACATTTTATTTATAAATTATTAAATTGACTTTTGAGAAAATTTTTGATATAATGCAAAATGGCTAAACACAAACTTTGAATCTTTTACGGTGATTACTATGAATGTTAAGAAATATCTTCTTATAGTTGCATCGGTTGTTATGATTTTTATTGCTGTTGCCAGCGGTGTATTTGTTGCGCGCATTGCAGTTTCACCCTTTAAGGTTGGTGACCACGGTAATGCACTTCAGCCTGTACGCAGTGACGGTATTGTAAATATCCTTGTTGTGGGTATGGACACAGTCGGATATAACACCGATGTTATGATGGTTCTGAATATAAACAAAAAAGACAGCAAGGTTAATGTAATGTCTGTCCCCCGTGACACAAGAGTTTATGTTGGCGGCAACTACCGCAAGCTGAATTCTGTTTATGCCTACGCAATAAACACGGGACAGAAAAAAGAAGAGCTGCTCATCAGCACCATAAGCGACCTTACAGGTCTGCCCATTCATTACTATGCTGTAATCAACACCAAAACCTTCCGCGAAATTGTGGATGCACTCGGCGGTGTTGAGTATAACGTTCCAAGAGATTATATATATGACGACCCCTATCAGGATTTGCATATTTGTATTTATCAGGGACAGCAGGTGCTTGACGGTCAGGCGGCAGAGGGTCTTATCCGCTACCGCGCCGACTACGCAAACGGCGATTTGCAGAGAATTGAGGTTCAGCAGGACTTTATTTCCGAAATGGTACGGCAAAAGCTTCGCCCCGAGTACATTTTCCAGCTGCCCGAGGTATATGACAGCCTTACCGAAAATGTTATAAGCAACCTCACAGTAGGCGACCTTACCGAATATGCAAAGCTTTGCCTTGATATTGGTGTTGATAATGTTGCCACATATATGATTCCCGGGCACGCAGAGTATGTAGGCTCCACATCCTACTACCTCAAGGATGACGGTGCTACTGCCCAGCTGCTTTCTGCTGAATTCGGTTACTAATCCGTAATCCTGTTATTTCCTATATATATTTAAAAAAAGTATTGAAATTATGGATAAAAAAGGTTATAATATAGATTCGGAGGTGTTTTAAATGAAACTTATAAGCACTCTCCTCTGTGTTATTATGTTATTTGCCTCGGCAGGCTGTGCAGGTAATACTGCTACAGAAACTACACAGGCTCCTGCAGAGCAGAGCAACATAGAGGATACTACTATAATTCAAGGAGAGAAAGTCATGGTAACTATTACAATGGAAAACGGCAACACAATGGACCTTGAGCTTTATCCCGAAATTGCCCCCAAAACCGTTGAAAATTTTGTTAAGCTTGCAAATGACGGTTTCTACAACGGTCTTACCTTCCACAGAATCATTCACGGCTTTATGATTCAGGGCGGCGACCCCGAGGGCACAGGCTACGGCGGCTCCAAGGAAACCATAAAGGGTGAATTTACAGCCAACGGTGTTGCAAACACTCTTTCGCACAAGCGCGGCGTAATTTCAATGGCAAGAAGCCAGGATATGAACAGCGCTTCATCACAGTTTTTCATCTGCCACGAGGATGCACTTTATTTAGATGGTCAGTATGCGGCATTCGGCAGAGTGATAAACGGATTTGAAACATTGGACGAGCTGGCGGCTACCCCCGTTTCAGCAGACGGACAGACACCCATAGAAAAACCGGTGATAAAATCAATCACCGTTAAATAATAAAAATATTTTTTAAATATTTAAAATTTTAAAAACTGGAGGTATTTTAAAATGGCAGTAAAAGTAGGTATTAATGGATTCGGAAGAATCGGACGTCTCGTTTTCAGAGCAGCTATGGAAACAGGTAAGGTTGACGTTGTAGGTATCAACGATCCCTTCATCGATCTCGATTACATGGTTTACATGCTCCGTTACGACACAGTTCATGGTCAGTTCAAGGGCGATATCGCTACAAAAGACGGTAAGCTGGTTGTAAACGGCAAGGAAATCGCAGTTTACGCAGCAATGAACCCCGCTGAAATCGGTTGGAAAGAATGTGGCGCTGAATACGTTGTAGAATCCACAGGCGTATTCACAACAACAGAAAAGGCTTCTGCTCATCTCGCAGCAGGCGCAAAGAAGGTTGTTATCTCCGCTCCCTCCGCTGATGCTCCCATGTTTGTAATGGGCGTTAACAACGAAAAGTACACATCTGATATGACAGTTATCTCCAATGCATCCTGCACAACTAACTGTCTGGCACCCCTTGCAAAGGTTATCAACGATAACTTCGGCATTATCGAAGGTCTTATGACAACAGTTCACGCTACAACAGCTACACAGAAGACTGTTGACGGTCCCTCCAAGAAGGACTGGAGAGGCGGCAGAGGCGCTGCTTTCAACATCATTCCTTCCTCCACAGGTGCTGCAAAGGCTGTTGGTAAGGTTATTCCCGAACTCAACGGCAAGCTCACAGGTATGGCATTCCGCGTTCCCACAGCTGACGTTTCAGTTGTAGACCTCACATGCCGTCTCGAAAAGCCCGCTACTTATGAAGAAATCAAGGCAGCTGTTAAAAAGGCTTCCGAAAACGAACTCAAGGGTATCCTGGGTTACACAGAAGACAAGGTTGTTTCCTCTGACTTCATCCATGATGCACGTACATCCATCTTCGATGCTGATGCAGGTATCAGCCTCAACGATAACTTTGTAAAACTCGTTTCCTGGTACGATAACGAATGGGGTTATTCCAACAAGGTTGTTGACCTGATTGCATACGCTGCATCTGTTGACGCTAAATAATTAAACCCAAAACCTTAAAAGCGGTGTGAATATTCACACCGCTTTTTTTGCATTATATTTTTCTTGTCCTGACACTATCGGTCATCAGGAGATAAGGACACAGCAAAACCATCCCCTTGTCTTTCCTTGGGGTCACCGCAAACCGTCCCCTTTTCTCTCACCAAAACTGCGTAACACTTGGCTTATTTCTGTTGACATCTTTCTTGCTTTTAATTGGTCTAGCAGAATTGCATCTTCTTCTGTTAAGGATTCCTGTAAAAGCAGCTTCTTAAGCAACTGTTCATCGAACTCGTCAAATTGTCCGTCACTTGGGTACATACTAAAATCCCACGGAGAACTACTCCCTGTTGCGACAAAATACTTTTCTCCGGCTATCTCTCCTATTACTTCTATAGAATCCACAACATTGTTTTCCGCATATTCTTGCGTTATGATGTAAAACATTGGGCTTCCCTTCGGGTAGCCTGTTATTGTGTCGCCAACAGAATAAACAGTTGATACTCCTTCAAACCAAACTTGAGTACATCCCTTTTCTATTTCATAAACATTAAACCAACCATTCCAATCTTCGGGAAACAAAATTCGGTAACCACAGTTTTTGTTTTCGTATATAATATCCGCATTACTTGAAACCAGTTCAACCTGCGAATAAATATTCTCCTTTATGTAAGGCTCCCTGTTTATACTTTCTTTACCGGCACAAGCAGAAAGTAGCAAAATAAAAATCCCGCTTAAAAATACAATATTCTTTTTCACTGTATGGTTCCTCCTCCCATCCCATCGTAGTCACTCGGAACAATGCCATAACTTGTACCTCCATTACTACCAAATCCATAAATTGAATTTAAACTTCGCCGTCTAACTTCAACGCTATCGTTGGAGTTCCCTTCTATTGTATATACATAACCATTCTCATATGCTAACACCAACCCTGTATGATCTCCACCCTTTGCTCCCATAAAAAATGTGTCTCCTGCTTTAGGTAAGTACCCCCCTGCGGTTGTATGGAATCTATCTCCGTATGCCGCTATCCCATATGGGCAATATTTAAACGCTGGTACAACGCCATTATTACTCATTGCTAATTTGGGAGTAAAATTAGGATCCGCTCCGCTATCGCCACATAAAATTCCTGCTTTGCTCGCCGCCCAAGACACAAACATAGCACACCACGCTACTCCATTAATGCCATATTGTTCTCCAAACATAGTATTGTTGTTGCCAGTTTCCTGATACCCTCTCATTCCTAATGCAGCATACAACATTACATCTACATCCTGGTTTCCAGATAAAGAAGGCATATTTATTCCGTTGTCTTTTTGAGAAGAGGTAGGTATCCATATATACATTTTATTATCTGTTTTATCAACGAACGACCAAAAACCATCTTTTGCCCCATAATTTCTATTTACTTCCGGATGCCCATCAAAATCTGCCCAAACCTGACTTATTCTGCTGTTATAACGTCCTATTCCACCATACGTACGGAATATTCCCCTCAGCCTAACATATGTACTCCCTGTTGGGTCTATATAGTTCGTTGGATTATTCCCACAATACGCATACCAATTAAGTCCATCCTGTATGGGATCCTCATTTATGAATCTTCCCAGTTCAGGGTCATAGTAGCGGTTACGGAGATAGATAAGTCCCGATTCTTTGTCAAAGTATTCACCGCAGTATCTTAAGGGGTTATCGTCTGTGCTGTCGGGTGTCTTTTCGTTACCAAAAGCATCGTAGGCGTAGGTGTTTTCATCGCCGTTTTGTACCGCGGCAACAACATCACCGTGGGCATCCTTTAACAGGTGGTTATACTGTCTGTTGGTTGTCCTGCCCATTATACCAA
>JAZNUH010000093.1:0-3634 GCA_045592225.1 Clostridia bacterium | reverse complement strand
GCATAAGTCACGGATAGACGTATTCTCAAGTCCGTTTTTTACAAGGTATTTAAAAGACGGTTCCAAAAACTCCTTTTCAATGTCCTTTACTGTCTGCTCTCTCATAAAACTACACCTCTTTTTTCCCCTATATGTTCTATGTCACCTCGAACAGTTGTGAATTACTATGTGTTTATCATAATGTACATTTTTCCCTTTTTACATTATATCACCCTGTTTTTTTTTTGTCAATATTTTCATTTTATTGCAGCACATCTTTCTCTTTTTTGTGCTCCGCCGTAATTTTGCATTTTGTGAGTACCTACTTTTGTGTGGCAAAAGTAGCAAAACCACGGGGGAGTTTCGTTTGCCGCCCCCCGCCCCCTCACCGACACAGGGGTTGCACCCCTGGACCCCGCCACGTGAGGCAATGGTCCCGCACGCCACTTTTCTTCCGCATAATTGGTTTGCGCGACAATATTATATGTGCCTTAATAGATTGTAGGGCAGGGGCTTGCTCCTGCCGTAATTTTCAATTTTCAATTTTCCATTTTCAATTAAAAAAAGGAAACCCGTAGGTTTCCTCTCCGTAATTTTGCATTTTGAATTTTGCATTTTGCATTCTCATTTTCCGTCTTCCTCTTCTTCATAGGTGTCAACATAAATTTCCTCTGTTGTCTGCTGGGCTTCGGACAGTATTTGCATTGCCTCTGCCACTGGCTTGGCATCATAAATTGCCCGCATCGCATCGGTAATTGCGTTAAATAAAGTAAAATACATAGTTTTGTAATCCGCCATAATAAATCTCCTTTACATTAAAAAAGTGCGCAACCGAAGCTGCGCACGAAAAATGCAGAGCCTCGAATGCTGCGACACATTTTTACGCCATATAGGTGCAAATAGAGGATGCATTTTTACCAATGTAAAATGCACCTTATATGGCTTCAATATTCAAATGTGTCGCAAAAATAGTATACCATACATAAAATCAAATTACAAGATAAAAAAGAAAACGCTCTCGCGTTTTCTTCATTAATTTTCAATTTTCCATTTTCAATTGTCAATTAAAAAAGGAAACCCATCGGGTTTCCTTTCAGTAATTTTGCATTTAGCATTTTGCATTTTGCATTTTCACGCCGTTTCCCTCTTCTTTTTGGCAGATACGATACTGAATGCAATGTATTCAGCTATAAAAGTCGCCGCCCAGGACACCGCATAGGACAAATACAAGCACTCAAGGGTATGAAAACCGGGCACCTGAAAAATGGTATAAATCCAGCCGATACGAATGCCGCACACACCCAGAACCGAAATAATCATAGGCGTTACCGAAGCACCCAACCCGCGCAGTGCGCCCGTTGTAGTGTCCATAAGTCCCAGCAGAAAATAAGGAATACCCATGTATATAAGCCTTACCATTCCCCAATGAATAGCCTCTGCCGAGTCGGTAATGTAAATGGATAACAGCATATTACCTGCCAGTATCATCGCCGCAGATAACACAATGCCTATAACAAGCACGCAACCCATACAGGTGCGGAAAATCTTTTTAGCGCGGTCAAACTGTCTTGCCCCCACATTCTGCCCTATAAAGTTGAGGGCGGTCTGGTGAAAGGCATTGAGCGAAATATAAACAAAGCTTTCAATGTTGTTGCCCGCCGCGTTACCCGACATTACCACCGAGCCGAAGGAGTTTACCGACGACTGAATAAGCACGTTTGAAATGGAAAACAGCGAGCTTTGAATACCTGCAGGCAGACCTATGCTGATCATCTTTTTAAACTGAGTCAGATGAAAACGCATTTTGGAAAAATAAAGCTTGCAGGCATCCTCCCTGCGCATAAGCGTAATTACCACAAGTATTGCCGATACCGCCTGTGAAATTGCGGTTGCAAGGGCAACACCTGCTACATTCATATCAAAAATAGTTATAAAAATAACATTTAAAACTACATTTATAACTCCCGAAAGAGCCAACAGAATAAGGGGCGACTTTGTGTCCCCCGCCGCACGGAGAATTGCGGCGCTGAAGTTGTAAACCATTAAAAAGAGCGCACCTGCAAAATAAATACGCATATATACCGTGGATAAGGGAAGAACATCGTCGGGTGTGCCCATCATTTTAAGAAAATCGCCCGAGAACAAAACACCCACAAGTGTTATTATAATACCGCTTACAATGGCGGTAGGCAAGGCCGTATGTACCGCACGGTGTGTTGCCTGCCTGTCCCCTGCGCCTATTGCGTGGGCAACTGTAACACCTGCACCTACCGAAATACCCACAAACAGATTTACAATAAGGTTTGTCAGCGCACCCGATGCACCCACCGCCGCAACAGAAATACTGCCGCAGAATCTGCCGACAACAATAAGGTCAGCCGCGTTGAATAAAAGCTGCAGAATACCTGTCAGCATTATTGGCACTGTGTAAAAAATTATATTTTTAAGTATCGGTCCCTGCAGCATATTGCTGCTGCCATCCTTTTGCATACTGCTGTCACTCCCTTTTAAAACGTATTATATCACCATAAATGTAAAAGGTAAAGAGCAAAAATTACTTTTTATTTTTAAACATCAAAAGCTGCACAATCAGCAGAACTATGCTTATCACAATAAATGCTTCGGACAGGTTACAAACCATATCCCCCACCTGTTCACTGTACTCTATTCGCCCGCAAAATCCGTACAGGGTGTTGGCAAGTGTGTCGGGTAATGTTATGCGTGGCACTGTGTAAAGCACAACGTTCAGTATCAAAAGTATTTTCTTCCACGGCAGCTTCAGAGTATATTCTGCCATTCTGTCTGATACAAGCACAAGCAGCACTGACTGAATTGTCAGCGGAATGGCCAGTCTGTACCTGCACCACCCGAAATTAAATATGGTATAAATCATATCCAGAAAGATAAGCGCAACGGCTACTGTGTCATACCTCAGCCGAAGGGAAGACTGTGCATTTTTTATAGCCTTTATATTTTGGCATACAACAATAACAACCCCTGCACAAACTGCCGCCATACCAAGAAAAAGAAATATGATATACCCTATCTGTGTTGTCAGTCCGCTACAAAGTGCACAAAACAGTAACACAATTGCAAGTAATACCCAAATCTTTTTTGAGTTGTTCATATATTGGTCACTCCTTTAAAAATGCTTTATATCACCATAAATGTAAAAGGTAAAGAGCAAAAATCACTTTTTCTTTGCCTCGTAAAGCTTTTTGTCCGCACTTTCCAAAAGCTCTTCAATGGAAGCGGCTCCGTCATAAAGCGCATAGCCTATACTCATTTTAATGTCAAAATCATCGCGAAAGTCTATGCCGTCAAGCCGTTCCTTTATTGCCTCTGTAATCTCCTGTGCCAGTCCCTGCTCGGAGGTGTCTGTTATAATTACAAACTCATCTCCGCCTATTCTGAAAACCGAGGAATTAAATGCCTTGCCTACCCTTGCAAGAGCATCTGCAATAAGCACGAGCGCCCTGTCCCCTTCGGGATGTCCCCAGCTGTCGTTTATGTATTTGAAGTTATCTAAATCACAGGCTATTATGTAAAAGGAATCGCTGTGTTCTCTCTCATACTGACCAAGCTGTTTTTTAAGCTCTGCATCCATGCCGTAGCGGTTGTAAAGCTTTGTAAGCTTGTCTATGCGTATTTTGTT
>JAZNUH010000092.1:0-23486 GCA_045592225.1 Clostridia bacterium | reverse complement strand
TTCTCAGCTGGTGGCCTTATAGATTTGAAGAGGACGACGGAAGAGACAGACTTTCATGCTACGGAATATATAATTTGGACGGAGAGTACGGATTCTTCGGTGAGTAAGAAAAAGGGAATGTAATTCTTTTTTACATTCCCTTTTTTGCCCTTGCTTGACAACGTATATCGTGAGTGATATAATGCGCTTATCACATTATATATTAAGAGGTGTGCTATGAATATTATTATAGTAGGATGCGGAAAGGTAGGACATAAGCTTGTAGAACAGCTTTCCCATGAAGAAGACCATGATATTACTATAGTGGACATAAGACCTGCAGTTGTGCAGAAGGTTGTAAATGAATATGACATAATGGGCGTTGCGGGCAGCGCTACCGATATAGATACTTTAAACGAAACGGGCGTTGATAAGGCGGACGTTTTAATTGCGGTTACAGGCTCGGACGAGCTTAACCTGATGATTTGTCTGCTTGCTAAAAAACTGGGTGACTGTAAAACAATTGCACGTGTGCGCAAACCTGAATATTTCAAGGCTATAAGCTTTCTTAAGGAAGAACTGGGGCTTGCTATGATTGTAAATCCCGAGCATGCTGCAGCAAGTGAAATTGCACGTGCATTACGCTTCCCGTCTGCAATAAAGATAGATACCTTTGCCAAGGGGCGCGTGGAAATACTCAAGTTTGAGGTTCCTGAAAAAAATGTACTTGATAACATGAAGGTTATGGATATTTATGCAAAGCTGGGCAGTACTATTCTGGTGTGCGGAGTAGAACGTGGTGAAGAAGCATTTATTCCTTCGGGTAATTTTGTAATGAAGGCAGGCGACCTTATAAGCATTGTGGGTTCAATTAAAGATGTGGGACAATTCTTTAAAAAGATAGATGTACGTACCGGCAGAGTAAAGGATGCACTTATAGTAGGCGGTGGTGACACGGCATATTACCTGGCAAAACAGCTTTTACAGACTGGTATTGATGTAAAGATAATAGAACAGAAGCAGGAAAGATGCGACGAATTGTTCCAGCTGTTGCCCGGGGCAACTATAACTCACGGTGACGGCACAGACAATAAGCTGCTTATGGAGGAAGGACTGGAAAGGTTCAGCTCGTTCATTTCTCTTACAAATATTGATGAAGAAAATGTATTGTTATCACTTTATGCGAAAAGCCAGACAGATGGTAAGGTGATAACAAAAATCAACAGAATAGAGTACGGTAATGTTATTGGTGAGTTGCAGCTTGGAACAACAATTTACCCCAAAAACATTACTGCAGAGTATATAGTGCGTTTTGTACGAGCAACCAAAAACTCGCTGGGCAGTAACATTGAAACAATGCACTTTATTCTGGATGGTAAGGCGGAGGCACTGGAATTTCGCATACGCGATAATTCGCCCATATCCAACAAGAGGATTGAGGAGCTTGACCTTAAGGATAATATTCTTATTGCCTGCATAAATCACGGAGGGAAAATTATTGCACCTCGCGGACGGGATGTAATTTTGCCCGGTGACACAGTGATAATTATTACACTTAAGGAAGGTTTTAAGGACATTAGTGATATTCTGAAATAGAGGGAAACAGTATGAATTATAAAATGATATTGTATATATTGGGTAGTGTTCTTAAAATAGAGGCTCTGTTTCTTGCGGTACCGCTTATCTGTGCAATATGCTACAACGAAACTGCAGAGATAAACACTATTCTGATGAGTATGTTTTTATGTCTTGCGGCAGGATTTATACTCACTTTCAGAAAACCGGAAAAAAAGACATTATATGCAAGAGAAGGCTTTGTTACCGTTGCAGTAAGCTGGATGGTTATAAGTGTTTTTGGAGCAATACCTTTCTGGATGTCGGGGTATATTCCTCACTTTGTTGATGCGTTTTTTGAAACTGTTTCGGGATTTACTACAACCGGCGCATCAATACTTACCAATGTGGAAGTTATGCCTAAATCTCTTCTTATGTGGCGTAGCCTTACTCATTGGATAGGCGGCATGGGTGTGCTTGTATTCCTTATGGCAATTATGCCTTTGTCGGGCAGCGGTAATGTTTATATGTTAAAGGCCGAAAGCCCGGGTCCTTCGGTGAGTAAGCTTGTTCCTAAAGTAAAGTCCACGGCAAAGCTCTTATATATTATATATATTGCAATGACCGTATTACAGATTATACTCATACTGGCAGGCGGAGAAGATTTGTATGATGCACTTACCATTTCATTTGGTACAGCCGGTACAGGCGGATTTTCAACAAAAAATTCGAGCATTGCAGAATTCAGCCCATACATTCAGTATGTAGTAACTGCATTTATGATTTTGTTTGGTGTTGATTTTTCCCTTTACTATTTGTTACTATTTAAAAAGGACAAGTCTATTTTCAGGTCGGACGAGCTGCGCGGATATCTTGGAATTATTGCATTGGCGATAATTTTCATCTGCGTAAATACAAGATACATGTTTGGCAGTATGGAGGAAACATTCAGGAATGTTGCCTTTACGGTAGGGTCTATTATTACGACCACCGGATATGCAACCACCGATTTTAATCTGTGGCCCGAGTTTTCAAAAATGATAATTGTCATTCTGATGTTTGTCGGCGCTTGCGCAGGCAGCACCGGCGGAGGAATAAAGGTTTCCAGACTAATTATACTGCTTAAAAGCATAGTGAAGGAAATACGTACAAATGCACATCCGCGTATAACACTGAAGCTTAAAATGAACAACAGAATAATTGAGCACGAAACTGTGAGAGGTGTAAATGTGTTCATGGCATCCTATGTGGTGATATTTACCATGGCACTTGTGTTAATAAGCTTTGATAATTTTGACTTTACAACTAATTTTACAGCCATTGCGGCAACAATCAACAATGTAGGTCCCGGACTGGGAATGGTAGGTCCTACGGGAAATTTCGCGGCATTTTCACCTATGTCAAAAATGATAATGAGCGCGTGTATGCTCATTGGCAGACTTGAAATTTTCCCGCTGCTTGTACTGTTTACTCATTACACATGGAAAAAATAATATGTGTACAAATGTAAAATAAAAGTGGGTTTTGCACAAATCCACTTTTATTTTGTGCATTTTTGGACAAAAAACAGGGGGGGGGGGTATGTAAAAATAGCTGAAATCACGCATTTTTTTTTGAAAAATACTTGTAAAAATGTTTTGTGTGTGCTATACTTAAATCGAAAAGTATAAAAGTGCATTTTGGTAAACTCTTTGATGAGGGGCGAGGCGCTATGAAACAAAAACTTAATCGACCCGTATATGTAAAACACAAATTGTCCAATGTCATTAACGTAAGCAAGATAGTTACAATACACTATTTTGAGTATGAAAAAAACTATTTTTATCCGGGGGAAAGTCACAACTTCTGGGAAATGATATATGTGGACAGTGGCAGCGTTATGGTTACGGCGGACAAAAAGCGCTATACTCTGAGTCAGGGAGAAGTTATTTTTCACAGGCCCAATGCTTTTCATACCATTTCCACCGACGGAAATACAATAGCAAATGTTTTTGCAATTTCATTTGTGTCAACATCTGCAAATATGAATTATTTCAAAAACAAAAAGTTTTTATTGCCTGAAAAGCTGCGCGCCTACATTAAAATTCTGCTTACAGAGGGAAGAATGTCCTTTGACATGCCGGTTAATAATCATGGATTAAGAGAACTTACTGTTCTTGAAGACCCTGCCTTTGGCGGTCAGCAAATGATACGTACTACTCTTGAACAGCTTCTTATCTCTATTATTCGTATTGAAAAAAGCAATATGAAAGGGATGGATATGTCCGAGGATAAGGAGATGCTGGACAATCGTCTGATAAGTGCGGTGGTGGATTTGCTTAATGATAATGTTTACGGAAGAATAACTGTTGAAGAGATTTGTAAGGAGCTTAATTACAGCAAGACATATATTTCAAAGATATTTAATAGATTCTGTGGTTGTACAATTATTGAATATTATACAAAGCTTAAAATAAATGAGGCGAAAAAACTAATGCGAGAGGGAGAGAAGAGTATAGCGGATGTATCAGGCAAGCTGTACTTCAATGACCCGCACTATTTTTCACGCGTATTTAAAAAGACAACAAATATGACACCGAGAGAATATCTTAAATCTGTGTCAAAATAAACATGCAGGCCGGTTTAAAACCGGCTTGTTTTTTTTATAAATTTGTTGCGCTGTTAAAATTGGTATGATATACTTATTATATAAACTAAGGAGGTGTTCTATATGGATGTTATACAGGATTATAAATGCCCGTGCTGTGGTGCACCGCTTACCTTCAGCGGTGACAAGTTAAATTGTGAGTCTTGCGACAATTCATTTACGCTTGAGGTTATGCAACAGGTTGCCGAAGGAGATGCACAGGCAGGTGGAGCTTCCAGGTTTGATTGGGAAAACTATCAGCCGAGAAGTTATGAGGATAACAGCGAAATAAACCTCGCAGATTATTCATGTCCCTCGTGCGGTGCTGAAATAAGCGGAGACGATACCCTTGGTGCAACCGTGTGTCCCTATTGCGGTAATTCAACAGTTGTGAAGGGACAGTTCGAAGGAACACTAAGACCTGATTACATAATACCTTTCAAGGTAGACAAAAAGGCGGCAATGGCTGCATTTGAAGCTGATTTTAAAAATGCTCCGTTTTTGCCTGATGAATTCAAAAGCAAAAAGAAAATTGAGGAAATGGCAGGGGTGTATGTACCATTCTGGATGTTTGACTGTGATTGCGATGCTGCAATTACATACAATGCGCAGAAGGTTATGCACTGGAGCGATGCTAACTACAACTATACAAAAACCGACTATTACAAGCTGTTTCGAAAGGGTTCGGTAGGTTTTGCAAACATTCCGGTAGACGGCTCAAGTAAAACTGACGATGCTTATATGGAAGCGGTTGAACCCTATAATTATGCTGATGCGGTAGATTTCAACGGCGCATATCTTTCGGGATATCTTGCAGATAAATATGATGTATCTGCGGAAGAAAGCATTGAAAGAGCAAATGAACGAGTTAAAAACTCCACTGTTTCTGCGTTCAATGATACAACTGCAGGATATATGACAGTAATACCGGAAAGTACAAATGTAAGCTTTTCTGACGGTAAAATACGTTATGCACTTTTACCTGTATGGATGCTTAATATCAAATACTCGGGCAATAACTACAAATTTGCAATCAACGGTCAGACGGGTAAGGTTGTAGGGGAGTACCCTGTGGATAAAAAGAAAAAGTGGAAGTATTTTGCACGCGTTGCAGGCATAGGCTATGCGATTGCAGCAGTAATTACATTTATACTGTTACATTAAGGGGGTGGATGTTTTGAAGAAATTAACGCTTATATCTGTATTATGTATACTGATGCTTATGCTTACGGTGACTGCGGTTGCTGACTTTGAAAATCTGCCTATATATGACGAAGCAGGTTATCTCACAGAAGAGCAATATGACGAGCTTTGTGAAAAAATTGAAGTGATACGCTATGAGTATTCCTTTGATGTAGCTGTTGTAACCGAAGCTGAAATGTCAGGTAACAGTGCGATGGAAACAGCGGACGATATATATGACTACAATGGCTTTGGAGCAGGAACTGATGATGACGGTATTATGCTTTACATTTCAGCAGAGCCGCGTGAATATTGGATTTCAACTCACGGCTATGGACTTACAGTATTCAATGACGAGGGTATTGCATATCTTGAAAGCGAAATTCAGCCGCTGCTTGCAGCAGATGATTATTACGGTGCAATTGACGAGTTTGCAGACCTTGTTGACGAGCTTTTGTTAATGGCTGAAAACGGCGAGCCTTACGGCAGTGACGGCGGAAGTCCGGCTGTTATAATTATACTTGCACTTGTTATACCGCTTGCGGTTGCATTTATAATGATGTTTATAAAGCTTTCAAAGATGAAAACTGCAGTGGCAAATGACTATGCGGCAAACTACATAAAGCCGGGCAGCAAGCATCTGGATGTATCAAGAGATATGTTCCTGTACAGTCACATAACCAAAACAGAAAGACCAAAAAACAACGGAACATCAACCCACACCTCCTCCTCGGGCAGAACCCATGGCGGCGGTGGCGGAAGTTTTTAATAATTTAAAGCGAAGGGAGAATTATTATGGGATTACTTAAAGCCGGTATAGGAGCCATGAGTGGAGTTTTAGCGGACTCCTGGCGCGACTATTTCTACTGCGAAAGCATGGACGCAGATGTATTGGTACAAAAGGGAGAAAAGAAAGCGGGAGGACGCTCTTCCAACAAAAAGGGAACAGATAACATTATTTCAAACGGCTCTATTATCAATGTAAATGACGGACAATGTATGATAATTGTTGAAAGTGGCAAGGTTGTTGATATTTGTGCTGAACCGGGTGAATTTGTTTATGACACGGGAACAGAACCCAGCATTTTCTACGGCGGACTGGGTGAAAACATTAAAAAGAGCTTTGCGGAAATAGGTAAGCGCTTTACATTTGGCGGTGAGCCTGCAAAGGATCAGAGAGTTTATTTCTTTAACACAAAGGAAATTATGGGTAATAAGTACGGAACTCCGTCACCCATTCCTTTCAGAATTATGGATCAGGCAATCGGTTTCCCGCTGGATATTAAAATTCGCTGCCATGGTGAGTATTCGTATCGTATTACAAACCCCATGCTTTTCTACACAAATGTTTGTGCAAATGTTGAAGACCATTTTACAAGAGATGAAATTGACAGCCAGCTTAAAAGCGAACTTTTGACAGCACTTCAGCCTGCAATGTTCAAGATTTCACAGAATAACATTTATTATGGTGCAATTCCTGCATACACAATGCAGCTTGCAGACGAACTGAATGAGCTTTTGTCTTCCAAATGGAGAGACAGACGCGGTGTCGAAATTGTTGAATTTGGCGTATCTTCTGTTAATGCAACCGAAGAAGACGAAGCAAGAATTACAGAATATCAGCGCTCTGCTGCTATGGGCAGAGATGCAAATATGCTCCGCGGTCATATAGCAGGCGCAACTGCACAGGCTATGAACACAGCCGCTGCAAACGAAAACGGTGCGGCTATGGGCTTTATGGGAATGAACATGGCAGGAAATATGGCAGGCGGCATGGCAGGTTTTATGCAGGGTGCAACTGCAAATCAGGACACAATGGTCAATCAGCAGGTGAGCGGCGGTGCTGCACCGGCACAGGGTGGCTGGAAATGCGAATGCGGTGCTGAAAACAGCGGTAAATTCTGCCAGAACTGTGGTAAGCCTCAGCCTGCACCGGCGGCAGGTTGGACTTGCGAGTGCGGTACAACCAATCAGGGCAAATTCTGTCAGAACTGCGGCAAGCCAAAGCCTGCGGCAGACTGGACCTGCTCCTGCGGAACCACAAACACAGGCAAATTCTGTCAGAATTGCGGTAAACCGAGAGCGTAAATTTAAGTCATAATAAAATAATATTAAAGGGGATGAGAAAAACTTGTTTTTTTACATCCCTTTTTTGTAAAATCTATTGACAAATGAGTATATTTGTGCTTTAATATGTTTGTTTACAATCATTAAACTTTTTGTATATTATCTTTAATCCCGGAGGCGGATATGATTAAGATAGGCGATAAGCTTCGTAACCTGAGGCAAAAAAACAACTTAACACAGGCAGAGCTGGGTAACAGATGTGACCTTTCAAAGGGGTTTATTTCCCAACTTGAGGCGGATTTGACATCTCCATCCCTTTCTACACTGGAGGATATACTTTACTGTCTGGGAACTAACTTTAACGAGTTTTTCAATGACCTGCAGGAAGAAAAAATAGTATATAAATCCGAGGATGTAATTGCGAAGGTGTTTGAAGAAGAACAGTATAAAATCGACTGGCTTGTATCCGATGCTCAAAAAAACGAGATGGAGCCTATTGCGGTTACCCTTGCGGCAGGTGCCGAAACGGCAATTGAATCCCCCCACGAGGGTGAAGAATTCGGTTATATTCTTTCGGGTAACATTATTCTGGTGTTGGGGGACAGACAATATAAGGTCAAAAAGGGCGAAAGCTTTTATTTTCAGCCTAAAGCACCCCACAAAATAAAAAATGCCGGTAAATCCGAGGCGAAGGTATTATGGGTGTCATCACCCCCAAGTTTTTAAATACAGGAGATAAGAAATGAAAAAGGTTTTAAAATTTTCAATACTTTTTCCATTTATACTATGGCTGGTAATGCTTATTCTCATACCCTTGCTGCTTATAGTATGGTATGCGTTTACAGATAAAACAGGCGGCTTTACACTTGATAATTTCATATCGTTTATGAGCCCTGATTTTATAAGGATACTTTTAAGGTCCTTATATCTGTCGCTTATAGCAACGGTGTTTTGTTTGTTGCTGGGTTATCCTGTCGCGCTGATATTGGCGGGGGATACCTTTAAAAAGAAAACCCTGCTTATGATATTGCTTGTAGCGCCTATGTGGATGAACTTTCTGCTCCGTACATATGCGTGGCTTACGTTACTCGAAGGCTCGGGCGTAATAAACACCGTGCTTCAGGCTATGGGAATGGAGCGAGTTACTTTTTTAGGTAACGAATCGGCAGTTGTATTTGGTATGGTTTATAACTTTATGCCCTATATGATTTTCCCGATATACAATTCCATTATGAAAATACCCAAAAATATTTTAGAGGCGGCATCTGACCTGGGTGGTAACAGCATTATAAGGTTTGCAAAAATAATCCTTCCTTTGAGTGTGCCCGGTATCGTATCGGGTGTGACAATGGTTTTTGTACCCGGTGTTACAACCTTTGTAATATCGCAGTTTCTGGGCAGCGGTAACGTTGTTCTCATCGGTGATATTATTGAACAGCAGTTTACCAAAGCAAACAACTGGGGCTTTGGTGCGGCAATTTCAATTATTGTAATGCTGGTAGTACTCATTTGTATGTGGCTGGTTAATAAATTCTCGGATGAACCGGAGGTGAGCATGCCCTGATGAAAACGGTTTTAAAGAAAATTTATTTTTACCTTGTACTTTTATTTTTCTACCTGCCCATTCTTACATTGGTGGTATTCTCATTCAACGGTGCAAAATCCCGTGGTAAGTGGGGAGGCTTTTCGCTTAAATGGTATGTTGAACTGTTTAACAACACCGATACTATGGACGCGCTTACCACAACCATAGTGGTGGCAATAATTGCAGCACTTGTTTCCACAGTTATAGGAACCATGGCGGCAATCGGATTGCATAAAAGCAATGCCTTGTTTAAAAGTACAGCGCTGAATTTATCATATATTCCCATGATGAATTCAGATATCGTAACCGGTGTTTCACTCATGATAATGTTTACGGCATTACACGTAGAGCTTGGGTTTGGTACGCTGCTGCTGTCACACATAGCCTTTTGCATACCCTACGTAATATTTTCGGTGCTGCCAAAGCTTCAACAGTTAAACGGCAGTGTATATGAGGCGGCACAGGATCTTGGCGCAAGTGCCTGGTATACCTTCTGGCGCATCACTTTGCCCGATATAATGCCGGCAGTAGTTTCCGGCTTTCTCATGTCGCTTACCTTGTCCATTGATGACTTTGTAATAAGCTTTTTCAATACCGGTAAGGGAATACAGAACATTTCCATTCTGGTATATACATCCAAAACAGGTGTTAAGCCCGAAAATTATGCGCTGTCGTCAATAATGTTCGGTATCGTACTTATACTACTGTTTATTATTAATTTTAAGGACAGTAAAAAGAAAAAACAAAACAGATAGGAGAATGATAAATGAAAAAAATCGCAATTTTGCTTAGTCTTTTACTTATGGTTTCAGTGCTTCCCGCATGTTCAAATGACAGTGGAAAAACTGTTCTCAACGTCTATAACTGGGGTGAATATATAGACGAAAGTATCTTTGATGATTTTGAGGCACAATATCCGGATATAAAAGTAAATTATGAAACATATCCCGAAAATGAAACCATGTACACAAAGATTACAAGCGGACAGGCGGTTTATGACGTTTTAATTCCCTCTGATTACATGATATCCCGCCTTATCTCGGAAGGTATGCTGGCAAAGCTTAATTTTGACAATATACCCAATTATTCACTTATAGATGATAAGTACAAGAATATGGAATTTGACCCGAACAATGAGTATTCTGTTCCCTATATGTGGGGCACACTTGGTATACTCTATGATAAAACAAAGGTTTCGGAATCAAAGTTTACATGGGATATTCTTTTCTCAAACAAATATAAAAATGATATACTTATGAAAAACGATGTGCGTGATGCGCTCGGTGTTGCACTTTGCAGTCTGGGATATTCCTTTAACAGCACAAATCCCGCAGAACTTGAAAAAGCAAAGAACAAGCTTGTTGCACAAAAGGATGTTATTCTCGGCAGAGTAGGCGACGAGGGTATGGATAAAATGATAGCAGGGGAAGCGGCAATTGCTCTTATGTATTCAGGCGATGCGGCATACTGCATCAGTGAAAATCCCGACCTTGCATTTGCCATTCCCGAAGAAACAACAAACCTGTTTTTTGACTCAATGGTAATTCCTGCGTCTTCACCCAACAAGGAAATTGCAGAAAAGTTTATAAACTTTATGTGTGAAACAGAAATTGCACTTCGAAACTGCGAGGAAATAGGATATTCAACACCTCATACAGGTGCGTATGAGGCACTTGAGCCCGAGGTGAAAAATTCCTTTGCATATCCTACGGCGGCACGCCTTGAAGATACAGAGGTATATATTTATCTTGGTCAGGAAGGCACACAGCTTTATGATAAGGTGTGGACAGAATATCTGGCATCTTTCTAAAAATACGGGAGGATAAAAATTTGAGCAAGCATATTATTGATTTGGTTGGTATTTCAAAATCCTTTGACGGTGACCAACCTGTACTTGATAATTTTAATCTGTATATACGAGAAAATGAATTTCTCACTCTGCTGGGACCCAGCGGTTGCGGTAAAACCACAACTCTGCGTATTATAGGCGGATTTGAAACTCCGGACAAAGGCGAGGTTTTGTATAAGGGCGAGGATATTGGTGCAATACCGCCCAACAAACGCAACTTTAACACGGTGTTCCAGAAGTATTCGTTATTTTCTCATATGAATATTTATGAGAACATTGCTTTTGGACTGCGCATTAAAAAAATGCCTGAGGACAAAATACGTGAAAAGGTAAAATGGGCGCTTAAGCTTGTTAACTTGCCCGGATATGAAAAGCGTATGCCAAACTCCTTGTCGGGCGGACAGCAGCAGAGAGTGGCGATAGCACGTGCAGTTGTTTGCGAACCGGAGGTATTGCTCTTTGACGAGCCTTTAGGTGCACTTGATTTAAAGCTCAGACAGGAAATGCAGATGGAGCTTAAAAACCTGCAAAAATCGTTGGGGATAACCTTTATATATGTAACTCACGATCAGGAAGAGGCTCTTACAATGAGTGACACAATTGTGGTTATGACACAGGGAAAAATCCAGCAGATAGGTACGCCTGTTGACATATATAATGAACCGCAGAACAGATTTGTTGCACGCTTCATAGGTGAAAGCAATATTGTTGACGGTGTAATGAATGAGGACTACAAGGTTACCTTTGAGGGACGCACTTTTGAATGCGTTGACAAGGGCTTTGAAAAAGACGAGGACGTTGACATTGTAATAAGACCCGAGGATATAAAGCTTGTACCATCGGGCGAGGGAATGCTCGAGGGTGTAGTGCAAAGCGTATTCTTTAAGGGCGTGCATTATGAAATGGCTGTTAAAGCAGGGGATACCGAATGGAAAATTCACAGTACCCTTATGGAAGAGCCGGGCACACAGGTAGGACTTAATATTTACCCGAATGACATACATGTTATGAAAAAAAGCCGGGACGAATAACGCAGGGCGGTGTAAAAAAGATTTTTACACCGCTTTTTTGATGTTGTTTGGTTTTTAAATTTCTTTTTTTTAATTTTCCTTGACAAAATTATTTTGATATCATATAATAGTCGTGTTGTGTAATTACCTTTATTTTCAAAAGGAGGTCATTATAAATGGTTGAAACAGGTAATGACTATACTTTAGAAAATTTAAAGGCGATGAGCGATGAAGAAGTTGTTTTGCTGGCACAAAAAGGCGATGTAATGGCAACTGAACGTATTATGAACAAATACAGCAGTGTTGTACGCCGTCGCGCAAGAACATATTTTCTTGTGGGTGCTGACAGGGAAGATGTAATTCAGGAAGGAATGATTGGTCTTTTCAAAGCAGTGCGTGACTATTCACCTGACAAGCAGTCGGGCTTTAAAGCTTTTGCAGAGCTTTGTATAACACGTCAGATTATTACAGCTATTAAAACAGCAACACGACAGAAGCATATGCCTCTTAACACCTACATATCCCTTAACAGACCTCTTTATGACGAGGAGTATGAAACCACCCTTATGGATGTTCTGGGAGAGGATAAAACAACTGTAAACCCTGAAGAGATAATGATAAACAGGGAGCAGTTTGAGGATATACACCTGAAAATGGACGAAATACTCAGCACATTTGAATGCAGAGTGCTGTCCCTTTACCTTCAGGGCAAATCCTATCAGGATATAGGCAGTGTTTTAGGCAGAGAGCCTAAGGCTATAGATAATGCATTGCAGCGCATAAAACGCAAGCTGGAAAAGTACATAGCTAACTTTAAGTGATGCGGGTATAGCTCAAAGGCAGAGTTCCGGCTTCCCAAGCCGGCTGTGCGGGTTCGATTCCCGTTACCCGCTCCATAAATATGCCCTGTAGCTCTGGTGAGCAATCGTGCAAGGTGTGCGAAAGGTTTGGTTCAATTCCGATAGGGGTCAACAAAATTCAAAGTGAGGGGATCATTTTATGTTCGAAGACAAAACATTAGTATGCAAGGATTGCGGAGCAGAATTCGTATTCACAGCTGGTGAACAGGAATTCTACGCAGAAAAGGGTTTCCAGAACGAGCCTTTACGTTGTAAAGAATGCCGCGTTCAGAGAAAACAGGCTGCTCGCGAAAATCGTGAAATGCACACAGCAATATGTGCAGATTGTGGTAAGGAAGCAAAGGTACCTTTCCTGCCCAAGAACGACAGACCCATCTACTGCAGCGAATGTTTCGCAAATCACAAGTAATCTCTCGCTTTGAGGTTATACGTGGGAACAAACAAAAAGCCATCTTTCTGATGGCTTTTTTTCATGCCAAAAAATAAAAAAGGCTTTACATATCATTACCTTGTATAGTAAAATATATAAGATAAGGAAGGTATGTAAAATGGATATAAATGAACTTCGCGATATTATAAATTATCACAGTAAAATGTATTATGTTCTGGACACTCCAACCATAAGCGACTTTGAGTATGATAAGCTTATGGGTGAGCTTAAACGCATGGAAAAAGAGCATCCGGAGCTTGTAACACCCGATTCGCCAACGCAAAGGGTGGGCGGTGAGCCTTTGCCCGGTTTTAAAACTGTTATACACACAGTTCCCATGGAAAGTCTTAACGACGTTTTTTCCTATGATGAGCTGTATGAGTTTGACAAAAGAATGAAAGGCTCAATAGACGGTAAATTCGAATATTCGGTTGAACCCAAAATTGACGGCTTGTCTGTATCTCTTGAATACCGCGACGGAATGTTTGTACGTGGCTCAACAAGAGGTAACGGAGTGGAAGGCGAGGATGTTACCGCAAATATTAAAACTATACGCTCTGTGCCTTTAAGACTTAATTCACCTGTGCCTTACCTTGAGGTGCGAGGTGAAGTGTTTATGCAGAGAAAGGTGTTTTATTCCCTGAACGAGCAGCGGGAAAGGGAAGGCAAGAGTCTTTTTGCAAACCCCAGAAACGTAGCGGCAGGCTCGCTCAAGCAACTTGACCCGAGTATTACCGCATCCCGTCAGCTTGATATTTTTGTGTTTAATATTCAGGCGGCGGAAGGTATTTCTTACTCCACACACGCAGAATCACTTGATATTCTGACAGAGCTTGGCTTTAAGGTTATTCCGTATGATGTGTGTGACGGTATGGAGGGGGTTATAAAAAGAATAGGTGAAATTGGTGACTCCAGAGATTCTTTGCCCTATGACATTGACGGCGCAGTTGTAAAAATAAACTCGCTTGAGCAAAGAAATATGCTTGGCAGTACATCTAAATATCCACGATGGGCAGCGGCATACAAATACCCGCCTGAGCAGAAGGAAACAACCCTTAAGGATATTATAATACAGGTTGGCAGAACGGGAGCGGTTACACCCAATGCAGTGCTTGAGCCTGTGAGAATTGCAGGCACAACTGTAAGCCGTGCAACCTTGCACAATGTTGATTTTATCACCGGTAAGGACATAAAAATCGGAGACAGAGTTATAATCCAGAAGGCGGGAGATATTATACCCGAGGTGGTTAAATCCCTGCCCGAAAAGAGAAGCGGAGAGGAATATGACTTTGTTATGCCTGATGCCTGCCCTGTGTGTGGTGCACCTGTTATACGCGAGGAAAATGAGGCGGCATACCGCTGTGTAGGTGACAGATGCGGAGCACAGGCAGAAAGACGCATAATTCATTTTGCATCCCGTGATGCCATGGATATAGAAGGTCTGGGACCGTCACTTGTTACAAAGCTTATGGAAAATGATTTGATACACGAAACGGGTGATTTGTACTATCTCAAAGCTGAACAGATTGCAGAGATAGATAAAATGGGTCAAAAGAGTGCAGAAAACCTTATAAATGCCATAGAAAACTCCAAACAGCGCGACCTTGCGGCGCTTATTTTTGCCCTTGGCATACGCCATATAGGTAAGCGCGCGGGAAGTCTTCTGGCAAAGCACTACGGTGACCTTGACAGTCTTATGGCGGCAAGTGCTGAGGATATAAGCAGTGTAGATGAAATAGGCGATAAAATGGCGGCAAGTATAAAGGCTTATTTTGCCGATGAAAATGCCCTGAAAAACATTGACAAAATGCGTAGCGCAGGGATAAACACAATGTCGCTTGCAACTGCATCGGGAGAACTGTTTTCAGGCAAAACCTTTGTGCTTACGGGAACATTACCCACCATGTCAAGAAGTGAAGCATCAAAGCTTATTGAAGAGTGGGGGGGCAAAGTTTCGGGCAGTGTGTCCAAAAAGACCGACTACGTCCTTGCAGGCGAAGAGGCAGGCTCCAAGCTTACCAAAGCAGAAGACCTTGGCATTACCATAATTTCGGAAGAGGATTTACTCCGTATGATTGAGGAGAACAAATGAGGAGAGCATTAAGTTATGTCCGCCGCGCGGTGGATGATTACAATATGATAAATGACGGGGACAGAATTGCCGTTGGTGTTTCGGGCGGTAAGGACAGTATTACCCTTGCACTCGCGTTAAATGCCCTTAAACGCTTTTATCCCAAAAAGTTTGATGTTGTACCCATAACACTTGATATGGGCTTTAAGGACGCAAATTTTGAGCCGCTGAAGCAAATGTTTGCCAAGCATGATATGGAGCTTATTATAAAAAAGACAGATATTGCAGAAATTCTTTTCGATGTTCGTCAGGAGAAGAACCCCTGCTCATTGTGTGCAAAAATGCGCAGAGGCGCTCTGCATGATGCAGCTATTGAAAACGGATGCAGAAAGGTTGCGCTTGGGCATCACAGCGACGATGTTATTGAAACCTTTTTCCTGTGCCTATTTTATGAGGGCAGAATAAGCTGTTTTAATCCTGTGACCTATCTGGACAGGAAGGACATACATGTTATCCGTCCCCTTATATATATGTCTGAGTCGGATGTGCGTGGTTTCGTTGCAAGAAATGAAGTTGTGGTTGTAAAAAATCCCTGTCCTGCTGATGGGAATACAAAGCGTCAGTATATAAAGGACACAATAGCGGCACTTACTAAAGAAAATCATGGGCTTAAGGAAAGGCTTTTTACCGCAGTAAAGGGTCTTGATGCCTGGAATACAAAGGAGGAAAATGAAAATGAAGGTTAAAAAGGCGGTTATACCTGCAGCGGGATTTGGTACAAGATTTTTACCATTTACAAAGGCAGTGCCCAAGGAAATGCTGCCCATAGTTGACACACCCACTCTCCAGTACATTGTTGAAGAGGCGGTGGATTCGGGAATAGAAGATATTCTTATAATCATTGGCAGAGGTAAGCAGGATATTGAAAATCACTTTGATAAATCCTACGAGCTTGAAACAGAGCTTGAAAAGGGCGGAAAGTATGAATTTTTAGAACAGGTGCAAAAAATATCGGCTATGGCAAATGTACATTTTGTACGCCAAAAGCAGGCTCTTGGACTTGGTCATGCGGTTTTATGTGCAAAGTCCTTTGTGGGAAATGAACCCTTTGCGGTTTTACTTGGCGATGACCTGGTATATGCAGAAAAACCCTGCCTTAAGCAGATGGTTGAAGTTTTTGACGAAGTGCAAGGCAGTGTGCTTGGTGTGCAGACAGTTGACAGGTCGCAGGTATCAAAATACGGAATTATTGCCGGCGAGCTTATAAAGGACAGAGTTTACAAAATGACAGGTATGGTTGAAAAACCCGCACCTGAAAATGCTCCCAGTTGTGTAGCGGCACTGGGTAGATATATTATTACTCCCCAAATATTCAGCATTCTTGAAACCACAGCAAGAGGTGTGGGCGGAGAAATACAGCTTACAGACGGTCTGGTAACACTTATGAGCAAAGAACCTGTATATGCCTATGATTTTATCGGCAGACGTTATGATGTGGGCAACAAGCAGGGATTTTTAGAAGCAACCGTTGAATATGCGCTCAGGAGAGAGGATATTAACGGTCCGTTTAAGAAGTATCTTAAGAAAATTATTGAGGAAATCTAATGAACAGCATAATTGTAAGGGCAAATGCTAAAATAAATTTGTCTATTGATATAACGGGAAAAAGAGAAGACGACTATCATCTGCTCAGGTCCATAATGCAGACAGTTTCTCTCTTTGACAAAATTACAATGAACTTTGAAGGAGAGGGTGTCGAGGCTAAATGCTCGTTACCCTTTTTACCCGTTGATGAAAGAAATCTTGCAGTGCGTGCTGCCAAGGCTTTTCTTGAAGCTGCAGACATAAAAACGGGTGTTTCAATGTATATAAAAAAGGTTATACCTATAGGCGGCGGTCTGGGCGGCGGCAGTACAGATGCGGCGGCGGTGCTGAATGCTTTGAATCACAGGTATAAGGATGCCGTGTCCCCTGAAAAGCTTTTTGAAATTGCTTTATCCTGCGGTGCGGATGTGCCATTTTGTATGAAGGGTGGCACCTGTCTGTGCGAGGGAGTGGGAGAGGTTATGACACCTCTTGCCAATATGCCCGAATGTTATATAGTAATTGTAAAACCGCCCTTTTCGGTAAGTACAAAAAGCGTGTATCAGGAATTTGACATAAACAAAATAACACAAAGACCCGATACTGACGGGATGATAAAAGCATTAAATGACGGAGACATTATTGCACTTTGCGGCGGCATGTACAATGTGCTTGAACCGGTAGTGGCGGCAAAGCACCATCGTATTACAAAGTACCGTGACATGCTGGCAAAAGAGGGTGCAGTAGGAACTCTTATGAGCGGAAGCGGTTCAACCGTATTTGGAATTTTTGACAATGAAAAACAGGCAGAAAACGCACGGCTAAGACTGAAAAAAATGCATATTGTGGCATATATTGCAAAGCCTGTTTCAAGAATTTTTTAGTACAGGCTGTATAATCATGTTTTACCTTGTCAATAATTATTTGTGAGGTGAAATATATGAAAAAACTTTTCTGCGCGGTAATTGCGGGAATTATTATAACCCTGGGTGTAACAGTTTATTCGGAGAACATACAATCAGATATTGCACATAATATAATACGGCTCCATGTTATTGCAAACAGTGACAGTACGGAAGATCAGCAGCTTAAACTGTTGGTACGTGACAGAATACTAAATGAGGGAAGAGAGATATTTTGCCAAAGTACAAGTCCGGCTGAGTCTAAAAGGCTTTTGGAGCACAATCTGGAAGCCTTAGAAAAGGTGGCACGGGATGAAATAAGAAAGCAGGGTTATGATTATGATGTAAAGCTTAAAACGGGGGACTTTGATTTTCCTGCAAAGCAATATGAAAACATTACATTGCCGGCAGGTGAGTATTATGCACTTCGTATTGAAATAGGCAGGGCAGAAGGGAAGAACTGGTGGTGTGTTATGTTTCCGCCACTCTGCTTTGTTGATGCATCTGTAGGGGTAAGTGACAGCGAGTCAATGAAGGTTCTGCGTGAGAATTTGTCCGAGGAAAGTTATGAGCTAATCACACAAAGCACACCCTCGGTTGAAATGAGATTTAAAATAGTGGATTTTGTGCAAAGCTCGGCAAAAGCGATAAAAACAGCATTCAATAAATAAAAAAAGCAGGTCATCGACGACCTGCTTTTTTACTACTTATCTTAGTGCTTTTTAGAAGCCTTTTTGAATGTGAAATTTTTAAGAACTACCCAAAGAGGAGTTGCAATACAAATTGATGAATATGTTCCAACAATAACACCTATGATGATGGGAAGCGCAAATTCCTTAATGGAGGTTACACCCAGAATATAAAGTGCTGTAATTGTAAACAGAGTTGTCAGTGAGGTGTTAAGTGTACGGAGCATTGTCTGGTTAAGGCTTGTGTTTGCAATCTTACCAAATGCTGTGCGTGAATCACGTTTTGCATTTTCACGGATTTTATCAAATACAACGATTGTATCGTTAATTGAGTAACCTACAATAGTAAGAATAGCTGCAACGAATGTGGAGTTGATGGGCAACTGGAATATAGCATATACAGCAAGCATAACAAGCACATTGTGTACAAGACCTATAATTGCGGATAAGCCTGAACGGAAGTTAAAACGGAAGGTAATGTAGATAAGCATTGCAAGTACTGCCCACGAAATTGCCTGAAGAGCATTTGCGAGAAGAAGTTCACTTGCACTTGCACTTACGTTTGTAACATCCAGTACATCTTCTTGATTGAGAGAGTACTTTTCTTTGATTGCATCAACTATAGCGTCACGTTTTTCTGTGTCTATTTCTTCAATAAGGATATATGCTTCTGTTTTAGCATCACCCAGCTTCTGAACAGATGCTTCAAGACCTGTGGTATCTTTAACTATTTTAATAATGTCCTGGTCATTGAATTCTGCGTGCATATCAATTGTAATAGCAGTACCGCCTGTAAAGTCAAGACCCAGGTTAAGTCCACCGAAAATAGCAAAACAGATTATACCAATAAGGATAACTGCAGCTGAAACTATGAAGAATATATTTTTCTTGTCAATAAAATTAATCATTGTTTACAACCTCCTTCTCCATTTTTACACCGAAGAGTGCGGGGCTTGTAACACCGAGATTAAGCATAATGTTAAGCAGCAGACGTGTTACGAATATAGCAGTTATCATACTGATGATAACACCGATAGCAAGTGTAACGGCAAAGCCCTTGATTGTACCTGTACCAAAGTAGCCGAGAACAACAGCGGCAATAATGGTTGTAATGTTACCGTCGATGATAGCAGAAAGTGCTCTGTTAAAGCCTGCCTGAACAGCGGCCTTTGCGGTTTTGCCTGCGCGGAGCTCTTCTTTTATTCTTTCGAATATAATTACGTTAGCATCAACTGCCATACCTATTGAAAGAATTATACCTGCAATACCCGGCAGAGTGAGTGTGGGCTTGAAGGATGAGGGCAGGAAGTAACCAGCAACAACCAGAGCCACGAGAGCAATATAACCGATAAGAGCTATACCTGCCATAACACCGGGAGCACGGTAGAAGAACATCATAAAGAGTATAACGATTGCGATACCGATAGCAGCAGCCAGAAGACTTGTTTCAAGAGCCTTGTCACCAAGTGTAGGACCTACGCTACGGAGTTCGGACTCAACAAGACTGAAGGGCAGCTGACCACTCTGAATCTGACCTGCCAGAGCCTTTGCAGATTCTTCTGTAAAGTCACCTGTGATAACACAGGTTGTAGAGTTGATGGTTTCGCTTACTCTGGGGCTTGAGATAACAGTATCATCAAGCTTGATAGAGATATAGTTGCTTCCGTCAGGCTTTGAAGCTGCGGCAGCAGTTGCAGTTGTAAACTTCTGCTGACCTGATGCTGTAAGTTCAAGCTGAACGTGGTGAACAGCAGCACCGTTTTCGCTTACAGGACCATAAACGTAGGTTGCGTTTTTAACGTCCTCGCTACCCTGCATAATTTCGTTGCCGTCAGAGTCTACAAATGTAAGCTTTGCAGTAGCCTTTAAAAGCTGAACAGCTTCTTCGGGGTCGGAAATATTGGGGATGGAGATACGAACTGTTTTGTTTCCCTGTCTTTCAACGATTGCATCGTAATAGCCTTCGTTGTCAAGACGCTTTCTCATAACCTCAACAACAGCTTCCATATCCGTATCTGTAGGATTGTCAATGCTTGCGTCGAGAGAAACTATGGAACCTCCTACGAGGTCAAGACCTCTTTTGATACCGGTGTCAGGATCCATAACACTGGTAAAATAATACTGATTCCCTGAAATCGGCATAGTGATTGTAAAACCGCAAACTGCCGTAAATACAAGGCCGGCGATTATCGCTAATGTGATAATCAACCCAATGATGCTTTTAACCTTCATTGTTTTTTAACTCCTCCTTAGTTGTTAACCACAAATAATACAATATTATATATCTGATGGGTGGTATTAGTCAATAGTTTTTTCTAAATTTGACAATATTATTTATCGGTTTGAAAGAGAAAAGGGGAGGAGATGTTCAGGCAGATAAAGCGGCGGTTATGTAGTCACTTATGACATCGTCAAGCGTTACAGGGGTTACCGTGTTTTTGCACAGGATATGAGCAAGGGTACATACATTTTCAAAATTGGATATGCGGTGGGCTGTTGCTGTTTCGGTACCGTATGGGCTCATAAGCTCAACCGATATAGAATATCCGTCGGGGAAATCTTTGTCAGCGGGCTCGTGAAAAACCGAATAGCGCAGATGGTACTGCCTGTTATCCTGAGTGGTAAATTGTGTTGTCAGTTGTAGAATTTCCAAATGAATCTGCCTCCTTAACCATTTTTTGGGGTGAGTGCATCCTATTATAATCTATCTAAAGTCAGATTGCAACAGTATTTTTTGACGAAAAATGATGCATGGAAAAATATTACAAAATTACCAGTCAACAAATCGCAGATTATCGTTTTAAAATTGTCGAAAAACGTCGAAATGGGCTATATAATGAACTGAAAATTTATAAACTTTTTTTTGTTTTTTGGCGAATTATTGTTAAAACAAGCATAATCAGAGGGATTATTATCTCAAAAACACTCAGCATATATGGGTAAGCGGAAGTGCTGAGGTTACGTAATTGTGTACCTGAATCCACGGCGCGGAGGGTAAATATAACAAGTACAGTTCCGGTGAGCAAATTAATCCAGGTATTAATTTTTGTCCCCAAAAGCTTTGCTACGCCAAAGGATACAGCGTAATACAACAGACTTATTTTAAAGAACTTCATAACAATAAGCATAAAGGCAAAAAGAGTTTCAAGGCGAGTCAGCACATCAAAGGTGTTTATAAGACGCACCGTTTCATAATAGGGGGAGATCAGAATATATGCCGTTGTACCCAACACGGCAATTTCGCACAGTACAATGATTAAAAAGGAGACAAAACCTAAAATTGCACCGGTAAGGAACCCTTTTTTCAGTTTGTGGGTTTCTCCGAGGATAGGGATGACGGTCAAAAAGACAATAATTTCGCAAAATGAAACAGAAACAGTAAAATGAGTTCCTTGCAAACAGTCCGGAAGGTCCAAAGTTAAAACAGGCAAGAAGTTTTCAAAATTTATTCTGTCAAGCAGAAGAATTGTATTTATAAGTATTATAACCGCTGTGACAAAAAACAGCAGAAATCCGTAGCGTAAAAGGTTGTGTACGCCGCTTTGAACAGCAAAAAAGCAGAGCAATGTAAATATTGTTGTCATTACAAAAAGCGACATTTCGGGCATAATATATACAATTGAAAAATCGCCGGTGTCACGAAGATTAAAGGTTGCAACAGAAAGAAAAACAAGCAAATACAAAAGTATCAGAATTTTGCCCGCTGTTTTACCGAATACAGAAGGGAGCATATCATAAAGGCTTTTGCCGGGATGTCTGCCGGCCAGCGAAGAATAAAGCAGAATAACAAAAAGGGAGATTACAAAACCCAATATAACAATAAGCCATGTATCCTGTCTTGTGCGGTCAAGTCCGTACGCGGACAATAGCACCGAGCCCTGTATAAAGCACGCAACTGCAAAATAAAAATCCGAATTTGTTATTCTGTCTGTCATTATTGACCTCCCGGTTTGCGTTGAATTCTGCCTGTTTCTAAAATTTTGGTTTCAACATTTATTTTTATCTGTGCATTCTGGAAAACTTTGTCCCAACAGTGTTTAATTTCTTTCCATGCTTTAAAATCGTGGCGATAGAGTGATTCTTCCAGACCAAAAAAATCGGAATTAAGTTGTTTTGAGGTATCAAAAGCCGCCTTGATTTCCTGCGTAATGTTTTGCGAAACAGACTTTTGCAGGGCATTTGTTGCAGCCGGGTCGGAAAAGTCTGCTTTACCGTGAACACTGCCTATATTGGCATCAATAACAACATTCACCTCTGCGGTAATGTTATTTCCGTTTGCTGAAACAGAAAGGTTGCCATTTGATTGTAAAACCTCAACCGTTACAGGAGTATCATAAACCGAAGCAGTTATAACCGAATTTGACACGTCGCCCGTTGCCCACAAATATCCGCGGGTTTGGTAGGTGTCCAGCGTACCGACCATTTTATCCCCTGAAAAAACAGCCGTTCCGTTAATCTGTAATGTGTCCTTGCCGTCATTTTGAGTAATGTGTATCAGCGGCATAAGAGTTGAACGTTTACCGCTTGAAATGCACGAAAAATAGTCAAATGCATTTTTATTTACACCAAGCGCCGTTTCGTCAAGTGCTTCTACAAGCTTTGTGATGTGTATGGCGGGAATGGAATGGAAATCCGAATCAGATGCAAGTATATCCGAGGCTTTGCCGTCGGCCACAAGGGTATACATATTAAGCCGTAGTTCATGGTCACGGAGGAAAAAATCCATATAGTTGTTTATGCCCTGTTCGGCCACATCCTGACCAAACACAACGAGCAGATTGTGCGCCATATACAGTTTGTCGCCAAGCATATTTGCAGATGAACGCAGAGAAGGAAAAGAAAAATCACCTTCGGAAACAATATTTACATATGGTGATTTGCCTTCGTTTGAGGACGAAATGTTGCCGCCGGATACAATGTTTGAGGGAATGGCAATCTGTGATATGAATTGGGGGCCGTTCTCTGCTGCATCAATACCAAAGCCCATTACAATGGGCAGAGTATTGATTTCGCGCCGCTGATAGCAACCGGATAAGAATAAAAGAGGAAAAATTAAAAGCGTGCAACAAATTTTTTTCATAAATTAATCCTCCTTATC
>JAZNUH010000091.1:0-5904 GCA_045592225.1 Clostridia bacterium | reverse complement strand
TTTCTGTTGTAATGTTTCCTATTTTCATTTGAAAGTTTTATTCCTCGATTACATATTGAGAATATATATTCCTATATTAAGGTAAGCGGCAAAGGCAAGCCACAGAATGTAGGGGATAAACAAAACACCCGACAGTCTGTTGCATTTTAAAAAGCTTGCCAGAGTAAACAGCGACTCAATCAGCAAAAGTACAATCCAAAGTGCGGAAAAACCCACAAGGTGCAAGCCGAAAAAGAGTACTGTCCACAAAAGGTTCATAAAAAGACCTGCATAAAAAAGCCACAGGGTAGCTTTGCAGTCGCGTGCCAGGTATGATGAAATGCCCATAAGCAGATAGAGTATACTCCACACGATGGGGAAGACTATGGGCGGCGGTGCAAGGGGCGGACGGGTGAGTGAAAAGTAAAAGCCTTCAGTATCACCAATCAGCATACTTACCGCAAAGCCCAGCACCAACGGGGCAAGAACCATAGGCAATGCCGCTAAAATTTTTTTGAGATTTAAAGTTTTGAACATTTTAATAATCCTCCGCAATTTTTAAAAAGGTTTAAGATGAAAAGACATTATCTTAAACCTTTTTACTTTCATTTTATGCAGAGTATTAAAAAATATTCTATTTACGCAGTTCGTTTCTGCCTGCTTTGATTTCTTCGATCTGTCCTGTAAGACGACCTTCAAGGTCAGCGAGCAGACTTTCTGCATACTGGCGTGCGCCAAGGCGGATTTCTCTTGCGTTTTTCTGCGCATTTGTGATAATTTCGTTTGCCTGGTCATATGCCTTCTTTGTGATTTCGTTTTCTTCAATCATTTCGGCAACCTTTTCTTCAGCACTTTTAAGAATGTTACCTGCTTCCTGATGAGCGCCTGCAATAATGCCGGAACGTTCTTCCTGTACCCATTTAGCCTGTTTAAGGTCTTCGGGCAGACGGAGTCTTAAATCGCTTAAAAGCTCCATTACATCGTCCTTATTGATAAGTGTTTTAGAAATTATAGGCAATGTAAAGCTACTTTCAATGATATCCTCAAGCTGATCAATAATATCGAATATTTCCATTGCTATTTCCCTCCTTCTATTTTATTATAAATATCTTGCATTATTGAACCGGGAACCAGTCCGTCAAGGTTTGCTTTATAACGGGCAACCTCTTTAACAATACTGGAGCTCAGGTACTGGTTTTGTGCGCTTGCCATCATAAACAGGGTTTCTATTTCGCTGTCAAGCTTACTGTTTGTAAGTGCCATCTGGAATTCATACTCAAAGTCGCTGACCGCGCGGAGCCCTTTTATAATAACACTTGCGCCAATCTGTTTCATATAATCTACTAAAAGTCCGTTAAAAACCGTCACCTCTATATTTGGAATATGAGTGGTAACACGTTCTATAAGGCTACGGCGCTCATCCACCGAAAACAGGGGATTTTTACTGCTGTTTTGCAGTATTGCAACATACACCTTATCAAATATTTTTGCACTTCGTTCAATTATATCTATATGACCGTTGGTGATAGGGTCAAAGCTGCCGGGATAAACTGCTGATTTCATATGCTCTCCTTTTTAAGTACAGCCACCGAAACATTACCGTATTTTCTGTCCGAAACCTGCAAAAGGGGAGGACAAAGGGGAAGCTCGGTGCCGGTTTTATGCTCACATATTATTATGCCGTCGGGAGCCAGCAGACCGCCGCTGCAAATAAGAGAAAAAACCTCGCCGTAAAGGCCGGCGGCATAGGGCGGGTCAATAAAAATTATGTCAAAGCTTTCTGTTGCCTTGCCAAGGAAGGCCAAGGCATCTCCCTTTATGAGCCGGGACTTGTCCCAAAGGCGGGTATCTTTAAGATTTTGCTCCACAATCTTTACCGCTGCGCTGTCCTTTTCAACAAAGACGGCGTGCTCTGCACCTCTTGACAAAGCCTCAATGCCCAAAGCACCGCTGCCTGCAAAAAGGTCTAAAACGCGGGAGGCATAAATGCGGTTCTGAAGCATGCTGAAAACCGCTTCCTTTACTCTGTCGATAGTGGGTCTTGTTTCTTCACCCGGTTTGGTAATAAGGCGTCTGCCTTTGGCAGTACCTGAAATAACTCTCAATTTAATGCCTGCTTTCTTAGTGTGACAGCTAATGTCACATTATCATTTTATATCATAATAAAGAAAAGTTCAATAGAAAATTAAAAAATTGTTACAAAATTATTTAATTTTCGATAAAATTTACATAATTTACCTATTTTCGGCGTACATAAATTATGTTAAGGTTGTTTTTGGGTACCGACTTTATTTCAAAATCACCCAAAGATGAAATAAAGGGTGTAAGCTTTGCATAGCCGTAGTTTCGCACGTCAAAGTCGGGTATACGTTTTAAAAGCACGTTGCCCAGCTCGCTCAGTGAGCTCCAGCCGTCATCGTCAGAAATATCGTTGGTAACAGCCAAAATAGCCTTTTTAACATCTGCCAGGGGTGTTACGTTGGTTTCTGTGTCATTTGCCTGTGTGTCAGCATTGGCTGTACGGCTGAGTACATCGAGATATTTGAATTTACTGCAGGCAGATATGAAGGGTGAGGGGGTTTTCTTCTCGCCCATGCCTATAACATACATTCCCGATTCGCGCAGTCTTGAAACAAGGCGGGTAAAATCGCTGTCGCTTGAAACTATGCAAAAACCCTCTACCTTGCCTGTGTAAAGGATATCCATTGCATCAATAATCATTGCCGAGTCGGTGGAATTTTTACCCGATGTGTAGGAATACTGCTGAATGGGGGTTATGGAATAGTCGAGCAGTACCTTTTTCCAGGAGGAAAGGCCGGGTGTGGTCCAGTCTCCGTAAATTCTTTTATAGGTAACTATTCCGTCGTTTGATAATTCGTCAAAAATAAATTTTATGTATCTGTCCGAAACATTTTCAGCGTCAATAAGTACGGCAAAATGTTTATCTTCCATATTATTTCTCCTATCCTGTTATTCTTTGTGTGTTGGGCATAAGCTTCATAATTTCGTGGGCAAGCTTTTTGGGGTCGTGACGTGCCAGGTCGTCTTTAACCTTTGCAATTTCCGCCCTTACAAGAGTGATGCCTGCACGGGTAAATGCCTCATCATCTATCAAAACAGGCTGTGCACCTTCAAGACTTTCATAGCGGTGCAAAACCTCGCCTGCAATACTGCCGGTGTTTACAATACAGGTGTCAATAAGTCCCTCGCCGCAGTGCTGAATAATGGCACTTACATGGTCAAAGGCGGAATAGCCTTCGGTTTCGCCCACCTGTGTCATTACGTTGCACACATAAACCTTAAGGGCAGAGCTTTTTCTTATAGCGTCTGCAACCTCATCCACCAACAGGTTTGGCAGAATGCTTGTGTAAAGGCTGCCGGGGCCGAGTATAATCATATCGGCTTCTTCTATGGAGGGTATAACGCCCTGTGAAGGAGTTACATGGGGTGCGGAAAGACCTATGCGCTGTATTTTACAGCCGTGCTTTATTTTTGCTTCGGCAATTTTTGACTCGCCGAAAACTGCGCCGCCATCCTCGAAAACGGCATACATTCGTATATCGTCACAGGTGACGGGCATAACCCTGCCTGTTACCGCAAAAACCTCGTGGGCATGCTTTATAGCCTCGTCAAAGGAACCGTATATTCCGTTCATAGCCGCAAGAATAAGGTTGCCGAGACTTTGCCCTTTAAGCATTCCGTCACCAAAGCGGTAGCGGAAAAGTGTATCGAGAGAGGGCTCTATTTCGGCAAGGGCAAGCAGACAGTTACGGATATCACCCGGAGGGAGCATACCCAAATCCTGACGAAGCACACCCGAGCCGCCGCCGTCATCGGTCATGGTGATAATGGCGGTAATATCATTTGTATATTTTTTTAATCCGCGGAGCATAGTTGAAAGACCTGTTCCTCCGCCCAGAGCAACAATACGTGGGTCGTTCATTTTGTCAGCCTCCTACTTTTTATTAAAATCACGGTGGGTTACAGTTGCGTGTATTTTAGCCTGTTCAAGCTCTTTGCCCAAAAGGTTTGCAAGTGTAACACTGCGGTGATGTCCACCGGTACAGCCGATTGCAATTACAAGGTCGCTTTTTCCTTCTTCTATATACTGGGGAATGAGGAATTTGACCATATCGGCAAGCTTTTTGAAAAAGGTTTTTGAAACCTCATACTGCATTATAAAATCATTTACCTCTTTGTCGTTTCCTGTTTTGTGCTTCAAGTCGTCAATATAAAACGGGTTGGGAAGAAAACGCACGTCAAACATAAGGTCACTGTCCATGGGAATACCGTATTTAAAGCCGAAGGACACAACGCTTATTTCCATATGTGAAACATCGGATGCCTCGGAATACAGAGCGGTAATTCTTTTCTTAAGGGAAGCAACGGTGAGGGAGGAGGTGTTTATAACGTGGTTTGCCTGCTCCTTTATTTCACCGAGCAGAACACGTTCGCGCATAATGCCGTCAATTACCCTGCCCTTTGAAAGGGGGTGGCTGCGGCGACTTTCTTTATATCTTTTAATGAGAACATCATCAGAGGCATCAAGAAAGAGCACCTCATAGTTAAAGCCCTTTTCCTTCATTGCTGCAAGCTCTGCCGAAAGCTCGGAGAACATTTCTCCGCCGCGCACGTCAACAACCATGGCAACGTTTGAAAGCTTGCCCTGTGACTGCTCGCACATTTCGGCAAACTTGCCTATAAGTGCGGGGGGCATATTGTCAACGCAGTAATAACCCAGATCCTCCAGGCAGCGGATTGCGCGGGTTCTGCCTGCGCCTGATATTCCTGTTACAATTACAAGTCTCATATGTTTTCTCCATTCGTTAGAATTCGCCGACCTTTTTCACCTCGGCTTCAAGTGTAACGCCTGTGTTCTGATAAACCCTGTCACTTACCGCCTGCATAAGCTCTACAACATCAGCGGCGGTGGCATCGCCTGTGTTTACAACAAAGCCCGCGTGCTTTTCGGATACGGCGGCACCGCCTACACTAAAGCCGCGCAGACCTGCCTCATCTATCATTTGTGCGGCATAGCCTGTTTTTGGTCTTTTAAAGGTACTGCCGGCAGAAGGCATTGTAAGGGGTTGCTTTTCTCGTCTTGCAGCGGCAAGACGGTCCATTTCTGCCTTTATATCAGCGGCAGAGCCTTTGTTAAGCTTCATTTTAACGCCGGTTATAATCCAGTCCTTTTCTTCAAAAATACTGTGTCTGTATGAAAAATCAAAATCGCGGGTGGTATGAAGGGCAAGGTCTTCGCCTATATACGAAACCTCGGTTACAACATCCTTCATTTCTCCGCCGTAGGCGCCTGCGTTCATTAAAACTGCACCGCCCAAGGTTCCCGGGATGCCCGATGCAAATTCAAGTCCTGTGAGCGAAGCCTTTAAAGCTTCGGCGGCTACAGAGGACAAAAGCGCACCTGCATCGGCATAAATCTCGTCGCCTGTTACCTTGATTTCCGACATATTTTTGCTTATTTTCAAAACAACACCGCGGATGCCCTTGTCACCTACAAGCAGGTTGGAGCCGTTGCCCATAACAAATACGGGGACAGAATATTCACGGCAAAGAGAAAGCACCGCGCATATTTCGTCGGTAGAGTATGGCTGTACGATATAATCCGCCGTACCGCCTATTTTAAAGGTGGTATGGTTTTTCATTTCTGTATTTTGTGTTACATCCTTTGCTAAAGTAAAAAGCTTTTCTTTAAACAAGGTTTACCTCCTGTTAACATCCAAACTTCGATTTTTAAAGGTGGGTTTCCGCTTTCGCTGTGTTTATCGTCCCAAAAATGCCGCGCCGATAAGTCCTGCATCGTTTCCGCAGCTTGAAATTTGTATGCGGGTCTGCATCATACTGTCACGGGTGTAGCGGTATGCTGAAATGTGTTCTTTTATGGGGTCGAGAAGAAAATCACCCTCG
>JAZNUH010000090.1:0-19222 GCA_045592225.1 Clostridia bacterium | reverse complement strand
GGGTCTTATATAGTTATCTGTGTAACCTTCAAACTTAACCTGGAAGGTTTTATCACCGCGGATTTCGCCCTTGTACCAGAAGGAAATCTGATATTCGCCGCCACCGCTTACATCAAATGCGGTAAAGCGTACCCAGGGGTTGCCGCCGTTTGTTGTGTCAATCTTTACAGAATGTGTGCCGCTGTGTGCTTCTTCTGTGGTGAGAGATACATAATCTCCGCCCCAGCCACCGTGTGCGTCAATGTTTTCGGGATTACCGTCTGCACCCAGAGTTTCAAAGGTACCATCGGATGTGAATACTGTTGCAGCACCTACGGGTTCCTTGGGAGAATGGTCAAGCTCTGCTTCCTTTGCAGCTGCAGCTTCGTCTGCCTTCTTCTGTTTTTCAAGCTCTATAGCCGCATCTCTTTCATGAACTGCTTCAGAGATTTTACCTGTTACATCAACATCGTCAAGGTAGAGTGTACCGCCACGGATAACACGGAGCATAAGTGTGATACGGTTTGCTCCTTCGGGAACTTCAAGTGTACCGCTGTATTCTGCCCAGCTGTCTGTTGTTGTCCATTCTTTGTATTCATCGCTGACATGACCGCTTTCGCCGTAGTATTCAGCCTTGATAACCGCTTTTGTTCCAATGGGACTCTTTGCCCAGAAGGATACCTTATAGCTTTCCTTTTCTACAACAAAAATGTTCTGGGAAATGTCGCCGTTTGCATCTGTTTCAATTTTTATTGCACCTTCGCCTGTATGTGCATCCTTTTTATCTACCAGCATAGCAGAGGATGACATGTTCCACTGGTCTGTATAATCTTCAAATCCACCGTTTAAAAGTATGAAGGGGTCGCCGTCTTCTCTTTTAACAACTTCTTTTACGCCTTCGCCCTTACCGATAAGCTGTACATTATCCCAGTACAGTTCACCGCCGCGGATTACGCGGAACAGGAAGGAAGCTCTTGTTGTGCCGTCGGGAATTTCAAGCTTGCCTTTAAAGTTCTGCCATTCGGAGGTAGCTTTCCACGAAAGGTATTTTTCACCCTGTGAAGTTCCGCCGCCATAGTATTCAGCCTTTACAACAGCCTCTGTACCAACGGGGCTTTTTGCCATTACCGAAATTTCATAAACTTCTCCGCCTACAACGTCCTGGCTCTGTGCAAATGCAGCATTTTCTTCGGTTTTAATATGCATTGCCTTTTTGCCTTCATAGACTTCTTTACCTTCAACAACTTCAACACCGGGGTCACAAGTCCATGCGTCTGTCCCGTCTTCAAAGCCGTTGTTTTTAAACAGCTGATTTACATCATCAGCTGCTGTTACGGTGAAAGTGCTGAACATTAAAAGCACTGCCGCCATAACTGCCAATAATCTTTTTGTCATTTTTTCTCCTCCTCAATTTGTTTATATTGATTAAAATAATACATCATCAGGATGCTTTTCCTGTTTATTTTTATTATATCAATTTCTGTTTTAAATGTAAAGGCATTTTTTTGTACAAAAAGTGCATTTTAGTACACTCATCATACAAGGCTTTAAAAACTGCACTACCTCCTTGCAATTACACAAAAAACACAGTATAATATAACAAACTGATATAAAGGTGATTAACGCATGAAAATAAAAGGCGCAATTTTTGATTTGGACGGAACTCTTTTAGAATCTATGCACATATGGAGATTTGCGGGACCGCGATATCTTGAAAGTATTGGTATAGAATCAAGAGAGGATATTTCAAAATCCACCGGCACAAAAACCCTTGCCGAGGCGGCGGAATACTTAAAGGAAAAATACAGTATACCCAAGAGCGTAAAGCAAATAATTGACGAAATAAACAATTCAATAGAAAATGCATATTTTAATGAAGTGGAGCTTAAAGAATGTGTTCCCGAGCTGCTCACCAGCCTTAAGGACAACGGTGTAAAGATTTGCATTGCCACCCTTACCGATACATACCTTGTAAAGGCAGCACTTAAAAGGCTGGGCATTCTCCACTTTTTCGACAACATTTTTTCCTGTGCGGATACAGGCATCGGCAAGGACAGTCCTGACATATACTACAAAGCAGCTGAAAGCATGGGCGTGCTGCCACACGAAGCTTTGGTTTTTGAGGATGCCATTTACGCTATGAAAACCGCAAAAGCTGCAGGCTTTCCCGTAATGGCAATATATGACAGGTGGTGCCGTCATTCACGCGAGGAAATAGAAAAGGTTGCCGATGTATACTTTACAACATTTGCACAGTGGGACAAAAAACATTTGCTGTAAACACAATAACCGCCGTCAGGCGGTTATTTCTATTACTGTCACATTATTTCTTTTTGCATATTCTCTTGTATAATAGCTGCCACCACTGTTTTTTGTGCAGTAGGCAATAAGATATGCAGAATTATCCACCATATACCGGTTGCGCTTGTGCATACATCCTGCAAAATATTCTCTTGACACATATACCTTCTCATCAGCTTTATCCAGTATATCATAGTAAATTTGCTTGTCCCGCAGATTAAAATATCTTTCCTGTCCCTCGCAGGGTATGGCAATTACAAGCCGTATATGTTCATACCGCTTTTTAAGGTAGAGTACAATTTGTGCGCACAAGGTATCATAGCCCAGTGCACCACCGCATATAAAGGTGTCAACACCTTCTTTTATAAGTGTTTCCGCTGCGGACAGGGTCTGTTCCCCTATTAACTTTTTGTTTTGAGGCAAAATTTCTCTGTGCCCCGTAAATGAGCAGGTTTTTTGTTTCATTATATTTCCTTTCGGTTGTATTGACATATTTTACTTATATATGTTATAATAGTTGTACCACACAAGTTTTAAATACAGCTCAAAAGATGTTGCTTTTTTGTTTTGGCAAAAACGCACGTTTTTTAGCATCGTCTTTTGGGTGTGAAAAATAACTTGTGTGGTAACAGTTACTGCGTGCGTTTTTCGGTGCACCGGTATCCGGTGCACTTTTTTAATGCATAGGCTTATTTGTTACCACACATTTTGGCCCTAAAGCCTTCCCCTTTTTAGGGGAAGGCTTTTTTATTCTAACATAAAAACAGCCGAAGAGCAAGGCTCTCGGCTATTCCTTTTTTATTTTTGCTTAATTACATTTCCTTCTCCATCGAACAGAGGTAATGGTGCAAGATATGTTATATCCTTACGGTCAATGGCATCGCCCTCTGCCAAAACGGTCATTTTGCCCACAATGTTACCTCCAACCTGATTTACAAGCTGTTCAAGGGCTTTGAGAGATTCGCCGGTACTGATAACATCATCAATAATAAGCACTCTTTTTCCGCGCATCAGTTTAATTTCATCTTCGCCCAGACAGAGAATCTGCTCATGGTCGGTTGTAATGGAATTTACGCGGGTATATGTTACATTCCTCATATAAAGCTTGGGGCCTTTTCGTGCAACAACATAGTTATTGTTACCCGACTGTCTTGCCATTTCGTAAAGAAGGGGAATACCCTTTGATTCGGCGGTAATCATAATATCGTGCTCGGGCGCTTTTTTCAAAAGCTCTGTTGCTGCATGCGTTGTAACCTCAACATCACCGAACATAATAAATGCACCGATGTAAAGGTTGTCATTTACTCTGCAAAGAGGCAGCTCTCTTTTCAGTCCTGCAATATCAATTGTATAATACTTGTCCATAACTTATTAACTCCTTTTTCATTTCTTTTGTTATTTTATAATATTATCCGTTACTTTTCAAGTGATTTATAAAAATTGTGTCTTCTCATACAATTTGACAAGACCCGGGCTTTAATGATAAAATACAATTATAAAGGAGGGTTTTTAATGAATGCTGAAATAATTGCCGTTGGCACAGAGCTTCTGTTAGGTCAAATTGTAAACACCAACGCACAATACATATCCGAGCGTTTAGGCGAAGCCGGTGTGGGTGTTTATTTTGAAACAGTTGTAGGGGATAATCCCGAACGACTTACCTCCGCGCTTTCGCTGGCTTTGAGCCGTGCTGATATTCTTATAATTACAGGCGGTCTTGGTCCCACTGCCGATGACCTTACAAAGGAAACTGCAGCCGCACTTTGCGGTGCAAAGCTTGTACTTCATCAGCCGTCACTGGACGCTATGAAAGAATTCTTTTCAAAGCTTGGCAGAGTAATGACTGATAATAACATAAAACAGGCAATGATGCCCGAGGGCTGCATCATTTTAAAAAATGATTACGGTACCGCTCCCGGTTGCATACTGCAAAAAGACAACAAATATATCATTCTTATGCCCGGTCCGCCCCGCGAAATGAAGCCTATGTTTGACGGGCAGGTGCTTCCCTTCCTTAAAAATTTACACGGCAAGGGAATACATTCACGCGTTCTCCGCATTTTCGGCATAGGCGAATCTGCTCTTGAAGAACAGATTCGTGATTTGACACAGAGCGCAAATCCTACCGTTGCTCCCTACGCCAAGGAAGGCGAGGTTACTCTGCGTATAACTGCAAGTGCCTCATCTTCTGCCGAGGCAGAATCGCTTATAGCCTCTGTAGAAGCACAAATACGTCGTAGGATAGGCAACCGTGTTTATGCTACGGGAGATAATTCCTCTATGGCTTCAACTGTGGGTAACCTTCTGTTGCGAGCAGGCAAGACTATTGCAGTTGCCGAATCATGCACCGGTGGTATGATTGCTTCAATGCTTATCGACGTGCCGGGAATTTCAAAAGTATTTACCGAGGGCATAGTTACATATTCAAACGAAGCAAAGGAACGTCTCGGTGTGTCACATTCCACCATTGCAAAATTTGGTGCAGTAAGTCCTGAAACAGCAAAGGAAATGGCACAATGTATTCGTCTGCGTTCAGAATCGGACATTGGCATCTCCACAACGGGTATTGCCGGTCCCGGAGGAGGTTCAGTATCAAAGCCGATAGGTCTCGTGTATATAGGCATTTCAACAAAGCACAAAACCTCCGCCATTCAGCTTAATCTCGCCGGTGACAGAGCCAGAATAAGACGTTCTGCTGCACTGCATGCCCTTAACGCAGTCAGAGTTACTTTGTAGGTGGTCAAATGAATACTACACAAAAGCTTTTATCCCTTGCCGATGCAAAGTACAAAGAGTTTCACGCAAAGCTTATGCCAACCATTGACCCTGACCTTATAATGGGTGTTCGCATACCTGTTCTGCGAAAATTTGCAAAGGAATTTGCAAAAACTGATGAAGCAGACAAATTCTTAAGAGTTCTTCCACATACCTTTTACGAGGAGAATAATCTGCATGCGTTTACGCTAGAGCATATAAAGGATTTTGACAGGGCATTGCTCGAAACTGAGCGTTTTCTGCCTTACATCGACAATTGGGCAACCTGTGATATGTTTTTACCTGCGGTTTTTAAAAAGAATACCGACAAGCTTATTTCAAAAATATATGAGTGGATAGAATCCGGCAAACCTTACACTGTGCGATATGCCATCGGACTTTTAATGAAGCTGTATCTGGATGAGGGGTTCAAGGAAGAATACATGCTGAAGGTTGCCGCAGTAAAATCAGACGAATACTATGTAAATATGATGATTGCCTGGTATTTTGCCACCGCACTTGCAAAGCAATATGACAGCGCAATCAAATATCTTACAGACAAAAGGCTCGGTGCATGGGTGCACAATAAAACAATACAAAAGGCGGTTGAAAGCTACCGCATTCCAGAAGAAATTAAAAAATACCTGAAGACATTAAAAAGGTCGGTGTAAATCACACCGACCTTTTTTTCAAATCCGCTTTTTAAAAATTTTTTCTTATTGTTTCTATTCCGTTTTCTTCACAAACAACCTTGCCATGTTCCTTCAAAAAGGATGTACTCTGCACCGACAGGGGTACACGGTCTGCAAATTCGGAAACAAATGAATGAATTTGTTCTTCGCTGCACAACCCCTTATCCCACGTCATAAACAAATAGTATCTGCCTTCATATACATATATACTGCTCTTTTCCCCCATACTCTCCCATTCCTTCGCAAATCTGCATAAATGGTCAAAGCTTTCAAAAGCGTATAAAAGCGAGGTTGCTTCCCGCATCTGCACAGGTTGTTTTATACGGTATCTGCTCCTTTTTGTTCTGGCGGCATCTGTTTCTTCCCCGAGCCGCGTCAGAAACAGTACAATTTCGTTGTTCTTACCCGGCATGGCTTCTACGGCAAGCTGTGAATTTTGAATATCAAAATCGGCTTCACTTTCCGCCTGCATTAATATGTGCCAAAGCCAATCGTGTGCCTCGGACGGGTCTTCCGCAATGGTTTCTATGCTGACTCCCCATTGCATCATATCATCTTGTGTAACGGTAATCTTTATCTTGTTGCCATTGATTTTCTCTATCCTCACATCAATCACCGTCCTCGTGTTATTTTTTTCTGTTATTCTTCAAAATGTGTGCCACATTTCGAGCAGAATTCTGCATCGGCATCCATTTCCGCTTTGCAGTTTGCACAGCGCTTCATCTTCTTTGCGGCACTGAGTTTTTCGCGAAGTGCATCAAGCATTTCCATCTTCTCGTCCGCTTCTGCGCACAGTTCTTCAAGAGAAACCTCCGGAGCCTCTTCGTTTTTGTATGCAGTGTATACCGTTTCACCGATACGACGCATTATTTTTGCAACATCAGCCTCTCCGTCGGCTATTGAAATGCGAAGTTTTGTAACCTCGATAATTTCGTTTGATTTTTTTACTGCAGTCTGTGTTGTCTTTGTAAATCCTTCCTTAATGGTTGAGAACAAAGTATCTTTATCCATTTTCGGCTCCCCTTTCTGTATTTTATACTTCTATTATAATATGATTTTTTAAATAACACAAGATAAAAATTCTTCTGCTGTTACACCTCTTAAATATTTTTCTATTCCTATTGCACCAATAATTTCCGCAAGAGTGTTGCTTTCGTGTTTTTTGCCTTTGAGTGCCTGAGTAAGCTCGCTGATATCCCTCTCCGAGAAAAAATCTCCAAACAGGGTTATATTTTCTATTACGCCCTCATTTATATCCATAAGCACCTCTACACTTCCGCCTGAAAGACGCTTCTTTTTGCGGAAGGAATACTTGGGCGAGTAACCGAAATTCCACTCATAAGTGCTGTACTTGGATTTTGCAAGTGCAGATATTTCTTCCTTATCCGTATCTGTAAGCTCATAAATTTCCGCGCCTGTTTCACTTATTATTGCCCTGCCAAATCCACGGCGGAATTCCTCCGCCGAAATGTCAACAAACTCGTTTATATTTGCAACGCGGCTTTTTACCGATTTTATTCCCTTTGACTGTATTTTTTCTTCATCCGGCTTAAGTGCAAGGGTAAGGCGTGTCATATCCGCACCCAGCAGTATTGTTCCGTGGTGCAAAAGTCTGCCGTTATGATAGCACTGCGCATTACCCGAAAATTTTCTGCCGTCTATAAGCAAATCGTTTCTGCCTGAAAGCTCTGCTTTAAGTCCCAGAGTTTCCATATATTTTCGGAGCGAGCGCGTAAAACCGTCATAGTCACCAAACTCCCCCCTGTTTACTATATAAGTAAAATTCAGGTTTCCCAAATCGTGAAAAACACAACCACCGCCCGTCATACGGCGTACAACGGGTATTTTTTCGCGAACTGTATATTCATAGTCTATTTCCGCCATGGTGTTTTGGTGCTTGCCCACTATTATGGCAGGCGAGTTCTGCCACAACACACAAATATCGTCGGTGCGCTGTGTGAAAAGGTATTCCTCAAGTGCCATATTAAAATAGGGGTCGGTGGATTTGTTATCAATAAAAATCATAGGTTACGAAACTCTCCTAACATATACAGCGAGCCGAAAGCAAGGATTGCATCGGCATTTTGCTCTTTGGCATGTCTTACTGCATCGGGTATATCGGTTGCAACGTAAACATTGCCATTGTATTTTTTTGCACACTCCGCAAGCTCTTCTGCAGGTAGTGAACGCATTGATGGTACTGTTACCGCAATAAACAACTCGGGCATTGCTCCTACAAGCTCTAAAGCCTGCATATATTCTTTGTCACGGAGCATTCCCATAATAAATACAAGTCTTTTCCCTGCAAGCAGTTTTTGGGTTGCCTGTTTAAATGCGGTAATACCCGAAATATTGTGTGCGCCATCTATGATAAAAAGCGGGTCTGTGCCTATTATTTCAAACCTTCCGGTGTGAACAGTTTTTGCAAGTCCTTCATACACCGCTGTATCGGGGATATCTATTCCCTGCTCACGCAGTATGTCCACCGCACAAAGCGCCGCACAGGCATTTTTCACCATATGCTCGCCTAAAAGAGGAAGATACAAATCTTTATATATGCCGCAATTAAAGTGGCTGCCTGTCAAATCCGCAGATATAATTTCGGGCAGCTTTGCAACACTCATTTTGCAGTTTCTCTCCCTGCAGATGTCTGCTATAACCTTCATAGCCGCATCCTCCTGTTCGGCATATACCGCTACAGGTGAGCCGGATTTAATTATACCGCACTTTTCTGCCGCTATCTGCTCTATGGTGTTGCCTAAGTATTCCATATGGTCAAAATTTATTGAAGTTATCACACTGCACAGGGGCGGGTCAATTACATTTGTCGCGTCAAGACGTCCGCCAAGTCCCACCTCACACACAACGTATCTGCAATTTTGCTCTGCAAAGTACATAAAGCCTATTGCCGTAACTATTTCAAACTCGGTGGGGTGGTTGTCCATTTTTTCACATTCGGCTTTAACCACCTCTGTCAGCTCGGCAAGTCGGGTTTTGCTTATAGGCTCACCGTTTACCGCAATACGTTCTTCAAAAAAGTTGACAAAGGGTGAAGTGTAACACCCCACCCTGTATCCGCTGCTCATAAGTATTCTCGCAAGGGCATTTGTAACTGTGCCCTTGCCGTTTGTGCCGGCAACGTGGATAAATTCCGTTTGCCTGTCGGGTCTGCCCAGTCTGTCGAGCAGCTCCCCGATATTATGCAGTCCGAGCTTTGTTCCCAGCTTTTGCGCGCCGTGAATAAAGCTCATTGCCTCATTGTAAGTCATTATTTCAGTCCTTCTATACTCTTTAAAACTGTTTCAAGCATAGCTTTGTATTTTTCGCCCTTGGCTTTTTCTTCTTCAACCAGTTTTGCAGGAGCCTTTGCCAAAAAGCCCTGATTTGAAAGCTTGCCTTCAACTCTCTTGATTTCACTTTCAAGATTTGCTTTTTCCTTGGTAAGACGTGCAAGCTCTTTTTCCTTGTCAATAAGCTGGTCTGTGGGCATTAAAAGTTCTGCACCGTTTACTGCTACACTTACTGTATTTGCACACTCATCATCCTTTTCTGCCTTTACAATAAGCTCGGATGCGCCTGCAAGCTTCATAAAGAATGCCTCGCCTGATTTGAACAGGTCTGCATTTTGTGTAATAGCAATAAGAGCTGCCTTCTTTGAAGGGGGGATGTTCATTTCTGCACGAACATTTCTTATTCCCTTAATAGCCTCGCAGATAATTTCCATATCTGCTTCTTCCTTTTCAAAGCAAAGTGCTTCATTATATTCAGGCCACTTGGAAATAACAATGCTTTCATCCTCAACGGGAAGTGCACAGTAGATTTCTTCGGTTATAAAAGGCATAAAGGGATGCAAAAGCTTAAGTGTTCCTGTAAGAACATAAGCAAGTGTGTTCTGGGCATCCTTTTTGCTTTCGCAAGCATCGTCATAAAGGCGGGGTTTTACAAGCTCGATATACCAGTCACAGAATACATCCCACACAAAGTCGTAAACCTTGCTCATAGCAATACCAACTTCGAAATGCTCTAAGTTTTCTGTTACTTCTTTTACAAGCTTATTGTATTTTGAAAGTACCCATTTATCCTCAATGGCAGGATTTTCAGGTAATGTGATTTTATCGATGTCAAGATTCATCATAACAAAGCGTGCGGCATTCCACAGCTTGTTTGCAAAGTTACGGCTTGCCTCAACTCTTTCAATATAGAAACGCATATCGTTTCCTGGTGAGTTACCTGTTGCAAGAGTCATTCTGAGTGCATCAGCACCGTACTTTTCTATAATTTCAAGGGGATCGATACCGTTGCCCAGAGATTTGGACATCTTACGTCCCTGACTGTCACGAACAAGGCCGTGAATAAATACGTGTTTGAAGGGTTCTTCCTTCATATGTTCCATACCCGAGAAAATCATTCTTGCAACCCAGAAGAAGATAATATCATATCCTGTTACAAGCACGCTTGTGGGATAGTAGTATGCCAGATCCTCTGTCTTATCAGGCCAGCCGAGTGTTGAGAAGGGCCAGAGTGCCGAGCTGAACCATGTATCAAGTACATCGTCCTCCTGCTTCATTGCACCGCCACATTCACAAACGGGAGCATCTTCGCGGCTTACAACCATCTTGCCGCACTTTTCACAGTAGAAAGCAGGTATTCTGTGACCCCACCAAAGCTGACGGGAAATACACCAGTCATGAACATTTTCCATCCAGTTGAGGTATGTTTTGCTGAAGCGGTCGGGAACAAACTTAACTGTTTCGTCCTTAACAACTCTTATAGCTTCTTCAGCCAAAGGAGCCATCTTAACAAACCACTGATCACTTGTCATAGGCTCAACTGTTGTTTTACAACGGTAGCAGGTACCTACATTGTGAGAATGTTCTTCTATCTTTAAAAGGTATCCGCCCTTTTCAAGGTCTTCAACTATGCGGCGACGTGCCTCATAACGGTCGAGTCCTTCATAGATACCGCCGTTTTTGTTAATGGTTGCATCGTCATTTAATACCTTAATCTGTTCAAGGTTATGACGCATACCAACTTCAAAGTCGTTGGGGTCGTGTGCAGGCGTAATTTTAACCGCACCTGTACCAAATTCTTTATCAACATAGCTGTCGGCAATAACAGGAATCTTTCTTCCAACCAGAGGCAGAATAAGATTTTTGCCAACAAGATGTGTAAATCTTTCGTCCTCGGGATTAACAGCAACCGCTGTATCACCCAATAATGTTTCGGGACGGGTTGTAGCTATTGTAAGGTATCCGTCTTCTCCGTCAATGGGGTATTTAATGTACCAGAAATGTCCGCCCTGCTCGGAATATTCAACCTCGGCATCGGACAGAGCTGTTGTACAGTTGGGGCACCAGTTTATAATTCTGTTTCCTTTGTAAATAAGTCCTTTTTCATAAAGTGTAACAAACACTTCACGTACAGCCTTTGAGCAGCCTGCGTCCATTGTAAAACGCTCCCTGCTCCAGTCACAGGAACTACCAAGCTTTTTCAGCTGATTGATAATTCTGTTGCCGTACATATTTTTCCATTCCCAAACGCGTTCCAGGAACTTTTCACGTCCTAAATCGTAACGTGTAAGACCCTCGCCACGAAGCTGCTCTTCAACCTTAATCTGTGTAGCAATACCCGCATGGTCTGTACCGGGAAGCCACAGGGTGCTGTAGCCCTGCATTCTCTTAAAACGGATAAGAATATCCTGCAGAGTTTCGTCAAGAGCATGTCCCATGTGCAGCTGACCTGTTACGTTTGGAGGGGGTATAACTATAGAAAAGGGTTTCTTGTCGGGAGAGGGTACGGCTTTAAAGTATTCTCCGTCCACCCATTTTTTATATAATTTGTCCTCAACCTCCGAGGGATTGTAAATTTTATCTATTTCCTTCAATGAACTCACTCTCCATTATTATAGTCATTTAAAAATTTTATCAAAGAATATGCATCTTGTCAAGTAAAATATATATTGCCTCTTTTATAAATCAACAGACTTTTTAATGTCATAGGGCTTCATTCTTTCGTCCCACACAAAAACATCAAATCTTTTTGCAAGTCGTGGTATTTTTACTTCTGCCCCTGTTCCTATTTTCATTATCTCACCGTCTGTATTGTAAAACACGGTAAAGGCTCTGCCCTTTTCAGGAACTCCGTTCAGAGTAAGGCAATAATTATCGTCTATCGTATATTGGATTCTCGCCTTGTCGGGCGCTGCGAGGCTGATTACCTTAACGTCTCCGCACATAAAATGGCTGAAGCTGTCGGGAATTTCACCCTCAAAGTATATTGTTTTTATATTGCTCAAATGCCAGAAGGCATTGTTGCCTACACTTTTAACCGATGCGGGCACCACTATTTCCTGTATTTCGTTACAGTAGCCAAAGGCATACTCGCCTATTTCGGTTACCGTGTCGGGTATATCTATACTCTTTACCCCTACAGGCACGCTGACAAGCCTGGTCATATCCTTATTGTAAAGCACTCCGTCAATGGCTGTGTAATGCTCACTTCCATCTGCAACAATAAACTTTCTGTTCAGTCTGTTCAGACGCGGGTCTATATAATATGCGCTTGCAGGCAACTTCAATGTTTTTGCAGGTACAGTATCTAAAATATTGTTACCCACAAAATAATTTACATATTTTGTGCCCTCGGGAACAACCAAGTTCTCTGTTTCTCCCCAGCTTACCGCCGCAGTTTGGTTAAACACATTGAGTTCATCCACCGAGGCATAATTTGCATGAGGGAATCCTCCCTTGTATACAAAGTTTTCACCCGCTTCAACCGGATTATGCAGACTGGGCATTGAGCCGTAACCCATTGTAACATTATCTCCTATATGCAAGGTGCTTGCAAGAGGGCGCACATTCACCACACCGTAGGCAAAGTCGGTAACTGTTACTCCGTCGGGGATGTAGATGTGGTCATAGCTGCCTATGCGTCTGAAACGGTCAATGTGGGGACCTATGGTTTTAACCTTATAGGTTTTGCCCCCCACCGTCACTTCAGACGGAAATCTCAACACCGTTTCCTTTACTTTCCATTCTCCGTTTTCCTTGAAAAAACTGTCAGAACTTAAGTTACTGTCTATTGCAACGATTGCGCAAGTCTCGGTATCAAACCAGATGTCATAGTATATTGTCGTACCACTACTTATAGGATCAGGTGAATGGTATGGCTCAAACATTGATATTTTATGGGTGGTTTCCGAAAGCTCTCCCTGACCTGCATACTCACGGTCAATAATTATGTCAGGCGATGTACATCTGGGATATTTGCTTTTATCCCACACATAATTCTTCTGTTCCATAGTTTGTTCGCTGTAAAGATATATTGACAAATCCTCCAGAGTTACATCATAACCCTTAACACGATCAGCGGTGCGATCCAGCATATACCAGTTGCCGTTATACTTAACTGCGTTCCATGCATGGTCACCACCATGGCTGCCCGATACATAAACACATTCAAAACCAAATAAGTTGCATAGTTCCTGGATTAACATTGCATAGTGATAACATTGACCCAGTCCCTGTGAATAGGAAATCTCCTTACCCTCCTGATACGAAACCAGCGTGTCGGTTATCATATAGCTGTTGTATATGTTGGATGCGCTGTTAACTATTACTGTCAACTTTTCCAGTTCGGTCATATCATCAGTTAAGGGGAGCAGCAGATTGTTTTTCAAAATGCGGTTGTATCTCTCCTCCCTCGCCATTTTTTCCCGTTCATTCTTTGTGGTTGCCCGCAACTGGATTAAAATGGTGTTCGGCGTCGTGTCATAATCTATCGTGTAATTTACTAAAAATCCGGAAATGTCTGCTCCGCTTTTTTCTTTTACTGCGGCTATAAGCGTATCCACTTTGCTCTCTTTATATGTTTCTGCTGTCAGCAGTTTTTCCGAAATGCAAAACACCTTGTCATAGTAAATGTCTGCGGCACACTTTTCCGCTTCAAGACAAAGCTCATCTATACTTTCTATAACCGGAACAGCTTTATACTTAGGCCATGTTGTCTGCCAGTTTTCGGGGTTTACTTTTTTCCACCTGATTTGTATTCTGGATGTAATATCATCGTGTGTAACCGAGCAGGGCAACCATTCTGTATTCCCGGTAATTCCCGGAATTATCGGGTATGGACTTTCCTGAAAAATAAGCTCTTTGTTCTCTTCTCCAAAACTCTGAACCGCATTGTTTACCCGACTTTCCTCTACCCCCGCAAGAACCAAACCCAAGTTTTCCTTACGCATTTGTTTGGATAAGTCCAAAAGTCTGTATAAATCTGTCATGGTCTCTATACGGTAATATTCATCACCTGTCGCAAAATCATAGTCGATGGCATACGGCACAGGTATACCCGGTATTGTCCACGCTGTAACGGTCATGGGCAGCAGCATTAAAAATATAATAAAAACACATAAGCATTTTTTCATAAAATCATCTCCCGCGGGTATTATATCACCCACTTTGTTAAAAATCAACTTCTCTGACCATAAAAAGGCGGTGACTGTGCACCGCCTTTAAAGCTTATAATTCTCTTGCCATTATTGGTTTTGCATTTTTGTTCCATACAAAAACTTTTACTGCCTTTACATTCTCCGGAATATTATTGATGGTACAGGATGCCGCATTAATTCCGCTACACGTTGCGGCTTCAATTCCTTCAAGCTGTAATCCGTCTTCATCGCCCGAATAAAGTGCTATATATATTCTGTCTCCGTTTTCAATGCCCTTTGCAGATGCCGAAATACTGTCACCTATAGCTGCAATACTTTCAATTTCTTCTCCACCTGACAAAAGTTTAACCGACGTCTGTGTTTCTCCCACTGCATCCACCTTATATATTGCCGAGTGGAATCTCTTCATTTCAATTGTAAAGCTGTCGGCAGACTTTGTTATGGATATCGGCTCTCCACCGTTTATAACAGAAACAGTATAGTCGCCCTCCAGTGCACCCTTCAGCGAAACTGTTCCCGTAGTGCTTTCCCCCGTTCCGCGGTTTAATACAGCAACATACAGGCTTTCACCGTCCGACCAGCTTTCATACCACATATTGTCTCCGTGGTATTTGTCACAGCATTTATATTCTTTTCTGCCAAAGTATGAATACAGATATGGCTGATCTTTTTCGTGGAAGTTCAGCATTGTTTCCCAGTATCTGCTCTCGTTAAGGTCTACATCACGGCTGGGGTCATCGGGAACCCAGGTATAGTAGCCTACTGCCTGAGCGCCGCCTGCCATTGCCTGATAAAGCTGTGTACGGAGCATTTCGGGTGTAGGTGTTCCGTTAAACCAGGAAAATGCCTGAACCAGACAGTATACCGGTTTCTCTCCCTTTGTGGCTGCTACCGCTTTTTTAGTAACATCTGCTACGTGTGTATCCCAAAGCTGATTTCCGGGGTATGGGTCTATACCCAGTATGTCCACATACTTTGCCGACACAGGAAACATCTCCTCGTAGTTTTCGCACAGGTAAACAGGATGATAATCGTCTTCTGTTCTTATTGTTTTGTAGGAGGTGTATAAGTGCTCCTCTACTTCTTGATAATTGTTGTTATTATAGAAGGGCTCATCCATTACCATATAGCAAAACACTGCCGGATGGTTCTTTACCTTGCTTACAAAGGTTGCAATGCGTGCGCTGTTTACAGGATGTCCCGCCGGCTGCATTCCCCAATAGCATACAACCGCCGCCTTAAGTCCCAGCTCATCCAGCCTGTCAAGCTCTGCCAATGTTAAAGTCTCGTTGGTTCCGTCGGTTGGTGTCCACTGAATAACATTGACGCCCGCTTTTGCCGCATCTTCTGCATCATTTAAATCAAAATGATATGCATAAACCGGTTCAAAGGGCTCGCCGTCCACCATGTACACACCATCCTTTGTAAGGTTTTTCGGGCGGTCAATTCTGCACATCTTTTTCTTTTCGGTCTGTATGATGGTACCTTCTTTTCTATAGGTCAGGGTTAAAACATAATTAGCCTTTTTTGCCATTCCTGTAATGTCAATTAAAAGCTCTGTTTTCTCGCCATCAATGGCTATGTTTGAACCCTTGGCATAAGTCATAACTCCACGCTTGATTGTATAATCGTATGTGTAATCGCCATCCGAATAAAGTTTATGTAAGTTTGAAGTTACTGTAGCATACTCATAGTCTTCATTGTAAAACACCTGATCTGTTTCAACTGCGAAAAGCTTTTCAGGTCCGTTTTTTACTACAAGACTTACATCATCAAGATATATTTCCGAGCCTGCTGCAGATACCTGGGGCACAATTCTGAAATCTTCAACACCCGATACGGCACGGAAAGTACCTGTAATCTTTGTCCATTCCGAGGCAGAGCCAAGCTTACCCGAGTAGTAATTGCCTACAACCTTGCCACCACCCCATTCTTCAATAACAACCTCAAAATCATTGTTACCCGCGGTTCCCTTGTACCAGAAAGAAAGGGTATATTCACATTCACTCATCCAGTCATAAAGATAGCGTTGTACGCAGTATATTCTCTCTCCACCGTTTGTAACAAGCTTTGCGGCGTAATTTCCCGAGTGCACATTTTCCGGCTCGTTTTCTGCGCTGACAAGAGAAATTTCCTTACCCTCTTCTCTGGTGCCAAAGCCCCGCCAGTTATCATCTGTTATTTCCTCTTCAAATCCGCCGTTTTTTATAATATCATCGTTTATCTGCACTTTGTTGTCAACCGCCAGTACGGTCATAGCAGAAAATACAGTCACAGCTGCCGTTATTATACAGATAAGAGTTGCCAAAATCCTTTTTCTCATTTTGGGTCACCTTTCCTTTTTTCACTCTACATGGTATTATATAATATTTTTGCAGGCAATGTCAATTATCTTTTAATTTTCAACAAAAAACCCGGCATATGCCGGGTTTTTTGTTATTTATAATTCCTTAATTGTTATAACATTTAAGTTTTTATCCCATAGGAAAGCTTTAATTGCAGTTATATTTCCAGGAATGTCATTAATTGTGCATGCCGCCGCCGAAACCCCTGTTCCGGTTGCCACTGCTATTTTGTGAAGGCCTTCGTTTCCCTCTTCTCCTGAATAAAGCGCAAGATAAAGTCTGTCGCCTGCCTTTATGTTATATGCACGGGCAGAAATCGTATTACCTGCCTCTGCGGCTTCAGTTATTTCCTCTCCGTCTGACAAAACCAAAAGATTTACTTCTTCATCGCCATCGGTGATGCTTCCTACTCCGTCAATTTTATAAACCGCCGAATGGTAACGAGGCATGCTTATCGTAAAGTTATCTGCAGCTTTTGTAATTGACAAGGGTTCTCCCCCACTTGCAACGGTAACATTGTATTCACCATTGACAGCGTTAAAATTTTCACCCTGGAGAGAAATGGTCGCCTCTGTGCTTTCACCTGTTCCGCGATTTATTACCGAAACATACAGGCTACCTCCGGCTATCCAACTTTCATACCACACGTTATCTCCATGATACTGATTGTAACGTTCATATTCTCCTCTTCCAAAATATGAATACAGAAGCGGCTTATCCTTTTCGTTAAATTCTACCATGGTATCCCAGTATTCACTTTCGTTTAAGACGGCATCAAGCGCAGGATTATCCGGCAACCAGGCATAATAGCCTACCACCTTTGCTCTCGCCATCATTGCCTGGTACAGTTCCAGCCTCAGCATATCGGGAGTAGGCTTAACACCGTTGAAGGTAAATGCCTGCAGCAGAGCATATACCGGCTTTTTGCCTTCTGTTGCCTTTACTGCCTGCGTAGTATGATCGGTGACAGTTGTTTCCCACGACCCGTTTCCGGGGTAGGGGTCTATACCAAGTATATCAACATATTTTGCAGAAAGCGCCATTTTGTTATATAGATTCTCGCACAGCATTACAGGATGTGTGTCATCAACGCTTCTTATAACCTTATAGGAATTACGCAAATAACCATCCATCTCGTCAGCTGTATAACTCGGCTGTCCAAAGGGTTCGTCCATTACCATATAGCAGAATACTGCCGGATGATCTTTTATCCAGCCAACAAATTGCTGAATGCGTGAACTGTTGTTAGGATGACCCGCCGGCTGCATTCCCCAATAGCATACAACCGCCGCTTTAAGACCCAGAGAATGGAGCTTGTCAAGCTCGGCAATGGTTTTATCCTGGTTTGTGCCATCGGCAGGTGCCCACTGAACTACATTTACCCCTGCTTTTTTTGCGTCCTCTGCATCATCAAAATCAAAATGATATACATAAATAGGCTCAAAAGGTTTTCCGTCAACCATGTATACTCCGTCTTTTGTCAGATTTTTTGGTCGGTCTATTCTGCATATATCTCTCTTCTCTGTCTGCACGAGCACTCCGTCTTTATCTCTAAACGTCAAGGTTAAAGTATAGTAAGCTTTTTTTGCCATACCTGTAATGTCAAATTCAAGCTTTGTTTCATTTCCGTCAAGCGCTATGTTATTTCCCTTTGCATAAGTCATAACTCCACGCTTTACCGTATAATCGTATGTATAATCACTACTTGAATATAACTCGTGTAAGTCTAAATTCACAGATGCCTTTGTGTAATCTTCGTTATAAAACGCTTGATCGGTTTCTACCGTAAAGGGGTACTTTGGACCGTCGGTTATCATAAGGCTCACATCGTCAAAATAAACCTCTACTCCCTTGGTTACGCCCTGTGGTACTATGCTGATGCGGTCAATATTATCCTCCGCATAAAAATCTATACTGGCCTTTTTCCATTCGGTTGATGCTTGCATCACTCCTGTGAAGGCGCTTGCTATCTGTATATCTCCACTATATTGTATAGCCCCCAGCTTAAAGCCTCCGTTACCTGTTGCCCCTTTGTACATAAGAGACATTGTGTATTTATATTTACCAATGCCCACGCCACCCCTGTAGTGCTGTACCACAGACACTCTTTCGGTACTGGTTTCGGGCAGAACAATTTTTGCAGAATAATTTCCCGAATAAACATTTTCGGGTTCATCCTCAGCATTTACTACACTTGCTGTGCCACCTCCGCCAAAGGTGCCAAAGCGATCCCAATTTTGGGGCGTACCTCTGTCCTGTATTATGGTTTCAAACCCTCCGTTTAGCAAAAGCTCAGTATTCATAGGCCTTGTCGCTGCTTCGGGCACAAGCGCCACAAAGCTTAAAGCAAGCGTAAATACCATTATAAACAACGCACAAATCCTTTTTTTCATTTCTTTTCTCCTTTTTCTCTTTATTACATTTTGCCATAAAAAACCCGACAAAGTATGTTTAATTACATTATATCACCCTTATCGGTTTTTTTCAACAGTTTTTTAAAGATTAATGTTTCGTCTGCCAATAACCTTCATAATTACCAAACCAAGAATAAGCCCCGCAACTCCCTGCACACCGTTTAAAGGTACGTTTACAAGCGAGGGAATAAAGCCGTATAATATGCTTTCAAACACAAGATATCCGCCCATCATAACAAGCTCTGCCGCTATTCCGCTTAGCATCTCACCTTTTACCTTGTGCCCGGTTCC
>JAZNUH010000089.1:0-6155 GCA_045592225.1 Clostridia bacterium | reverse complement strand
CACACTTTTGTATTATGTATTCCATTTTTGCGCCCTTGGGCAAAGCCTGAAATAAAGTTACCTTGCAGGCAGGCTCACTTTGATTTTCACACTTTTCCATAACCTCACAGGTTATGTTCTTTTTTGTAATTTCAGTTATTTTGCATTTATAGTCGGTTCCCTCACCGTCGCAAAGAGTAAGTTCTTCTCCTTCTCCCATGCGCAAAACACGTGAAATGTGAGAAACGTCTTCCCCTTCTATAACCGCGGTGTTACCATTTATGTTTTTTGTAAAAAATCTCGGCATTACTTCCTCCGTTTACAGCGAATAGCCCACCATTCTCCGCCTGACTGCTTTTCGCATATTTCAAAGCCGTTTTTCAAAAGAGCCTCCGTAACATCACCCAATCTGTCATTAATAATTCCCGAGCAGATAAAGGTTCCGTCATCGGTCATAAAATCCGTCGCTATGGCTGACAGAGGGATAATAACATCAGCAACTATGTTGGCAACAACTATTTCGCATTTATTTTCTGCGTATTCCTTCTGCAAAGCCTCATCCGACAAAATATTGCCTGCCTTAACAAAATACTTATCATCATAAAATCCATTTAAAGCAGCGTTCTGATATGCAATTTTAGGTGCCGCAGGGTCAATGTCAACCGCATATGCTTCCTTTGCTCCTAAAAGCAGGGACAAAATAGAAAGTATACCGCTGCCGCAACCGATATCAAGTACCTTAGTTTCACTTGTTACAAGCTTTTCAAGCATCTGCATACAGAGTGATGTGGTATAATGACCGCCGGTACCGAAAAGCATTCCCGGATTTATACGCAGACAAAGTCTGTTATCATCTGTAGTTTCGTTATCCCACTCGGGAATAACAAGAATTTTTTCGCCAATGGGCAGAGGTGCAAAATACTTTTTCCAGTTTTCAAACCAGGCATCCTCGTCAATATTATCAAGCTCCATTTTAACAAAGCCTGTTTCGGGAGCATTGGCAAGTGCCTGACGCAGCATTGCAAGCTGCTCTCTTCCTTCTGCACTGTCACGGAAATACACCTTAAGGTGCGTGGAACATTTTTTGTCCTCAACAAGCTGCTCATCAACATAGTCCCAGTAATCTGTATAATTTTCAAGAAAACTGTTAAAATCGCTCTGGTCCACTATCTCTGCTCCGTTTATGCCGAGAGACAAAAGCAGGCCAAACATAGGCTCAATATTTGCCTCGGATTCTATATACACCGAGGCCTCTATCCACATTTTATTTTCCATAATTATCTTATCCTGTCAATCAAATCGTTTTTGCTTTGCACTCCAAGAGTACGGCTTGCTTCTTTGCCCTCTTTAAACACAATTATTGTGGGAATGCTGAGAATGTCAAATTTTGCTGCAAGCATGGGCTCTGCGTCAACATTCACTTTGTATATTTTTGCGCTGTCGCCCACTTCTGCACTAAGCTCATCAATAATGGGTGACATCATTTTACAAGGTCCGCACCAATCAGCATAAAAGTCAACAAGCACCGGAACCTTGCTGTTTACTACCTTTTCTTCAAAATCTGCTGTTTTTAAAATTTCTGCCATTTCGGGTCACTCTCCTTTAATATTATATGGTAATATAAAATAGCCAATTTGTCAATATATTATGTGCCAATTATAACAAAAAAATACAACATATTGTGGTAAATTGCTTTTAGTTTAAAAGTTAACCCGTAATTTTAAAAAACTACGGGTTATAAACAGTTACTCGCCGATGATTATCATTTCTCTTCCCGAATCAATGACATCATCAATGCTCTTAAGAAACTCATCTTTTCCTGCAACCCTGATATCGAAATATCCGTGGTCATCCAAGGTTATTTCAGAAAAAGCATACGTCCCATCATGCATAAACTGTGATTCATAAAAAATATTTGTCTCCGCAATGAAATATCGCGGTTGTATATTCTCTGCCACAACAAAAGCACAGTATTTGGTGCATCCAAGGAGAAAACCTCCGTGGTCAGTATCACGGAATGTAATAAGTAAAACATCCTTTCCTCCCGGTGTTTTACAGTAGCCTGATTCAAAGTACTCGTCCGCAGTAAGGTTATACTTTGGTATCATATCCTCGTATGCTGCTGTTATCTGTTCGTTCGTCATATTTTCCGGGAATTCATATTTGCTTGTTGAGTAATACTGAATTGACCTGATGAATTCTATTACTGTCAAATCCCAAGCTTTATGAACTTCGTCCAGCAAATCCTTATCATTTTCCATAACCCGTGTAATTGTTTCTTCAGGATGTTCAAGAAGAATAAAAGGGAACATTCCTGTTTCGGCAGTATATCTTATCAGCATTTTTGTATTTTCAACATTTTCCTCATCCAGTTGACTGAGCTGAGTTACAGGATAAACTGTTCCCGCGCTTCTGATATCAATTTCGTATGTCTCTCCATACCAGGTAACGCAAGCTCCCAAGCCTTCAGACACCGCCCTTACAGGCACAAGTGTTCTTCCGTCCACAAGCTTTGCAGGAACGTCAAGTGCAACTGTTTCTCCGTTTTTCTTCATTTCATTGCTGCCCACAGATATTGATATCGTTATTTCTCCGCGTACTGCAGTTGCCGTCAGAGTTTCCTGTTCCCAGGTTATCTCCGCTCCCAATGCTTCAAATATAAAGCGCATAGGCACCAGCGTTCTCCCCTCTTCAATTACAGGGGGAACGTCAAATTCCACCTCCGAAGCATCAACAAAAACCTTAATTGCAGGTGTTTCTGCCGTTACGGTTGTGCCTGTAATAAGTACCAGAACACATAAAATAACCATCAAAATTTTTTTAGTCATTTACATTCTCCTTTCCGATTCCCTTTACTTTTATTTTCTTTATAGCGTCTCCGAAAAAAGACAAATCCGCAAACGGACGTATCAGATAAAGAATATGCTTGTTTCCACAGCAAAAACAAATTGCAACAGTAACCAAAACTGCTATTACAATGTTGACCCATTGTGCATATGTAAACGGATTATACACATTCAAAAATATTCTCTGCACAAAGCCGTGAATAAGATAAATGCATATACTGTATCTGCCCCAGTCAGATACAAACAGAAAGTTTTTCTCACTTATAAGAAGCAGTAATCCTCCGCACCACAACAGCGCCGCGCAGAATATTGCTCCGCGCATTAAAGCGGTGCAGCCTGTTTCAGCATAGGGCATTGAATGATAAAGCCAATTGGTCTTTATATGGGGTGAAATTAAGTATGTTAAAATAACGGCACATACAAGCATTGCCGAACCCAGATGTTTTTCTCCTTTCAGTTTTTTTATACCTACCCCTTTTGATCTTAAATACACACCGAGCAGAAAAAAAGGATAAAAGCAAATCATTCTTGACAAGGAAAATCTGCTTTCTATTCCACCTGCATATCCGATGCACAAAGCCACAGCAAATGCCACTGCAATCCATATGGGCAACTTCTTTTTTACAATGCAAAGACTTGCACACCATATTACAAGACAGAACATATACCACAAAATCCAGTAAGGTGTATGAAACTGTATTTTGTTTGCAAATGCAATACAGTACAAAATTTGAAAAACTATGTAAGGATATATCTGCCTGAAGGCTATCCTCTTTATATCAAACCTTGCAAAATATCCTGAAACAAATACAAACACCGGCATATGAAATACATACACTGCGTTGTATATACTGTATCTCACGCCACCGCCAAAAAGCTCGAACATATGGCAGAGCACCACAAGGAATACGAGAATACCTTTTATATTATCAAATTTACTGCTCCGGTAAACAGGGACTGCTCCGTTGCTGAAAGGCTTATCAGTTTTCACCTCGGTAGTTGCGACAACCTTTTGCATACAACCTTCCTCTATCCTTTATCTTAATACTTTCCGTACCAATTATGTGTACATCTGTTCATTCTGACTGAAAACATCAGCAACCTCGCTGATAATTATATATGCCTTGGGGTCAACCTGATGGACAATAGTTTTCATGCGCGGAACCTGAAATCTGTTAACAACAAAGTAAACAATCATTTTGTCTCTGCCCGAGTATCCGCCTTCTCCTTTAACCTTTGTTGCGCCAACCTCAAAGACGCTAGTAAGGGCAGAACAAATTTCATCGGCTTTTTCTGTCACAATCATAGCACATTTTTCACGGTCAAGACCTTCTACAATAAAGTCAATGGTTTTAAGAGCCGCCATATAGGTAACTATTGAGTAAAGCGGTAAAATCCAACTATTAAGAACCATGCCGCACACAACATACAAAACTACATTATATGTCATTACAAAACTGCCCACACTTATTCCAAGACGTTTGGCAAAAATAACCGCCATAACCTCTATGCCGTCCATAGCCCCGCCGTTTCGGATTGCCATACCGCTGCCAACACCCGAAATCATACCGCCGAACAGCGCACACAAAAGCAAATCAGTGCCGGCAAGAGGTGATGCCAGGCTTACATCAACCGGAAGGACATCGGTAATCAGCCATGCTGCAAGCGAATAAATTGCAACAGTATATATTGCATTGAAGGTAAATATCTTCCCCTGCTTTTTCAATCCGTATGTAAAAAGCGGTATATTGAAAATCAGCAGAAAAAGTGACAGTGTAAACTCAGGCGGTGTTATCTGTGCGAAAAGCATTGATGTACCCGAAATTCCGCTGTCATAAAGCTTTACCGGGTACAAAAACAATGTTACGCCCACGGCATTGATAATGCCTGCCAGAGTAAGCATAATCAAATCTTTTAAATTCAGTTGTTTAATAAAATTCTTCATATTTCGCGTCTTTCTATAAAATATTGAGTATATGCCGGATTAAAATTATTTGCTCCATATTATGTTTCCCATATCGTATTCTCCCTGAAATACTGTGCCGCTGTATATTTCTCCTCCGTCAGCAGCAACAAAGAAATCGCCTATATATGACATGTGACTGTTATTCACCAGCCAGGAAGCTCGTATGGTATAGTACTGTTTATCTTCTTTTTCAATTGCCCCCGATACGCCAAACGAAAAGGGAAAACCTGTTTCGGCGTCACTTGTTCCCATAACGGAATAGCACAATTCTTCAGCCTGCTGAGGGGTTATTCCGCTGACATCATCTACAGATATCTCAATTATATCAGTTTTTTCGTTTTCTGTATTATTTGGTACTTGGGTAGCATCCGGCTTATCACTTTCTGAAACTGTATCATTATCTACAGCTTGAGTTTCGGTCACGTTTTCATCCTGTATGGATGCCGGCTCGCGGGTTATAAAAAGTATAATACCGGTAATCATTGCTATCAAAACTGTAATGGTAATTATTATAAATATGCTTTTTTTCATAGTTCATCTCCTTAAAGGAGTTTTGCAAAACAAACTCCGTATATGCCAATTATAGAATTAGGTGACAGAAAAGATGCACCTTGTTTTTAATGAATTGACAACTCCGTTGTCATGAATTGGCGTTCCGCCATGATTTCTCGCTCCGCTCCATGAATTGAATTGCCTTTAATGCACCGACAGGTGCAATTCATGAGCCGCAAGGCTCAATTCATGAAATAGTAGATTTCAATTCATGCCGAAGGCAATTCATTGATTTCATCTCCGATGAAATCATTATAACACAACAAACTTATAATTACAACAAATAAAATCCCACCTCTGCCATATATTCATCATTGCTGCAGCCGGTTTTTTCTGTTACAATAAAACCGAGGTGTTTACTATGAAAATAATAAAACAGTTAAATGCTTTACAGGGAATTCCGCGGTACATTATTATTCTTTCCTCCCTTATAGGGGTAGGGGTACTTATTTACGCAATTATGTGCTTTTTGCGTGGCGGTGTGTATAATATTTTTCTGTCCCGAAATATTGTTTCATTAGGTATGTCTGTTTTTGCCGAAGGGGTTATTTTCGGACTTTTTGGTGATGTGCTTATAAAGAGGATGGGTAACAGATAAGACATTTTGCGTGACATTTTATTTTTTGTGCCTTTTTTCTGTAGAATAACAAAAACCCTGTAATCCTTATGACTACAGGGTTTCTGCTTTGGTGACCCATCGGAGATTCGAACTCCGGACACCTTGATTAAAAGTCAAGTGCTCTGCCAACTGAGCTAATGGGTCAAATGGCTGGACTGGTTGGACTCGAACCAACGAATGCCAGAGTCAAAGT
>JAZNUH010000088.1:0-34522 GCA_045592225.1 Clostridia bacterium | reverse complement strand
GCATCTCTGTATCCCGCAATTTCTTGTTCATCACGGGTTCTGGGAGTCGTTTTTTCTGCTACAAGTTGTTTAATACGTGTATTTGTTGTAACGATACCTTCGATTGCATTGGAAGACTCTGTGCTTTGTACCTTTGCGATTTCCACAAGTTTTTCAAGTTCTTCCGGGCGCATCTTTAAATAGAAGTCCTGTTTTCCAGCTTCTTTATATATGCTAGCTACAAGACCGAGAAGTTCAGAATCCCATTTATGTTCTTTGATTATCGAATAATTAAACATTCTCATGCCCTTAACCTCCTTTCTTTCCCTTAAATATTATCACATATTAAGGGAATTGTCAATGCTTTAAGTAGGTTTTCCCTTTTTTATTATTTGTTTTTAAGGTAAAGTTATTCTGCAAAACTGTTTCATCCTTTCATATGTTTTTTCTAACATTTTTCTAGCACTTTTCTAGCGAAAACCCAAAAAACACATCAAAAAGTGGCAATACTAAGATTTCGAGAACAGCAAAGGCTTTGAAGGTTTTTAAGCCCTCAAAGCCTTGATTTTATGCGGTTTTTATCGTTTTTTAAGTTCCTTTAACTTCCGCTTATTTCGTCTATCTAAAAAGAGTGTCTAGGAGCTCGAAATGCGTTTGCCTTAACGGGCACGTGGGTTCGAATCCCACCTTCTCCGCCAAATATGTATTAGGTTGATTTTGTGTAAGTGATGCATAGAACTTCATTTCAAATAAAACCGATTCGTCACCTTCAGAATCCAAACCAACAATATCAGGCCTTTCTTGTTCTTCGCTTTCACCTGTAACCTGGCATAAATACTGCATCTTGTTTTCTAAGTCTATATTCAATTTCTCTGCGGCCATTTTTGTAAATGCTACATTTAATTTTTCAGACTGTGACAACAAATATTGCAATGAATATGTAGCTACATCCTCTTGTGAGCCTTTAATATATGGATATAAATGTGCAAGTAGTGAATTATTCAATATTACGCCCCCCTCCGTGTGTTATTTCTCCGACTGATAAAGCCCTGCTGTTTTCCTCTTCCAACAATTTATATTTTTATTCTCCGTAAATCTCCATTACTTCTCTTGCAAGCCTGTACATTTCTTCCACCACACAGTCGGGTGAAATTATTTTTGCCTGTTTGCCAAAGCTCATAATCCACGACATAAAGTGCGGACTTACCGCAACCTTTACACGGCAGATAAATGTATCCTCATCCTTTTTTATAATCGGAATATCTGTGCCGAATCTGTCAAAAACCACGCCCACAAGCTGGTTGGCAAACTGAATAGAAACATCTGTTTCCTCCCCACTGAACATATGAAACATTGTCTTTGAATACATTGACAAATCAAATGGCGTTTCTGAAAGTACCCTGTCATCATTTGTAAGCTCAATACCTTCCATTTTGTCAACGCGATAGTGAGTGTAGCTGTCATACTTTTCTTTGTATGTAATCAGGTAATAGTTCTCATCATCCCAGGTGAGGGCAACGGGAGATTCGGTGTACAGCCCTCCATCCTTGCGGTATACCTTTTTCTTGTTCACATCAAGATTAAAATATTTAAAGTTTATTTGCTTGTTCGCCGCAATAGCCTCGTGTATTTTGTCAACATTGTAGTAAATCTGCTCGTTGAATGTTTTTACACGATTTGTGATGAATACCTGACGTTGAAGCTTTTTAGCATTCTCGTGACTGGTGAGCTTTTCAATCTTTGAAATAAGCTCCATACTCTTTTTTCGGGTAATGAACTTTGATGCCTGAACACTGTCAACCAAGAGTTTAAGTTCGGGCAGTTCAAAATCACGGCTTGCGATATAGTAATTGGTTGTACGTGTCTTATTTGAGCAGATATCAAGCCCATAAAGCTGCAGGCATTCAAGGTCATCATAAATGCTTTTGCGCTCGGCGGAAATGCCCAGCTTTGCAAGCTCGGCAATCATTTCGGGCACAGTTAATGTGTGCTCCTCGTCGGTCTGCTCCATAAGTATCTTTGCAAGATACATCATTTTAAGTTTCTGATGTGACAGTTTCATAAAACAACATCCTTTTTATTATTAATATTTTCACACTTCCAGGCTGATTTTCCCTGATACCTTCTTGTTCATAACCGTACTCATAAACACACCCTTGCTGATTACCGAAAAGTATCCGTCATATTCGTCCCCATAGTTTTCGGTTATAAGCTCCAGCGTTTCCTTAAGTTGGAGCATTGCGGCAAACTGATGCTTACAGGCGCCGCTGCAGAAACAAGAGCACTTAAGGTTTGAGATTTCGCCGTCTGTGTAATCAAATTCGATTTCGTAGTTTTCACTACCTTCTACAATGGCGTGACCACGTGTACCGTCTATCTCAACAAAGCCAACCCTGTTTTCCATATAATATTCGTGCCCGAGTTTAGCCGTATTGTGAGAAATTTTCATCTTTGACAAATCATCAAGTGGAAATACCTGTCCATCGTCGTCGCCGATTACAAAGTCATCCGGATTTTCAGGAGCCTTAAACCAGGTAACTACCTTTGAAAACGGAATTGCATATCTGTCAAAGCTTACAACGTGTGAATCTGCAAGGTAAAAGTTTCCTTTAACATTTGTGTCAATTACGGCAATAACCTTCTTGTAATCAGAAAGTTTAATTTTAAAGGAATAATTAACCTCGGTAACCTGTCCGCGATAACCTTCAAGCATACCCTCCACATAAACAAAGTCGCCAACCTTCAAATCAAAGCTGTCATTGTAGTAAGACCATCCCTTTCCTCTGTGGGGAAAGTACACATGAACAACCGATTTTCTTGGTGTAACTCTTTGTTGACAGGTGGTTGTCCCTCTTTTGTTTCCGTCATCTTTTTTTATTCTTGTGTTAAAGCCTATCGGATATTTTTTCATTGTTTTACCTCCCTAAAAACTCATATATGCCTTTCATTGTAATCAGCATATCAGTTTCAGTGGGTGTAAAAACGGACAGTGTCTACTTGCATTATAGCATATATATTTTTTATGATCAATATATTTAAAAAGCTTTGCAAAATTGTGCAAAGCTTTAAAATACTATATATACAATTGGCTTTCCTTTCTGTCTGCGGCAACTTTGCCCAGCATTTCCAAAATGGCAGCATAGCGCTCACTGTTTATTGCTCTTGCATTTTTGGGGCATACCTTAATGCATTTCATACAGGTTACGCACTTTTCCCCATCGGTTACATTAGGATTTTCAAAGTCAATAGCCTCTGCAGGGCAAATTTTTGCACAGGCTCCGCATTTCACACAGGTATCACCTGCTTCGGGAACAGATTTCACCTTGCCTCGTTCCTTATATGTAGCATTCCCGGGAATTTGCGTGCAAAGCTTAAAATCCTTTGCCTGTATTTTTTCTTTTATTTTACCGGCAAACTCCTTCAAAACCGCTTCATCCCTGCTATCGGGTCTGCCTTTTGCAATATCTCTTGTAATCGAGTGCTCTGCCAGTGCCGCAACAGCCGCAAAGCATTTAAAGCCTGCCTTTTCGGCTGTGTCCTTAAGTTCTGTAAGCGTGTCCTCGTATGCACGGTTGCCGTAAACACATACAAGCACCGCCTTTGCTCCGTTTGCCTTAAATTTGCCAATTCTGTCTGCCGCTATCTGTGGCACTCTGCCGCCAAAAGACGGTACAGAAATAATGCATATGTCATCTTCGGTCAGTTCAGGAATGTTAAGCTTCTTTTCAGGAACGCAAAGCTCCACATCCACTATATTTCCGCCAAGCTCACCTGCCAGAATGTCGGCAACCTTTTTTGTTCCGCCCGTAGGACTGAATGTTACATTATAAACTGTCATTTTAATTACTCCTTTACCCTTTCCATTACATTTTGAAATACTTCGCCAATATTTTCTCTAATAATCAAATCTGCCTTGCCGTCGTACTCAGTTTCGGTTTTGTTTATCATAACAATATATTTCCCCGAAAAATACCTCACAAAGGATGCGGCAGGATACACCGCCAGAGATGTTCCGCCAACTATAAGCATATCTGCTCTTTCAATATGATACACAGCCGATTCTGCAACCCCGTCATAAAGATTTTCGCCATAAAGCACAACCTTAGGCTTCATAACTCCTCCGCATTGGCATTTGGGTATATTTTTGCTTTTTATATTGTTTAATACGTCGGCACTGTCACCGCTTTTTCCGCAAGCGGCACAACAAAACTGCTCCGCCGTTCCGTGAAGCTCAATTACATTTTTACTTCCCGCCCTTTGGTGCAATCCGTCAATATTCTGTGTAATAACCGCCTTCAGTTTACCCATATCTTCAAGCTTTGCAAGTGCTTTATGGGCATTGTTCGGTTCTACATCAACAATAAAATACTTCCTGTAAAAATCATAAAAGGTTTCCGTGTTCTGAAAAAAGAAGCTATGACTTAATATTTCCTCGGGCGGCACGCCGTATTCCTTTACCGTATTATACAATCCGTCTGCACTGCGATAGTCTTTTACACCGCTCTCGGTGGATACTCCTGCCCCGCCAAAGAAAACAATGTTATTGCACTCTTTTATCATCTCTGCAAATCTATTTAGCATCTTTTTTGCCTCGCTTTTTGGGTTTAGTCAGCTGAAAACTGTCAAAAATCATATTTTTAATGGCGTCCTCGGGTATGCTTCCGTCAAGGATAATTGAGTTCCAGTGCTATTTGTTCATATGGTAGGCAGGCACAACCGCTTCAAATGTGCTGCGCCACATATATGTAAGATTAGGGTCGCATTTCACATTAATCCAGATATTGCCCATACGCTCGCAGATTGCCGCAAACATCTTCTGATTGCCCTTGTGACGCATAACAGTCCAGTTAAAATCGTGGAAGGGGTAATCCTCGTATGCATCATCAAGCGTCAGGCAAAAATCTATTACTTCCTGTCTTGTTCTCATTTTGTACCCCTCCGCTGAATGCCGTATTTTTTCAAATCCACTCTGCCGTCATCTTCAAACACAATGCCCTCACCTTCAAGCAGCTGCCTTTGAACATCTTCCCCTCCAAAGGCAAATCCGGGTGCAACCTTACCCTCGCGGTTTACCACCCTGTGACAGGGAATTATCCCAGGCTGGGGATTTGCGTGCAGAGCATATCCCACAACTCTTGCCCAGCGCGGATTACCCGCAAGCATTGCAACCTGACCGTAGGTTGCAACTTTGCCTTTTGGAATACTTTTAACTACTTTATATATCTTTTCAAATGTGGTCATGAAATTCTTCCCTTCGGCTTTCTTTCCCTTTTCGTTTACACCTATTCAGCATCCTCGTCAAGTGCTTCTATATAAAAGCTTACCGGTCTGAATCCGTCGTTACACGAAATCATAGCCGATTTTTTGTTTTTCATCCATCCGTCATAAAAATTTACGCCGCCGTGAGAAAGTGTCATAACAAATGCAGACATACTCTCCCATGCACTGTCGCACATACCGTCAGGCTTTTCCCATCCGTTTGCAATAAACACCTGCCCCACCTTCATGTCACAAGCGTGTTCAATAGGGTTTTCATATTTTTCTATCAAATCATCATACCGCGCCATTTTCATAACAGTAATTTTACACTTTTTCATATCTGTTACCTTTCATAAATAGGTTTTATTACATTATATCATACTGAGAGATGTTTGTAAATAAAGAGGGGTTAATTGTTTTCACCGGTCCAAGCCTTCGCAGTGTTCGAATCCTCTCAAATTTTTTTGGCTTTCACGTTCATAATAGATGCAGGTTATTTTTAGTGATATTCCAACTTCGTTGGAGTGATATTTTTACAGAGTAAAAGTGATATTGAAACCTTCGGTTTCAGTGATATTATATTTGCCATTAAACTGTGCGAAGCACAATATCACTCGGTATAAGCCGAATATAACTGCGCAGCAATATAACTTGCCAAAGGCAAATATAACTGAAAAAAGACATCCGAAGATGTCTTTTTTCTGGTCGGGGTTACAGGATTCGAACCTGTGGCCCCCTGGTCCCAAACCAGGTGCGCTACCAAACTGCGCCAAACCCCGATAAACAAGCGTTATACATAATATGCACAACGCTCGTATTTTAACACATTTTGTTTTTTTGTTCAAAACTCATTAAAGGAGATTACCCTGCCTTTTTCTTTGTTTTGCTCCTGTTTTTGCCGTTTTCCTGCCATTTATCCTCTTTTAAATTCCGTCATCCGACAAATATTTGTCATCAACCTCGGGTGCAGGGGTGGGTGTAGGAGTTGCAGGAGGAGGTGTAGGCTTGGGTGTCTGTGTTGCCTTTGGTGTAGCCGTTGCCTTGGGTGTTGAACTGGGCTTTGTGCTCTGTGAAGGCTTGGGTGTAGAAGTAGCCTTGGGTGTAGGTGTTGCCTTTTTGGTTTCCGCCGGCTTGGGCGTGGGTGTGCTTTCCTCGGGCTCTTCTTCAGGCTCTTCGGATTCTTCAGGCTCCTCACTTGGCTCTGGTGTTGTGGGCGGAGGTGTAGGTTTGGGTGTCTGCGTTGTTTCTTCCACTCCGGGCACCTGTGTGGGATCCTCTTCCTTATCAAAAATTGCACAGGCAATTACAAAGGATATGTAAAACACAAGTATAAGTCCAAGTATTGTACCCATAATTGCAAGCAATCTGTTTCCTTTTACCGATTTTCTGCTTGTTCTTCGGCTATATGTTCTTCTACTGCTCATAGTAAAAATTCCTTTCGAATATTTTTAGTCTATTCTTATTATATCACCATTCGACATTAAGTAAATGAATTTTTCGTAAATTTTTGAAAAATATTTTTTTTCGAGGGCAAGTGCGTATAAATCCATCTGCATTTTGTACTTCTTTTTTATTTCGGCAGCGCAGGTATTTCTGTCGGTTTTAAAATCAACAAGCACAATGTTATCACCTTCAAAAAAGAAGCAATCAATAATACCCTGTAAGATAATATTTTCGCCAAAATCCTCTTGTCTGCCGGTTATAAATGAAGCGGGCACAGGAATTGTAAACGCCGCTTCCCTGTACACCTTATCCGCATTTATTATTCTTTGCCCGAGCTCCGACCCGGCAAACCTTACCACATCACTTGCCGAAACACTTTTTGCCGCTTCCTCTGTAAGAATATTTTCTGCAGCAAGCCTGTTTATAAACTCCTCTACATAGGCTTTATCAGCAGCCTTTTTGATGTCTATGGTCTGTAATACAAAATGGGTGTATGTTCCCCTCTTCGCCGCTGTGATTTTTTCCTTTTCCAAAAATCTCGGCTCGCGCATTTCGCTTTTTGCGTAAAGCGGCAGAGTGAAAACATCCTCTTCGTTTTTAAGTCTTTTAAGCTCAGTTACCGAAACCTTTGACGGAATAGAAGATAATCCGCTGTGTGCATAGGCGTATTCCATTCTTTTTATAAGTTCAGCATCCGGCTTTTGCTCTTTAATTTCAGGTGCTTTTATTTCCACATCATCCGGCTCGTCCTCCGGAGTATGCAGGACAACATCAACACATTTCTCCTCGCCGAATTTTGCGCAGATGCTCAAAAGCTCCAGCGTGCTTTTTGCCGATAAAACCTTTCGCGGTGACATAAATCTTCCTTTGAGGCTCCAGTCCATAACCGCCCTCTCCGCAGAGCCTACCGCACCGGTTACTATAAGCTTTTCTTTAGCCCTGGTAAGCGCAACGTACAAAACTCTTATTTCCTCACTCATATCCTGGTCAGCCTTGCGCATTTTCACTGCAATTCTGTCCGGTGACGGGCAGGTAAGCATAAGTTCTGCATCAATATATTTAATGCCAAATCCCAGCTCTTTATGCAATATTACGGGAGATCTTAAATTTTCCTTGTTAAAGCCTTTGCCGGTACCCGATAAAAAGACAACAGGAAATTCAAGTCCCTTGCTTTTGTGTATGCTCATAATACGGACAACATCCTGTCCTTCACCCATGAGTTTGGCTGTACCCATGTCCTCATGGTCACGAAGTCTTTGCATAAAAATCAGGAAATTGAAAAGTCCCCTGAAAGAGCTTTCCTCAAACCGACGTGCCTTTTCAAACAAAAGACGCAGATTGGCACAGCGTGATTCACCCGAAGGCAAAGCGCCCACAAAATCCATATATCCCGTATCGTTAAACAGGTAATATATAAGCTCATCCGCAGGCATATACGTAGCACGCCTTCTCCATGTGCGCAGCTTGGCAAGAAAGTTTTTGCATTTTATGCCAAGGCCATCGTCTTTTTTTGCCGCCTCGTCAACAGCCTTTTTAAAAAGAGAATTTTTATTGCACATTCTTATTCGCGCAAGCTCATCCTCATCAAATCCGAAAATAGGTGAACGCATAACCGCCAAAAGCGGTATGTCTGACAAGGGGTTATCTATTATGGATAAAAGCGCGAGAAATGTTCTTATTTCAGTAGTTTCATAGTATCCTGTTCCCACATCTGCAAATACAGGTATACCGTAATTTAAAAGCTCCTGTTCAAAGATGGAGGCGTAGTTTTTGGGCGAGCGCATAAGTATTACTATGTCCGAATACTTTATTTTACGGCTTTTTTCTGCCTTTGCATCGTATACACTGCCGCTCATAAGCTCTTGTATACGTTTTGCCACAAATCTTGCCTCGGCTACGATTTTATCTACACTTTCCTCGTCCTCGTCTTTTTCACAGTCAATTATATTTATTTCGGCTTTGCAAAATCCCGTTTCGTCGGGCGGATACTTTGCCTCGGCGTAGAGTGCTTCATCCCCGTCATAGCTTGTGCCGCCTGCCTGCTCGCTCATAATTGTTGAAAAAACAAGATTTACAAAATCTATTACCTCGCTCCGGCTGCGAAAGTTTTTGGAAAGAGCAATTTTTCTGTTCGACGCACCCTCTTCACTGCTATATGTCTTTTTCTTTTTAAGGAACAGCTCGGGGCTTGTCATACGAAAGCCGTAAATGCTCTGTTTTAAATCACCCACCATAAACACGTTGGGCTTACCCTCGTTCTCACGCGATATTCTCGAGAATATCATTTCCTGTGCGTCGTTACTGTCCTGGTACTCGTCAATGTATATTTCGTCATACCGCTCCATTATCTCTGCCGCAGTCTGACTGTCCTCAAGAATTTTTATTGCTATATGCTCCACATCGTTTAAGTCCAGCATGTTTTTTTCTGCCTTAATGCGCGAATACTCTTCTTCAAAAATATGCACAGCTTCGCAAATACAGGTAATGTACCTGCTGTTATGCTGCAGCACCCTTCGGCACTCCTCTTTTGCAAAAGGCATTTCGCCGGCAAGCTCTCCTGCCGTTTTCTTTATTGACTCCCTGGTCTTTTTCACATATTCCTTATAGTCGGGGTCAACATCCCTTAACCCCGGCATACGCACCCACGAAACCCCACTCAGTTTCTCGCGTATTTCATCCCATCCATGCTGCTTTAAAACGGCTTCAAGCCCTTCAGCATCGGCTGTAAACATGGACGAATAGTCAGGCTCCAGAAGACTGCTTTCCTCTGCGGCGGCACGTGCCGTTTCCACAAGACCCTGAATACGTTCTCTTACATTTTTTATAATTTCCTCTGCGATTTCGCTTTGTTCAAAGTCTCTCTCGCTCTGTGCTATGTATTTATCCCGCATATCCAAAAGCCATTCCATAGGGTATGGCATACTCTGGGCAAATTTATATACAGAAAGAATAATTTCGATAAGCTCGCTGTCATCCTTGTCACTGCAAAAGCCTTTGGCGAAGGTTATAAAATCTCCGCCCTGCTCATACATTTTTTCTATTGCCTCGCCCGCCGCCTGTTCACGCATAAATTCCATATCGGCATTGTCTGTAATTTTAAAGCCGGGGTCAATGCCTACTGTTGCAGCACGACCTCTTACAAGCTCCAAGCAGAAAGAGTGTATTGTTGTTATGCCGGCGCCCGGTAGCAGACTCATCTGTTTTTTAAGGTGCGTGTTCTTCGGGTCATCGCGCAGGGCGTCCGAAATGCTTTTTGTTATTCTCTCACGCATTTCCGCCGCCGCGGCGCGTGTGAATGTAACTATAAGCAAGCGGCTTATATCTCCGCCGTCAAGTATATGCTTTATTATGCGACCCGTGAGCACCTGTGTTTTTCCCGAACCCGCCGCCGCTGTTACCAGCAGATTTGATACCGGGGCATCCACTGCCGCCTTCTGCTCGGGTGTCCAGTTAATTTTCATCTTGCTCACCTCGCATTTTCTGCCATAATTCATCGTTATCTGTAATGCCTATTCTGCGGTAACTGCATCCCGGAGTTTTGGTGTCAAATCCGCAAATGCTCATATAATCGCAAAATTCACAGGGTGTATGCTTATTTTTCATATACGGCGCAATATCTGTCCGTCCTGATGAAAGTGCGGCAGACAGCTCCTTTACTCTGCGTTTTATGTGGCGGGACAATACATTAAACTGCTCGCCTGTCACACCACTGGCACTACCGTTTTTATTTATACGTACAGGTAAAAAGTCGGAGCTTCCGCTTATTCCCTTGTCCATTTTACCTATTATTTCGGGGTCGGATAAAATAAGTCCGTTAAGCTTCATTTTCTTGCGTCTGCTGGTAACAACCTCCGCCATATCATTGGGGTTATTTACGTCGATTACAGGGTTATATAAACGGTAATAGAGCATTGCCGCAGGCTTTACCGGTCCCGGCATATCGCTCTTATTATCACAAATTGCTGTCATATATACACCAAGCTGAAGATTAAGCCCGTAGAAAACCTCGTCCAGCTTAAACTCCTTTGCGCCTGACTTATAGTCGATTACTCTTATAAAACTGCCTTCTTCTCCGGTCATTGCATCCACTCTGTCTATTCTGCCTGTAAGTGTTACTTCAGCTCCGTTTGGCAGAGGAATTGAAAGTGGCTTGAAATCCCCGTTTTCAGCAAAGGATAGTTCATAACCAACCGGTTCAAACTCGCCTCTTTTAACGTGCTCGCTTATATTTTTTACAGAGCGGCGAACCACATCGGTAAGGCGTTCAAAAATATAGTAGTATCTTCTGGATTTGCTTATAGCATAAGTGTTAAGCTTTTGCTGAAGGTCTTCCATAATTTCCTTTGTTTCGGTTTCAATATATTGGTCGTCAACCTCTCGCCACGATGTTCCGTTTTGCACAAGTCTGCGGGAGAAAATGTCTATAAAATCGTGTAAAAAACTGCCTGCATCAGCGTTTTTCAGTCCTAACACACGGCGTTCCTTTGCACGAAGGGTATACTGAATAAAATATGAAAACGGGCATCTTGCATACTGTTCAAGACGTGAAACGCTCATTCGTATTTCCTTGCCCCATAGTCTGTCTGTTACTTCGTTTGAAAGGCGTTTACCTGTGTTTTTGTATAGTAAAGCACGGGACGCAGTTTCAAGCCTGTCCCTGTACTCGGGCTTTTGCATAAACCAACCGTAAAGTCCGCCTGTTTCACCCTTGCCCGATGCAAGCTGCTCAATTACTCTGCCAAGTGCAACATCGGGAGAATTTATCCTGTTAACAGGCACAGGGTTTACAATATCACCCTCACATTTTGCCTTTGGGAAAAGTTCTTTTATTCTTGCCGGCACCTGCGAAGGGCGCTGTGCCGCGCCGTCAAAATCCGCAACAGAATATGACACATAAAGTCTTTCCTTCGGCATTGCCAGTGTTTTATAGATAAGATACTGCTGTTCGGTGCATTTTATGCTCATATCCGGCGCTATTTCCATGCCCTGCTGACAAAGTACACGTCTGTCATCCTCGCACAGTATCCCGCCACCCGAAAGTGCCGCAGGGAACACGCCATCGTTTGCCCCTATTATGAATAAGGCTTTTACATCATACCCGTTTACTCTGCTTGCCTGACCTATGCTTACACCGTCAAGTGCCGCAGGCACAATAGCGGCATCGTAAGCGTCAAGCCCTGTTTTGAGTATTTCGTAAAATTTGTTTATTCCCACATTATCGTCACCAAAAGCATCTACCGCACCGTCAAGTGCATCCATAAGGCGCGAATACACGCTTTTATATTCTTCGGCTTCTGCAAGATTACCTGTTTTGCTTAAAAGCTTTGCCATAGCCAGTATACGTCTTTTAACCTTCATATCCTCGGTAAACTTATATACCACCATACATTTTTCAGCCGCTGTTTTGCCTTCTTTCAGTTCTTTTTCAAGCTTTAAAAGAGGAGCAATTATTTTTCTTCTTGCCCTGTCAGCAACCTCAATCTCTTCTTCCTCGCTATTATCAAAATGACTTTGGGCACAGTACAGAGATGCACGCACATCCCACTTTTCGTCATTTTTCCATATATCACCGCGTATTCCCGTTGCAAGAACATAGTTTTCCAGTATATCTATCTCCTCTGCCGGAATACGTACAAAGCCGGATTTTGCCCACCTGAAAATTGCTTCTCTTGTATATCCTTTGGCAATAACCTCAAGAGCAGATAAAACAAAAACACTTACAGGATGATTTAGAATATTCACTCGCCTGTCAAGAAAATATTTTATTTTATACTCATCAAATATAATTTTTATGTACTTTTCAAATACATCGGCATTACCGCTTACAACTGCAATATCGCGGTACATATAGCCTTTGTCACGGCACAGCTCCACAATTTTGTTTGCAGCCGCATGTATTTCACTGTAAACATTTTTTGCCGCAAAAATATTTATAAGGTCGGTTTCATTTTCATAGACCTCGGTGGGGTATTTAAAATACCTGTCAGCCAATACCGCGGGCAGACCCTGCTCCTTTTCGGATGACAAACATACTCTGCTTTCAATTTTAACGTTCAGCTCTGCCGCCGCATTTTCAAGGCGATGCACAGTTTTTGCCACTGCATAAAACTCGGGTTTTGATAAATCACTACTGTCCATATCAAGCATTACCGTTACCCTTTTTGCACTTGTCAGCATTTTTTCTATGCAGGCAAACTCTGTAGGGGTAAACCCGTCAAAGCCGTCAATATATATTTCCCTGTCTTTTGCATATTCGGGCAACACAAAAGAAAGGCGGGTCAAATCATCGTCTCCGTCTATGTATTTTTCTTTTATAAGTCTTTCATAATCACCGTAAATAACCGCTAAATCTGAAAGCTTGTCCGAAAGCTTGCCCTCGGTTTTCTCCGCCATTTCGCAGAGTGCTTCGGGAGTAACTCCGTATCGCTTAAACTCTGTAAAAAGCTCTGCCGTTTCCTGGGCTGTACTCCCTTCGCCACTAAGACCGCGAAGGGCAGAAAGCTTACCCTTTTTTTCATAGAGAATTTTGGTGATAAGCATTACCTTGCCGCAGGCATCTACCCTGCGCAGTGCCGCACCCTCACCTGTTGACAAAAGTCTGTGAGCAAGCCTTTTGAAGCTGAAAATCTCCGCTCCGCCAAGACCGTGAACTCCTGTTTTTTCGGTCAGCCGCTTTTCGGCGGTAAAGGAGTATTGCTCGGGCACAATTATCCACGGTGCAGAGGAAAGCGTTGCCACCTCATTCATATAAAAATGGGTTTTTCCGCTCCCCTGTCTGCCAAGTATAAGCCGTAGTGACATTTAAAATATCCTTTCTTTAGTGGCTGCATCCGCTGCAACCCGAGCAGGAACCGCTGCATGATGAGGATTCTCCGCCCGAAATATACATATTGATAATATTGTTAATCTGTTCAGCCATTTCGGAATATGCCTTGTTTGCTTCAATGTATTCGTTAACAACAGCGTTTGCGCGCAGCTTGTCAAATTCTGCATTAAGCTCTGCTCTTATTTCTTCGATTTCTTCCTTTGTGGGGTTATCCATGCTTATTCTCTTGCCCAGCTCACGTCTTTTTTCGTTGTAGGCATTTACAAGCGCCATAGCCTCTTCATCGCTGCTCTGTGCAATTTCAGCCATTGCATATCTCTTGTATTCTTCTGTTTTGAGTATTGCTTCTCCAAGCTCTCTTGCCTGTTCAAAAATAGTAATATCAATCAATCCTTTCTCCGACAAAATTCCATGTTTTTGCCTCGTTTAATTTTACATTTATAATTTGACCCGAAAGTGATTTATCACCCGGGAAATTAACAATTTTACCGCCCTCGGTGCGTCCTGTCAGCATACATTCCTTTGTTTTGCTTACACCCTCAACCAAAACAGGTACAGTTTTTCCCCGAAGCTCTAAATTCTTTTCGAGAGAAATTCTGTTTTGCACCTCAAGCATTCTGTCAAAGTTTGCTTTTTTCTCCTCCGCCGTTATAACATCCTCCATTGAATACGCAGGTGTACCCTTGCGGGGTGAGAAAATAAAGGAATATATCATATCATATCTTACTTTCTCCAAAATATCCAGTGTATCTTCAAAATCTGCTGTTGTTTCACCGGGAAAGCCCACAATAATATCGGTTGTAAGTGCAATACCCGGCATTTTGGATTTTGCCTTGTCCACAATTTCAAGGTATTTTTCTCTTGTGTATTTTCTGTTCATAGCCTTGAGAATTTTATTGCTTCCCGACTGCAGGGGCAAATGCAGGCATTTACATATATTTTCCCTCTCTGCCATTACGTCAAGCACCCTGTCGCTTATATCCTTGGGGTGGGACGTCATAAAGCGTATGCGCTCAATTCCTGTATCGCTTACCTTTTCAAGCAGACGCGCAAAGTTATCACCGCCGCCGTTATAGGAATTAACATTCTGTCCCAAAAGCATTATTTCCTTGTAGCCTTCATCCACAAGCCTTCGTGCATCCTTTAAAATTTCCTCTTCACTGCGGCTTCTTTCACGTCCTCTCACATACGGCACAATACAGTATGCACAAAAATTGTTGCAACCGTACATAATGGGCAGACCTGCCTTGATTTTATCGGTGCGCAAAACAGGAATACCTTCCTCGGGCACCTTGTCCTCGTATGTGGTGTCAAAAAATCTGTCGTGCTTTGCTCTTGCATTGTAAATAAGCTCGGGCAGTTTTTTGTAGTTGTTTGCCGAAAGCACAACATCCACCTGCTTGTATGTGGACTTTATGCGTTTTACAACGTGCTCCTGCCCTGTCATACATCCCGAAACGGCAATAATCATGTTTGGGCGCATTTCCTTTAAAATTTTGATTGCACCAAGAGAGCCGTAAAACTTTTTCTCGGCATTTTCACGTATAGCGCAGGTGTTAAAGATTATAAGGTCTGCATCGGTTTCACTGTCGGTAAAGCCGTAACCCATTTCCTGCAAAAGTCCTGCAATTTTTTCGCTGTCATTTTCGTTTTGCTGACAGCCGTATGTATTTATAAGCGCCTTGTATGTGCGGTCACTGTTTAATTTTCGTACCTCTTCGATATAGTTCATGTTTTCTCTCCTATTATGTATGTTTCTGATTAAATAGCTTATGATATTTTTTTGCCGGTGTCAAGACTGTAATCCTGCTACCGATAAATTTACAGCGAGGTGTACAGACTATAAAGCTTTGCATACTCTCCGCCCTTTTCCATAAGCTCTGCGTGAGAGCCGGTTTCGGCTATACCATCATCGGTGAGCACTATTATCTTTGTAGCATTTCGTATAGTTGTAAGCCTGTGTGCAATAGTAAATGTAGTGCGCCCCTTTGCAAGCCGTTCAAGGGATTTTTGAACAACAAGCTCACTCTCATTATCCAGTGCGCTGGTAGCCTCGTCCAGAATAAGAATGGGCGGATTTTTAAGAAACAGCCTTGCTATGGATATTCTTTGTTTTTGCCCACCCGAAAGCTTAAGTCCGCGTTCTCCCACATAGGTGTCATACCCATCTGGTAATGACATAATAAACTCGTGAGCGCCTGCACTTTTTGCCGCTTCAATCATTTGTTCATCTGTTGCATCGTGGCTGCCGTAGGTGATGTTCTCCCTTACACTGCCGCCGAAAAGATACACATCCTGCTGAACAACGCCTATGTTATTGCGGAGTGATTTTAAGGTAATATCCTTTATTGAGCAGCCGTCTATGGTTATATCACCGTCGCCAAGCTCATAAAATCTTGGCAGGAGATTGCAAAGTGTTGTCTTGCCGCTGCCCGACGGCCCTACTATGGCAATGTTTTCGCCCTTTTCGGCGGTTATGTTTATGTGTGAGAGTACATTTTTTGCATTATCCGAATATGAAAAGGTTATGTTTTTAAACTCCACATCCCCTTCTACCCTGTCTATTGGCATAGCTCCCGGCAAATCAGCGATTTCGGGAACCTCGTTCATTATTTCGGTAAAACGTTCAATACCTGTAATACCTCTCTGGAACTGTTCGGTAAACTCAACCAGCTTGCGTATTGAGGTAATAAGTGTCTGAATATACAAAAGGTATGCCACAAGGTCTGCGGCATCTATGTGCCCCTTTATCATAAACAGTGTACCTATGGTGATAATGGCAACATACATTATTCCGTCAAAAAATCGGGTGCTTGCCTGAAAACGAGCCATATATTTATATGATATTTTCTTGCGTTCAAAAAACTGTCCGTTACCCTCTTCAAAGCGCTCCCTTTCCCCTTCTTCATTGGCAAAGCTTTTTACAACCCTTATTCCCAGAAGAGTGTCCTCAACCTGTGCGTTCAGCTCGCCTATCTGCTCGCGCTGTTTTTTAAAGGCGTTTTTCATTCCCTTGCGGAAGAAAATAACCGAACAAAGCATAAGGGGTAAAAGCGCAAACATTATAAGGGTAAGAGGAACATTTACTCCGCACAAAATTATAAATGAGCCTATAATTTTAATAGAGCATATGAACAGCTCTTCAGGGCAATGATGTGCAAACTCGGTAATATCAAAAAGGTCGTTGGATATGCGCGACATTATCTGTCCTACCTTGGTGTTATCAAAATAACCGAAGGAAAGCTTCATTAAGTGGTCAAACATATCGCGGCGCATGTCGGTTTCAATACGTGCACCCATTACATGACCTGCGTTTGCCATATAGTAGTTGGCCGCAGTATCCACAAGTCTTAAAAAGAGATACAATGCACCCATTTTAAGCACAGAGCTTACAAGCAGAGTTACACCGTTTTGTGCCGCGTTTGTAATATAGCGCACTATCATAGGCAGCACCAGCTCGCACACAGTGGTAAGGCAGGCACATAAAAGATCGAGAATTACAATACCTATATATGGCCTGTAATACTTGCCAAAAAATTTTAAATTATTAAAACTGCTTTGTTTTTTCACTTTATATACTTCCTTTTGGTTTAAAGTGTTCCTTCTGCCTTGTATTTCAGGGGATTCATATTATTGTCCCAGCAGAAAGCCTCAAATCTTTCTGCGTAGACAGGCATTTTAGCCTCTCTACCCATTGTTATTTCAATTATTCTACCGTTTTTATCGTAAAATACTATTATTGTCCTGCCGGCATCGGGTGTGTTTTCTATGCTGATTTGTGTACCCGTAATGGTATAGTCCGCCATCATTTCGGATGCATTGCTTCTCATTACCACGCGGAAATCATCACACATTTTCGGTTCAAAGCCTTCGGGAACTGCCCCTTCAAAATACACGGTTTCAAGTCCCGATATGCGGAAAAATGCACGGTTGCCGACTGTTTTTACACTCTTTGGAATAACAATTTCTGAAAGTGAGTTGCAATAGGCAAAAGCATACTCGCCTATTTCTGTTACCGTGTCGGGTATTTCTATTTTTGTAATGCCCACAGGTACGCTTACAAGCGTTGTCATATCCTTGTTGTACAAAATTCCGTCAACCGATGTATAGTAGGGGTTTTCGTCGTCAACTACAAAGTTTCTGTTCAATCTGTTAAGCCGCGGGTCTATATACCTCGTTTCTTTGCACAGGGTAATGGTTTTTACCGGCTCATAATCGACTATGTTACAGCCGTAACCGCTGAAATAAACAAAGGGATAATCCTCATCATTTTTAAGGTCTGCGGCATCAGAGTGATACATTACAATTTCCTTGCCGGTAAATTCGTCATAGTAGTCATATGACTTTTTGTAAAGCTTGCCCTCACCGGAATATGCATATTCTCCCTTGTAAATAAAGTTCTCACCTGCTTCAACACCGCCATCATTTCGGAAATTAGGCAAGGATGAGTAACCCGCAGTTACATTGTCGCCTATAATGGCAAGCTCTGTGCTTATTCCACTGAGCGCAAAATCATCTAATGTAATGCCATCAGGAATTATAACCTTGTCATAGAAGCCGCAAAAACCGCGCTCGTAAAATATATTTCTCATCGATTTGTAGTCGGACAGGTCTCCGGCTATTCTTTTAACCTTTACTCCGTCTATCTCCGCGGGAATTTCAAGCACCGTTTCCTTTACCTGCCACATCCCGTTTTCGTCCTTTTTAAAGGTGTCACTGAACAGTGTGCAGTCAATAGCGTATATGGTGCCTGTTGCCGCATGGAAGTATATATCATAATATATCAGCGGTTGTGCTCCGCCGATAGGGTCTTTTGCATTATACGCCTCTATCATCTCGTATTTTTTTGTCCCTTCAGGAAAAATGGCATCTTTGAAATATTCTTCACCCTTTTTGACTATAGGCTCTGCTGTGCATGCAGGAAATCTGCTCTCGTACCATATATATCCTTCTTCCCTCATCTTTTCTGCGTCATAGAGTGTTACTCCGAGATGTTTTACATCAAGGTCTCTTGAATCGCTCCGCGTCATCCACTGAGGGTCAAACATATACCAGTTTCCGTCACATTTCACTGCATTCCATGCGTGTCCCTCGTCATCCCAGGTAACATCACCGCCAACATATTCACATTCGATGCCGTATAAATTACAAAAATATTGGAACACATATGCGTGGTGCATACATTGACCAACTCCCACCGAATATGTAACCTCCATGAGCGGTGCATTTGTTCTTTCGTACATGCGTATTACATTTCCCACACTCGCCTGCAAAATCGCAATTTTTTCAAGGTCTGTCATGTCATCAGTAATGGGAATATGTACACTGTTTTCTAAAATATCATAATAACGCCCGAGTTGTGCCGCCTCTTTTTGCTGTTCATCATACTCATAGTGGCTTGCAACACCCACACTTATAAAAATATAATGTACATCATGGCTGTCTATAAACTGTGTTGTACTATGAAGCAGATATGTCGAAATATCCTCGCCATACTTTTCCTGTACGTCGTCAGCAATTGTTTCAAGTCTACTGTCAAGGTATGTATTGTAGCTTAAATAGTCCTCACTTACACGATACACCTTATCGTATGTGGGGTGGGTTTTGCTCTCCTGTACCGCTTCGTATAATTCTTTTGCATTGTTTATCACAGGAACAAGCTTATATTCAAACTGCTTCCAGAATATATCCAGTATAAGAGCTTTACCGCTTTTTCTCACACTGCCCTTTGACCAGCATTCCTCCTCGTGCTCTCCCGCAAACTGTGTAAGCATCTGCTGTGTCAGTTCAAGCATATCATCAGCAGGGTAAACTGCCACATAATCCTTTTTCGACCTGTATACAAGGTCAAGCAGACGCACAAGCTCCTGTTGTGTGCTTACTTCAAAAGAATTGTGTGTAAAGAAAAAATATGTAATATCATAAGGTACTCCTATGGGCCCGTCGGGAGCAATCTCCACAAACAGGTCATCACTTGCACAAACGGGCATTACCATACCCATAAGCATAATTATTACACAAAATATCGCCGTAATTTTTTTCATATATACCTCCATGTTTTATCTTATGAAACTCTTTCAAAATCAACCATTTCACCCTTTTGTATGTCATAAACCCATTTATAATGTCCCTTATCATACACCTTTTCGGTACCGCAAAGCCTGTTATACATGTGGAATGTGTCGCCAATATAGCTTACCACCGTTAAGGTTTTTTCGTCCTCACTCACATCCCACTCTGCTACTCCCGAGCGATCGCAAAGTATACCGCCGTGCCTGTTAAATACGGTAAGAGTTTCGTAGGTCGAGGTTGTGTGCCGCATTGTCCAGTATCCGTAAACTGCTATAAAATCCTCATATTCCTCTCTCTGTGTTTCGTGGAAATATGAGCCTCCCTCCCTGTGAAAGTACTGTTCGCTTTCAAATTTATAATCGAGTAGCGGAGTAATATTTTTATTCTTTCTGCTTACAGGTGCCATATCATACAGTCTTCTGAAGGTTGTTATCGCCTGCTCTATTGTGTAATTTTCCAGCGGTGCAAACATACCCTCTCCTACGCCCTGCATTATTCCAAGCCGGTTTATGGCGTATACGTCCTCTTTTGCCCAGTCAGCTATCTCGCCGTCATCCGAAAACTCAAACCCACTGCCCGCGCTGTCATACTGCGCATAGTTTTTGTAAATACGCATAAGCATTGCCGCCGCTTCCTGCCTTGTTATGTCACCTTCGGGATTAAAGGCGGTTTCACTTACCCCGTTTACAATTCCCATATGATAAGCTCTTTTTACAAAATCGCTGTTATGTTTTATGTTGTTTTGGTCCACATCGGTAAAGGGTGTATCGGCAAGAGTGTTTTCCACATTGGTGTTATGGTAAATATAGTCTTCGCCGCTGTTTGCGTCCTTAAACTTATTGCCGTTTCTGTCTGTACGTACAGAGCAGTATGCATTCATAAACTGTGCCGGGTACAGTTTGTCCCCGTCTCCCTGTGGTGACCATGTTTGTATCATCCCCTCGCCGCCGTAGCCGTACTGTACCGATAAAAAGTATATGCCAAGCTTTGCAAATTCACTGCGGGTTATGTTTCTCTTATAGTTTTCGCGGAAAGAAACAGGCACAATTCCAAGCTCTATTGCCCGTTCAACCTCCGGCTTTGCCCATGCAGATATTGCATCCTCGCCCATTGTGTCTTTAGGTTCAAACCGTGTTTCTATTGTTATTCCGCTTTCAAGGTCTGTTTTAAAATAATATACCCCCGCATCGTGAAACACCTGCGGTATACTGCCTGGAGTGTAAACAAGGCGTTTATCAAAGGATACCGAAAAGGTAAGCTCACGTCCATCCTCCGAAAGCACAATATTTTCATGCTCCGGCTTTTTGTAGTGCACTGTTTCATACGGTACAGGACCTGATAAATCAAGTTCCTCACCATCGGGTCTTATAAGCTTAAGTCCGGGGTTTGGTCCATGGGGCATACCCACCCTTGTTAAATATAAAACCGTGCCATAGCTTGTATCTATTCTTTGGTCTATGCGGTAAGTGTCATCCTCTGTATATTTTAAAACGGGGTCTGTGTTCTCTGTTATACTCTCAAAGGCAAGACCTTTTTCTGCTGCCCATGCCTCTGCATAAGAGCCTGCCTGCCCGTATACAGTCAATCCGTCCGGGTATTTTACAGGCACATACCAATGTCTGCCAACCGAGCTTTCCATAAATTCAAAATCGCCTATATCGGTAATACTTTCAGGAAGTGTAAGCTTTTCAAGGCTTTTTGTCATAAAGCACCACTGTGATGCATCGCTGCCTGCGCCTATTGCAGTGAGTAACCCATTTTTAAACTCTATTTCTTTAAGATTATCGCACCCTTCAAACGCCTGTGCTCCAATAACTTCTACATTTTGCGGTATGGTAAGCTGTTCAAATATGCCGTCCTCAAATGCACGAAACTTTATTTCTGTCAGGCTATCGGGTAAATCTATTTTTGCAAGCTTTGTTCCGGCAAAGCACTGCACAGGTATTACCTTTGTGTCCGCCGACAATATAACCTCCCGGATTTCAGACCTTGAAAACATTATCTGCGAAAGGTTTGGAAAAGCGGATAAATCACAGCGCTTAAAACCCGACTCCATAAAAACCCCGTGGCTGAAGCCATCTATTTTATAGCCGTCAATTTCTGCCGGAATAACAAGCTCGTCACCGTTTATCACTGCGCTGTCATAGCCGATTATACCTGCAATTTTTTGTTCTTCATCAAACACGCGGTAACAAAATCCCTGCGCCCATTTAAGAGTATCATCAAAGGGAAAATACATGTCGTTATAGTAGTAGCCTGTCTCTTTTATTTCGCCGTTATCCTCAAATTGGTACACCTCGTGAAATACCGGCGATACAGGCTGAGCCGAGCCCAAAACCGGCAATACCGAAAAAAGTAATACCACTGCCAATACAGATACACAAAGCTTTTTCACCTATGAATCACTCCTTTATTTTAGCAAAATATTTTTTCATATATAAAAGCAAGCACACACCCGCTATGGGGAACAGTGCTGTTACAAGCATACCCATTTTCATACCAATCTGCTCGGCTGTAACGCCTATGCTCTGCGCCATATTTATACCAAAGCTGCTAAGCGCCACCCTGTCCGATATAATGCCCATAAGCTGGGGCGCAACCGAGGAGCCGAGGTCTCCCCCTGCCGCCATAAGGGCATATGCCGCAACGCCGGGATTAGGCATTTTTTCTTCAAGCAAAATAAGTGTTCCCGGCCAAAGCATGGATGTGCAAAGGCCGGTTGCGGTACAAGCTGTAAGCACAATAATTCCGTTTGGACATAATCCTGCGGTAATATAGCACACTACAGAACCCGCCATACAGATAAGCAGAATATTTGAAATATTCCCACCTCTTTTGGCATAAACAGTTCTGCCAAGACCCAAAAGCAGGGCAAAAAGTGCCATACCCAGTATATCACCTATTGTTTTTGAAATGCCTATTACAGTTTCAAGGTAGCTCGAAACCCAGTTTGTCATAACATTTTCCGTCGCACCGCCTATGAAAATGCACAGACCGCAAAGAGCAATTCCCACACTCCGCTTTGCCCCACTGCCCGCCTGCTTTTCACCAAAGCTCATGGTCGGAATGGGTGATGTTGCAAACATGCATCCTGCCATTACAGAAAACACGGCATAAAATGCGGTAAGATACATCCAGTTTTGTGTGCCGAACAGGTTAAAGAAAACTGTGCTCAGTACAACAACAATTACCACTCCCCAGGCATAAAGCGAGTGGAGCAGGCTCATATCCTTTTCAGGATTTTCCGAAGGGATTGCCGCAACAATAGGGCTTATAAGCACTTCGCCAAGTCCACCCGCAACCGAAAATATCAGCGTACCCAAAAGCAGACCCAAAAACTCATATCCCTTAAAAAGCCAGGGAGTAACCGAATATATCAAAAGTCCCAGAGCCGTCAGTATCGGCATCAGCACAACTGTCTTTTTAATGTTAAAATGTCTTGCAAAAAACGAAAATATAAGGTCAATGCTCAGCTGTGTACAAAAGTTTGTAAGTATAAGTGTACCAAGTAAGCTGTACGATATACCGTACATATCGTGAAAGGTTATAAACAACATAGGCGGCAGGGCAAAAACCGGCGCCGCTGATAGGTACGAAAAATAACAGGATAATTTTGTTTTTTTGTAATTATGCGAAACCATGTTGTCCTCCAAAAATGTTAGTTTTCAGCCATCCACGCTATAAACTCGTCAAAGCTTTTTGTCCATTCTACATCTATAACAGAATTTGCAAGAATTATAAATTCGGTAAGACCAAACTCATTCTCACCCTCTGCCCAGTCGTATGTATAACCAAGTCTTGTCCAGGGATATGCGGATGTTACGTATGAGTATTCTGCATTGCCGTCAAACCATTCTTTATGTTCTCCCAAAGCAGAGCCGTCAAGCACGTCGGCTGTCAACTGTTTTGTGGCATCTGTCTGGTATGCGGGACGGATGATTTCGTCCATATCCACCCAGAATGCGGATACGTGTGTTTTGCTGTCTGTTGCCGGCAAACCCAAAGCCTGTTCAAAACGGAGTTCCCAATCTGTTACTCCCTCGGCGTTTTTGTCATACCAGGCAAGCACCTCTTTGTCTGTAAATGTCCACATTTCGCCGTACTTGCAGGTAAACTGTTCACCGGGAATATAGCTTTCGGGGTATGAATGCCAGGAAAGCAGCAGCACCTGTCCTGCATCATTCCATGTAGCCATATCAGAATCCTTTGTAAGTACTGTCAAAGGCAGTATTTCGTCTGCCTCTGCGGTTTCGGAATCAATAACAGATAGCCTGTACATAAAACCCTGTTCACCGCCGAAAATTTCGTCTATTGTAGTAATAAGACCTGCTCTTGTTGCCGCACCATCTGTATATGCCAAATCCCCGGGCACCTTTGTAAGCGATGAAAGAACCTCAACGGCCTGTGCCATATCAAGAGCCTGCTCAGGCGCGAACAGCCTGTCGCAGTTGCCCTCATTATCGGGTGTACAGCAGGGAATGTAATCTGCCGCGCTCTGCACATATGTATAATACCACGCATCTGCAGATACATCGGCAAACTCTGCACCGTCACCTGTAAGCACAAACAAATCTGTAATTATTTTTGAAAATTCAGCGCGGGTAATATTTGCATCGGGTTTAAAGGTTCCGTCGGGATAACCTGAAACAAGCCCCGCCTTATGCCAGCGGTTTATCACCTCCGCACCACTGTGGCCCGCCATATCCGAAAAAGATGCCGATGCACATACCGGCAACACGGATAAAATCATAATAATGCTAACCAAAATACATACTGCTTTAAAATTTCTTTTCATAAATATCTCCCCTTCTTTTCAGGTTTTACTTATTATAAAATCAGGTGATAGAAACGACGCCGTCAATTGGCTATTGCCATGAATTCTCGCTTCGCTCTATGAATTGAGCCATATGGCTCAATTCATGAAATCGCAGATTTCAATTCATGACGAAGGCAATTCATTGATTTCAAGCTTTGCTTGAAATCATTATATCACACCCCACTTTGTTTGTGAATAGAATTTTTGTATAATACCTTTGTTTTTTTACCCTTTAATTATAAAGAAGATATTGACAAAACTCCCACAATAATATAAAATATTCAATTATAAATATCGAAAGGATTTGATAATATGAGTAGAGTATATAATTTTTCGGCAGGTCCTTCCATGTTACCCCTTGATGTACTTGAGAAATGTGCCGCTGAAATGACAGATTATAACGGCAGCGGAATGTCCGTTATGGAGATGAGCCATCGCTCCGCAGTTTATGATGCAATCATCAAGGAAGCTGAAAAAGATCTCCGTACACTTATGAGCATTCCCGATAACTATAAGGTGCTTTTCCTTCAGGGTGGTGCTTCCACACAGTTTGCAGCTATTCCCTTAAACCTTATGAAGACAGGCAAGGCTGACTATGTTGTTTCGGGTCAGTTCTCCAAAAAGGCTTATGAAGAAGCACAGAAGTTTGGCGAAGCTACATGTATCGCAAGCTCCAAGGACAGAACCTTTGCTTACATTCCCAAAATCACACCTGACATGGTAAGTGCTGATGCTGACTATGTTCACGTTTGCTACAACAACACAATCTTTGGTACAAAGTACCCCGAAGTTCCCAATGTTGGCGACAAGGTTCTGGTTGCTGATATGTCCTCCTGCATTATTTCCGAACCTGTTGACGTTACAAAGTTCGGCGTTATATATGCAGGCGCACAGAAGAACATGGCTCCCGCAGGTCTTACAGTTGTTATTATTAGAGAAGACCTTTTGGGCAATGCTCGTCCCGAAACACCCACAATGCTCAACTATCAGGTAATGGCTGATAACGATTCCATGTACAACACTCCCCCCTGCTACGCAATTTATGTTGCAGGCCTTGTTTACAAGTGGATACTGGGTCTTGGCGGACTTAAAGCTATGAAAAAGATTAACGAAGAAAAGGCAGCCGTTTTGTATGACTACCTCGATTCTTCCGAGCTGTTTAAGCCCTGTGCCGACAAGGACAGCCGTTCAATGATGAACGTTACATTTGTAACAGGTAACGAAGAGCTTGACAAAAAGTTCTGCAAGGAAGCAGACGCTGCAGGCTTTAAAAACCTGAAGGGTCACCGCTCTGTTGGCGGTATGCGTGCAAGCATTTACAATGCTATGCCCACAGAAGGCGTAAAGGCTCTTGTAGAATTTATGAAAAAGTTTGAAGCAGAAAACAAATAATTCAGATTGGAGAAAATTATGTATAATATAAAAACTCTCAATAAAATTGCCCAGTGCGGTCTTCAGCACTTTTCGGCTGATAACTACACAGTAGGCACAGAAATAGAAAATCCCGATGCTATTATTCTCCGCAGCTTTTCCATGCACGAAATGGAACTGCCCGAATCACTGCTTGCAGTAGCACGTGCAGGTGCAGGTGTTAACAACATTCCCATTGACAAGTGCGCAGAAAAGGGTATTGTTGTTTTCAATACTCCCGGTGCTAACGCAAACGCAGTTAAAGAGCTTGTTATCACAGGTCTTCTGCTGGCATCCAGAAAGGTTGTTGACGGTATTGCATGGGCTAAAACTCTTGAAGGTCAGGGTGCAGAGGTTGCAAAGCTTGTTGAAAAAGGCAAGTCCAACTATGCAGGCCCCGAAATACTTGGCAAAACTCTTGCCGTTATAGGTCTTGGTGCTATCGGCGTTATGGTTGCAAACTGCGCATACCATCTTGGTATGGAGGTTGTAGGCTACGACCCCTTCATCTCTGTTAAATCGGCTTTAAGCCTTAACCGTCACGTTAAGCTTGTAAACGATATTAACGAAGCTTTTGCAGCGGCTGATTATGTTACAATCCACGTACCCTTAACTCCCGATACAACAGGTCTTGTAAATGCAGAATCCATCGCCCGTATGAAAGACGGCGTAAGAATACTCAACTTTGCACGTGGCGGTCTTGTTGACAATGTTTCTATCGGTGATGCACTTGAATCAGGCAAGGTTGCCGCATATGTAACAGACTTCCCCGGCGACGAAGTTCTTTCCATGAAGAATGTTATTCCCATTCCTCACCTTGGTGCTTCCACACCCGAATCGGAAGATAACTGTGCTGTAATGGCTTCCAAACAGCTTATCGATTACCTTGAAAACGGTAACATTGTTAACTCTGTTAACTACCCCCATTGCGAAATGCCCAGAGAAGCTGACTACCGCATAACAATTGCTCATAAGAACATTCCCAATATGCTCAGCCAGTTCCTCTCTCTCCTCGCAAATGAAGGAATTAACGTTGACAATATGGTTAACAAAAATAAAAAGGAATATGCTTACACAATTATTGATACATCCCACGACCTGCCCGATGATATAAAAGAAAAAATAAAGGCAGTTGACGGAGTACTGGCAGTAAGAGTTATAAAATAGCAAAATAAGGGAATGTAAAAACCAAATTTTTACATTCCTTTTATTCATTTATAGGAGCTAAAAAATGAACATACTTATTGTAGACGGTCAGGGCGGTCAGCTTGGTGCACAGATTATAAAAGCCATTCTCCCCCGTTTTGAAAACGCAAAAATAACCGCTGTAGGCACAAATGCCACGGCCACAGCCGCAATGATTAAGGCAGGTGCAAAAAACGGTGCTACAGGCGAAAATCCCATTCTCGTTGCATGCCGCAAGGCGGATGTTATTATAGGCCCTGTGGGTATTGTTATTGCCGATTCCCTGTTTGGTGAAATTACACCCAAAATGGCTGTTGCCATAGGTCAGGCAGATGCGGTACGTATTTTACTGCCTGTAAACAAATGCCAGAACCTTGTAGCCGGCGTTGCTGACTGCAGTATGTCAGCGCTTATAGGCGATGTAATAACAAAGCTTGAAAAACTGATGTAAGCTATTGCATTTTACTGTAATATATGTTATAATTCCTATGTTGTTCTGAAGAACAACGTAATGAACAGAAGTTCATATTATCCAAAACGGCAAACTTTTATTTATGACACTATGAAGGTGTTGTTTTTTCCGCAGAAAAAACAACACCTTATTTTTTTGAAAGGATTAAAACTATGAAAAACACAAAACTCCACAAGCTTGTTTACTCGGCAATATTTATTGCCATCGCTTACATACTTCCCTTTTTTACAGGGCAAATACCACAGATAGGTGCAATGCTTTGCCCTATGCACATCCCTGTGCTTTTATGCGGCTTTATATGTGGCTGGCCATACGGATTGGCTGTGGGGCTAATCTCCCCCCTGCTCCGTTCTGCGGTCCTTGGTATGCCTCCCATGTTCCCGACGGCGCTTTGTATGGCGTTTGAGCTTGCGGCATACGGTGTTGTATCCGGAATACTGCATCGTGCATTTCCCAAAAAGAAAGGGTATATTTACTGCTCTCTTATCCTGTCAATGCTTATCGGCAGAATTATATGGGGCATTGCTACGGCAATATGCATGGGCGTAGTTGGAAATGCCTTTACCTTCGGTACATTTATAGCCGGTGCGGTTACAAATGCAATACCCGGTATTATACTACAGATTGTAATTATTCCTCCGCTGGTAATGGTGCTTGATAAAGCGGTTAAAAAATAGTGCAAGCCTAGACACACAAAAAAGTGCATCCGTTCGGATGCACTTTTCTAATGCTTTTTATTATTCAGCTGTTTCTTCAGCAGCAGCTTCTTCTGCAGGTGCTTCTGCGGGAGCTTCTTCAGCAGCAGGAGCTTCTTCTACAGGGAGAAGTGCGCGGATGCTGAGAGCAATCTTCTTGTTCTCGAGATCCATTTCCATGATTTTAGCTTCAACTTCCTGTCCGATTGACAGTTCGTCAGCGGGCTTGCCAATTCTCTTGTTAGCAATCTGTGAAATATGGATAAGACCGTCAATTCCGGGAATCATTTCAACGAATGCACCAAAGGGTACAAGACGAACAACCTTAACTGTAACAACATCGCCTGTCTTGAATGTCTTTTCAGCGATAACCCAGGGATTGTCTTCAGCTTTTCTGTAGCCGAGAGAAATCTTACCTGTTTCGCGGTTAGCATCAAGCAGAGTAACCTTTACGCTGTCGCCTTCCTTAAGTACTTCGGAAGGATGTTTGATGTGCTTCCAGGACAGTTCGGAAATGTGGATAAGGCCGTCAACGCCGCCGATATCAACAAATGCACCGAAGTTTGTAAGAGTTTTAACTGTACCGTCAAACTCTGTCTGACCTGCATCAATCTTTGCCCAGAATTCCTGGCTCTTCTTTTCTTTTTCTTCTACGAGAATGTCCTTAACAGAACCGATAACCTTTTTACGCATAACGTTAACGTCGCGGATTCTGATAGGAACAGTTTTACCGATAAGAACGGATAAATCGCTTAAGTATCTGTCATTTGCCTGTGAAGCAGGGATAAATACTCTTACGCCGTCAGCTGTAGCAATAACGCCACCGTTAACTGTTTCAATGATTTTACCTGTAATATCCTGTTTGTTTTCAAATGCTTCCTGCATTTTTGTCCAGCCCTTCATAGCCTTGAGACGCTTCATAGAAAGACCAACAATACCGTCAACATCGCTTACTCTGTAAACGTATGCTTCGATTTCACTACCAACTTTGATGATGTCTTCAACCTTTTCGTCAGGTGAATCTGTGATTTCAGATACACTCATAACGCCGTCGGACTTGTAGCCCAGGTCTACATAAACCTCTGTCGGGGTAATACCGATAACTGTACCCTTGACAATATCTCCTGTATTTAAAGTTACAAGTGAATTTTTCAGTTCCTCCTCAAAACTAAGTTCTGTGCCTTTTGAAAATTCTTCCATCGTGTTTAAAACCTCCTTAATTATCCAATCGGGAGCAGATGCGCCCGCAGTCACTCCAACCCTGTCTCCTCTCCGGAAATCATTCTTTAACTCGTCTGCATTTTCAATGTGAAAAACCCTGTTACAGTTTCTTTCACATATCTTTGCAAGCTTGGTTGTGTTAGAGCTGTTCTTACCGCCTATTACAATCATAGCGTCGCATTTGGCGGAAAGTTTATCTGCTTCGCTCTGTCTCTCATTGGTCGCTCCGCATATTGTATCAAAAAATGCTATGTCTTTGCAATAGTTTTTTACGATATTTATAACTTTTTCCCAAAAAAATCTGTCGGAAGTGGTCTGTGCAACCACACAAATATGCTCTAAACCCCTTATTTTATCGGGGATTTCGTCGATTTTTGATAAAATAACCGCTTTTCCTTCGCACCAGCCGTTTATACCTATAACTTCGGGATGTGCAGGGTCACCTGCAATTAAAATCTTATATCCTTTATTATAATACTCTGCCACAATATTATGAATTTTTTTAACAAAGGGGCAGGTTGCATCCACAATATTGACTTCTTTTTCTCTTAAAACATCCTCTTCTGCCTTTGCTATACCGTGGCTTCGTATTATTACTGTATCGCCTTTTTTTGCCTGGTTTACACTGGTGTAAACACCTACACCCATAGCCTCGAGCCTGTCTACCTCATCCTTGTTGTGAATAAGCGGTCCCAGGGTATACACATTTTTGCCGCCGGACAGCTCCTCGGCAATTTTAACCGCACGATTTACCCCAAAGCAAAACCCGGCTGTTTTTGCAAGTATAATCTCCATATATTATTCACCCGCCAGCGTGTATATTTCACGCATAATCTCGTTTGTAATTCCGGTTACTTCCTCTTCTGTTGCACGTCTGCCACGGTAAGCAGACAAATCAAAGGGCACGCCCGCAGAAACTTTTATGGGACGGAACCACTTAAAATTGCCCTTTATACCCACAGGTACAATTTGTGCATCACTCATAAGTGCTATTCTCACAGCACCGTTATGTCCCTTTGACTCCTTGCCCTTTCTTACTCGTGTGCCTTCGGGGAATATCATAACCAGATTGCCTTCCTTTAACGTTCTTACAAAAGTTTTTATAGACGACAAGTCTGCCATCCCTCTTTTTATGGGGTAGGCATGAAATTTTCGCAGCAGCCAACCCAAAGGCGGAAAGCGAAAAAGCTCTTCCTTTGCCATAAAAACAGGATGCCTTTTAAGCAGAATGGTTACCACAACAGGATCCCAGAATGATTTGTGATTCGGACATATTATTACTCCGCCCTCGCTGGGTACATGCTCAAAACCCTCGTGTTTAAGACCGAAGATTATTCTTGTAAATGCGTATACAATTTTAACGATTATATTATAAAGCATATCGGTTACATCCTTTTTCTTATTTGTGAGAGAACCAGTTCAATGGACTCTTCAAGATTATATTCTGTGGTGTCAACTGTTATGCTGTCCTCTGCTGCACGAAGGGGGGCACATTCTCTTTCACTGTCATTTTTGTCCCTGTACTCCATATCCCTCTTTACATCCTCAAAATTGCTCTCCATTCCCTTTTCAAGAAGCTCCTTATGTCTTCTCTTGGCGCGTGCATCAACGCTGGCTGTAAGGAAAATTTTAACCTCTGCATCAGGCAGAACACAGGTGCCTATATCCCTGCCGTCCATAATTACATTGTATTTTTCTGCAAGTCCTCTCTGCAGCTGGGTAAGCTTTGCGCGTACCGCAGGGAAAACCGCAACATTTGATGCACCTACCGAAACCTCGGGAGTGCGTATAAGGTCGGATACATCTTCACCGCATAAAAATACCCTTTGCTCACCGTCAACGTGGCATATATCTATATCCACCTGTGAAAGCAGACCTTCTATACCCTTTTCATCGTTTTTTGTGTCAATACCGCGTCTTAACATAAAAAGTGCAACTGCACGGTACATAGCGCCTGTGTCTATGTATATAAAACCAAGCTCCGCCGCCGCCTTTTTTGAAATTGTGCTTTTACCTGCACCTGCAGGACCGTCAATAGCTACTTTCATTTTTCTTCCTCCTACACCGCTCTGTGGCCAAGTCCTATTGCCATTTCATTTAAATGCAAAAGACCTATGCCGAAAAATATGCACACGCTCACGTGCTCACCATAGCGCGCAATTCCGATTTTGCCGCCTACGTTAAGTCCAAGCGCCTTGGTCATAATCTGGGAAAGTGCCTCTCTTGCCGCACCGGCAACCGCACCCTCCTCGCTGTGGTGTTCTTCTATAAGTCCTTCTCTGCGTGCCGCCACAACCGCTCTCTCAATAATCTTGTTTACCGAAGTGATAAATTCGCCGCCAAAATCTACTGCCGCAGTTTTTACACCATGTGCGGCAAATTCCGCTTTGAGCTGTTTTTCACTTTCTCTGTCGGGTGTAAGTGCAAACTTGATTGCACAAACCGATACTTCCTTGCTACCATACTCCATTTTCCACTACTCCTTTTCCTGCCAGATAACCGGTTGAAAAGGCTATCTGAAGATTAAATCCGCCTGTATAGGCATCTGCATCTATAATTTCACCTGCAAAATACAGATTTTTTACTATTTTACTTTCCATAGTTTTTGGGTTTATTTCTTTAATACTTACTCCGCCCGAGGTGATTATAGCCTCGTTTATGGGACGAAAGCCGGTTACTGTAAGGGGCAAGCCCTTAAGCAATGTCGCAAAGTTTTGTCTTTGTATTTTTGTCAGCTCACCAGTTTTTTTGTGAAACTCTATATCCGAAAGCTGTGCTACCGTTTCTATTAGTCTTTTGGGCAGTAAATCGTCAAGAGAATTTATAAAATCCTTTTTTGCGTATTTTTCAAAGTCGCGTATCAGGCGTTTGTCAAGCTGCTCCGGGGTAAGTGCAGGCTTTAAGTCAATATATGCCTTGTACTGCTCCTTTGCCGACATATGCGACGACGCACTCAGTACAATGGGACCTGAAATACCAAAGTGGGTAAACAGCATTTCGCCAAAATCCTCGTACACCTTTTTGCCTGACATGTCAGTAATTTTAAGTGCAACATTACGGAGAGAAACTCCGGTAAGCTTACCAGCCCACTCCTCTGCACACACAAGAGGTACAAGTGATGGTTCAAGGGGTGTTATTTTATGCCCTGCCTTCTTCGCCATTTTGTATCCGTCTCCCGTAGAACCCGTCTGGGGATAGCTGAGTCCTCCTGTTGCTATTATAACCGCATCTGCTCTGACGTTTCTGCCATCGGCAAGAGTTATACCCTTAACACCGTTTTCATCGGTTATAACATCCTTTACTTCCGCACCTATAAAGGTCACACCTGACTCTTTAAGGTACTTACCCAACGCATCTATAACGGTAACAGCACTGTCACTTTGAGGAAAAACACGGTTTCCTCTTTCCACCTTTGTGGCAACGCCTATGCTCTCCATAAAATCAATCAGGTCAAAGTTTGAAAACTGACTGAAGGCACTGTATAAAAATCTGCCGCCGCGTGGTACATTATTAATAAGCTCACTGCTTTCACAGGCGTTTGTTATATTGCATCTGCCCTTTCCTGTGATGCGCAGTTTTTTTCCTATACGTTTGTTTTTATCAAACAAATACACCTTTGCCCCAGCCTGTGCCGCCGTTCCTGCCGCCATAATACCTGCAGGTCCGCCGCCTATTACTGCAACATTCACTGCATTTTCCTCCTTACGGCAAAAAATATTCTTTCACTGTCTTTCCGCGGAGCATCAAAGGTAAATTCATCATACACTCCCAGTATTTCCAGTCCCGCCTTTTGTGCCGATGCAATTATTTCATCGGGTGTTATAGCCCTTTGTGTCTGGTATTCGTCTATTCTCTTATATTTGTTACCCTCACGGACAAATATATTTAAAATCATTTCACAGTATTTACCATCAAAGGAATTATCCCAGGTGTAGAATATATCATCCTCATCATATACGAAGGTATTGCTGCCAAGCACATTTTCAAGCTTGTATGGAGTGCTTATATCAAAAACAAAAATTCCGCCATAGTTTAAATAGTTGTTTATAAGAGCAAAAAAACGGTCTGTATCATCAACATAGTTTAAAAGGTCAAGAGAGCTTACCACCGCATCTACTGTGCCGTAAAGCTCAAAATCAGCCGCATCCATATTGATATACAGTATGTCCCTGTTTTTCTCCTTGGCTATACGCAGCATATCCTCCGAGCTGTCAAGTCCTATCATGTCATAGCCGCGCTCTGCAAGCAGGGTTGTAAGCGAGCCGCTTCCGCACCCTATATCCAGTACAAGCGAAGGCGAAAGATTAAATTTTTCAAAGATGCTTTCATAGTAGTCTGCCCACCTTGAATAGTCCACATCTGTCATAAGTCGGTCATAAACCGCGGCAAAATCTGTGTACATTATTTTTCCCTTCCAAATTTAAATCAATGATTTTTGTTTCCATTTACCTGTAAGATAATAGCTGAATGCAAATATAAATGAAAGTGCCCAGCCTATTGGTGCGGCAATCCATACTGCATATTCATTCAAGGTAGCAGCAAGACCAAAAGCAATTAATACTCTTACACCCAGGCTGCCCACACTTGACAGTACAAAGGCTACTATAGCACCTGCACCGCGTAAAATTCCGTTGGTTACGTTCATAAAGCCAAATACAAGGTAGAAGCAGGCGGTAACATTTATGTAATCCACACCGGCAGCAATTGCCGCTTTACTGTTCTCGCTGTCCATAAACATTCCCACACAAGCCTCACCGAAAAACAGCATGATAAATGCTATAGCTGCGCCCATAACACCAACCATACAAAGTGATGCCTTGTACCCGCTTTTTACACGTTCAGGCTGCTTTGCACCAATGTTCTGCGCGGTGAAGGTTGACATAGCATTACCCACTGCAAGCATAGGTACTATGGCAATAGAGTCTATTTTACATGCCGCTGTGTAGCCTGCGACAACCGATGAACCAAAAAGATTTACAACTGTCTGTACAAAAAGCATTCCCACCGATACAACAGACTGCTGAATTATTGACGGAAGTGCTATTTTGAATATCTTTTTCAAAATAGACATATCAAACAGAGCCGCCTTGCCGTCAGCTTCAATGCCGTTTATCTTTATAAGCAAAAATACCAGAGCCAGCACC
>JAZNUH010000087.1:0-34287 GCA_045592225.1 Clostridia bacterium | reverse complement strand
AGCATCTGACGGTGCTGTGCGGTAACACATACTATAGATTCAATTCCTTCTGTCTTTTCCAGCTCAAGCACCAGGGGAGCCATTTTAATAGCCTCGGGTCTTGTGCCGAAAACGGTCATTACTTTAATGTTCTTCATTATTATCAACCTTCTCCTCTCCATGAGTTTCAGTATTTAATTCTTCTGTTGTCTTTTCGTGCTCGCGGATGCCCATAAACCGGGATGCAAACACGAGGAATATAATAATCATTGCAATGAGTACAAGCGCTCTTATAGCACCGCTGCTTATAAGCACAATTGCACATATGCCTAAAACTGTGCTTATGAGATATAAAATTGCAACCGACTGCTTTTGTGAAAAGCCCATATCCAGAAGGCGGTGGTGCAAATGCTCTCTGTCAGGCTGCATTATGGGTCTTCTTGAAATAATTCTGCGGATAATGGTAAAGCCTGTATCAAATATAGGCAGACCCAATACGAGGAAGGGTACTGCAAAGCTTATAACTGCATAGCTTTTGAAAAGACCGATAACCGAAACAGATGCCAGGATAAAGCCTAAAAAGGTTGCGCCTGTGTCGCCCATAAATATTTTTGCAGGGTTAAAGTTATAGGGCAGAAAGCCAAAGCAGGCACCTGCCAGTGCGGCTGTTATGACCGCTACCACAGGGTCGCCCAGTATAAGGGATATGCAAAAGAGGGACATTGACGCAATTGAGCTTACACCTGCGGCAAGTCCGTCCATACCGTCAATAAGGTTAACTGCATTGGTAACACCAACAACCCACAAAACTGTGAGCGGATATGACCACCAGCCCAGATTTATAACCCCCTCGGGAGAGATAAACTGCGGAACTGTAAGTACATCTATTCTTGCACCGAAAATGCACAGAATAAGTGCCGCAAGTATCTGGAAGGGAAGCTTTACCTTTGCGGTGAGCTGCTTTGCATCGTCCACAATACCCAGCACAACTATGACAAGACTGCCGAAAATCATACCCTGAACATCGGCGTTTATGTCGCAAAAACAGAGTATGGATATAACAAATCCGTAGAAAATTGCCAGACCGCCGAGACGGGGGGTAGGCTTTTTGTGTATGCGTCTTTCCGAAGGCTTGTCAACGGCACCGATTTTAACGGCAAAGACCTTAACAAGCGGAGTTGCCGCAAAGGCAACCGCAAAGGAAAGAACAAAAGCAAGTAACAAATATAAACTCTCCATATCTTTCTCCTGTTATCTGTTTACAAAACCTATTTTTCTATGCACCTTTGAAAGTGTACGTGATGCAAGGCGGGCAGCTCTTTCTGCACCTGTTTTATAAACCTGTTCAATATAATCACGGTTTTTGATAAGGTCATCGTATTTTTCGCGGATGGGACGAAGCTCTTCACATACCGCTTCGCCAACTCTTTCTTTAAGCACACCGTAGCCAAGACCTGCAAATTCTTCTGCAGCCTGCTGGGGTGTTACGCCTGTAACCGCACCGTAGATAGAAAGCAGATTGTTGATACCGTCTTTGCCTTCTCTGTATTCTATAACACCGTCCGAGTCGGTAACGGCACGTTTTAATTTTTTCATTATAACCTCGGGAGGGTCGAGTATCCATATATAACCGTTGGGGTTGGGGTCACTCTTGCTCATTTTGGAGGTGGGCTCCTGCAGGCTCATAACTCTTGCGCCAACAGGGGGAATATATCCTTCGGGAACTGTGAAGGTATCACCGTATATGTGGTTGAAGCGGATTGCAATATCCCTTGCAAGCTCAAGGTGCTGCTTCTGGTCAACGCCTACGGGAACAAGGTCGGTTTTATAAAGCAGAATGTCTGCCGCCATAAGTACGGGATATGTGAACAGACCCGCATTTATATTGTCCTCGTGCTTTGCGGATTTATCCTTAAACTGTGTCATTCTTGAAAGCTCACCCATGTATGTGTAGCAGTTTAAAATCCACGAAAGCTCTGCGTGCTGAGGAACGTGTGACTGGAAGAAAAGAATATTTTCTTCGGGGTTAATTCCGCAGGCTATATACTGGCAGAGAAACTGCATACATCTCTGACGAAGCTCTGCAGGGTCCTGACGAACTGTAATGGAGTGCATATCCACTACTGAAAACAGGCAGTTAAAATCCTGCTGCAGATTAACCCAGTTTTTAAGTGCTCCTATATAGTTACCAAGAGTTATACAGCCGGAGGGCTGTATGCCGCTGAAAATTATTTTTTTATCGCTCATTTATTTAGTCTCCTATTTATAGTTTTTAATTACATCAGCTAAAATCTGTATTCCCTTTTCAATTTTTTCGTTTGAGGGCAGGGAATAATTAAGTCTGAATTCGTGTGACGGTTTTGTGGGGTCAATTGCACAGGAGGTACCCGGTACAAATGCCACCTTATTTTCAATACAAACCTTTAACAGCTTGCCTGTGTCAAAATGCTCGGGGAGAGTACACCAGAGGAAAATACCGCCCTCGGGTCTTGTGAAAGAACAAAAGTCGGGGAAATATTTATCCATACACGAAAGCATAAGTGCGCATTTTTCACCGTACAGCTTACGGCTTTTATTTATATGCTCGTCAAAGGGATATTTGCTTACAAAATCATAGGCAATCATCTGGTTGAGTACCGCTGTATGAACATCGGACACCTGTTTACATATTATCATTTTTTCTAAAATATCTTCCCGGGCAATCGCCCAACCAAGACGCAACCCTGCCGAAAGGGTTTTGGAGAAGGAGCCTGCATAAATTACTCTGCCCTCTGTATCAAAGGACTTGATTGCAGGAATGTCTGCACCTTTAAATCTCAGTTCGCAGTAGGGGTTATCCTCTAAAATATAAAAGTCATACTGCTCTGCAAGGGCAAGCAGACGTTTTCTCTTTTGTTCGCTCATGGTAATACCCGAGGGGTTCTGGAAGGTGGTAATGGTATAAACAAGCTTTACCTTTTCCTTTTTAAGAATTTCTTCAAGCTTATCAAGGTCCATACCGTCACTTTCAAGAGGAACACCTACAAGGCGAGCATTATAGGAACGGAAGGAATTGAGTCCGCCTATAAAGCTGGGTATTTCAGCAATAACCACGTCACCCTCGTTTACAAGTGATTTTGCGCACAGGTCAATTGCCTGTTGACCGCCGGCTGTGATAATTAAATCATCACCCTTGTGCATATTATTCTGCATGCGTGAGCGCACATATTCACGCAGAGGGGTATATCCCTCACTTACGCCGTACTGAAGTGCAACAGCAGCATTATCTGTAAGTATTTTTTGTGATATTTCAGAAAGCTCGGCGCCGGGGAAAAGCTCGGGTGCAGGTGCACCACCGGCAAAGGAAATAATATCCGGCTTGGCGAGTAATTTAAATGTTTCTCTTATAGCAGAGCCCTGAAGCTCACTGACTCTGTCTGCAATAAAACCCATAGCTGCAATCCGCCTTTCGATAATTATACATATTTAGATAATTATAACATAATGAAGTTTGTTTGTAAAGGAATTGGAACATTGATTTTGATTTTTTTGAGGAATAGGAAAAATTGTTCGTTTATAGCAAAAAGAGAATAAAAAGAAACAAACCCGATTCGGGTTTGTTCTTCTGATAGTAAAGCCTATTAATTTTTGTAATTATTTTTATTTGAAAATGGATGTCCGTGTTTAATTGCCTTTTTGCGATCCGAACTATTTTTACATTCCGTTATTTACGACCTATATCTGTTCTGTAGTGCATTTTATCAAAATGTATTTCCTTAATGTTTTCGTATGCCTTGTCGATAGCGTCACTCATTGTATCGCCCATTGCGGTAACACCTAAAACTCTGCCGCCGTTTGTAACAAACTGACCGTCCTTCTCGGCAGTTCCGCTATGGAATACAAGACCTGCATTTTCAATGCCCGAAATTGGGTAGCCTTTTTCATAGCTTTCGGGATATCCGCCCGAAGCGGCAATAATACATACAGCCGCCTGGTCATACCATTCAATATTCATCTCGTCAAGACGTTCGTCGATAACTGCCTCGAATATTTCGAGCAGGTCGGTTTTAAGGCGGGGAAGAACAGCCTGTGTTTCAGGGTCACCGAAACGGGCATTGTATTCAATAACTTTAACACCGTTCGGTGTGGACATAAGTCCAAAGTAAAGAACACCTTTAAAGGTTCTGCCCTCTGCGTTCATTGCCTTCATTGTGGGAATGAAAATATTTTCAGTACATTCCTTTGCAATTTCATCTGTATAAACAGGTGAGGGGGAGAAGGCACCCATGCCACCTGTGTTGAGACCCTTATCGCCATCAAGTGCGCGCTTGTGGTCCTGTGCGCTGCACATGGGGATGAGTGTTTTACCGTCGGTAAATGCAAGAACAGAAATTTCGGGTCCGGTTAAAAAGTCTTCAACTACAACTCTTGCACCGGCACTGCCGAATTTTTTGTTTTCCATTATATCTACAATAGCCGCTTTGGCATCCTCAAGATTTTCGGCAATGATAACGCCCTTGCCGAGAGCAAGACCTTCTGCCTTGATAACTGCAGGGAATGTACCGCGGGATACATAGTCAATAGCATCGGCAGAATTTTCAAATACTTCGTATCCTGCTGTGGGAATGGAGTATTTTTTCATAAGGTCCTTGGAGAACACCTTGCTGCCTTCGATTATTGCGGCACAGGCTCTGGGACCAAATGCGCGGACACCCATTGCCTCCACTCTGTCAACAAGACCCATAACCAATGGATCGTCGGGAGCTACAACAACAAGGTCAAAGCTTTCCTTTTTAATATAATCACAAATGCCGTCCAGGTCGGTTGCCTTTATGGGAACACAGGTTGCAAGCTGGGCAATACCTGCATTACCGGGGGCACAGAATATCTGAGGTTTTTTGGGGCTCTGGCTAAGCTTCCACACGATTGCGTGCTCTCTGCCGCCGCCACCTACAACTAAAATTTTCACAAGTTTTACCTCCTAATAGTATATTAAGGCTATTATAACATAAAGCTTTGATAAAATAAAGTGTTAATTTGACTTTTTGTGTGTTTTTATGTTACTATATAAAGAAAGAAAAAATACCGGAGGAATTTTGTATGAGCCGTGTGCTTGTAGGAATGAGTGGCGGGGTTGACAGTGCCGCTACTGCACTTATACTTAAAAATAAAGGTTATGACGTTTTTGGTGTTACGCTTAAGCTGTGGGGCAAATGTGACGGTGAGGATGCCGCAGAGGTGGCAGAGGCGCTTGGTATAGAACACATTGTGCTTGACGGACAGGAGCTTTTTGAAAAAGAGGTGCAAAGTGAGTTTGCACAAAGTTATATAAGAGGCGAAACACCCAACCCCTGCATAAGCTGTAACAAATGCGTTAAGTTTCGTATGCTGCTTAATATGGCAGAGCAAATGGGATATGAATATATTGCAACCGGTCATTACGCACGCATTGCACAGGAAAAGGGTGAGTTTGTTATAAAAAAGGGTGCGGACATAAAAAAAGACCAGAGCTATGTGCTTTGTCGTCTTCCTAAAGAAAGTCTTTCAAAAATACTGTTTCCTCTGGGCGATTACAATAAGGAAGAAATACGTGCAATTACAGCCGAGGCAGGATTATCGGTAGCAAAAAAGGCGGACAGTCAGGAAATATGCTTTATACCCGACAACGACTATGCCGGATTTGTAGAAAGATTTACAGGAACCGTACCGTCTGAAGGTAATATAATAAATAAGGAAGGAAAGGTTATGGGAAGGCATACCGGTATACACAGATATACCATAGGTCAGCGCAAGGGCCTGGGTGCTTTTTCAAAGCCTATGTTTGTTACAGGAATAAACGCCCGCGACAACACAGTTATAATAGGAGAAAAGGGCGAAGAGTTTTCTGACAGAATGATGGTGCGAGATATAAACATTCTGTCCGACTCATTTTTAAACAGCGGGTTTGCGGAGGTTAAGGTCCGCTATGCCGCACCGCCTGTAAAGGCGCGTGTTATATTAAAGGAAGGCGGGGCAGAGGTGTTGTTTGAAAGCCCCTGCCGCGCAATAACTCCGGGACAGACTGCGGCATTTTACAGAGGGGATACCCTCCTGGGCGGCGCTGTTATCTGCGGCGACGACCACACATTCTGATTTTAAGGTTTTCCCACGCGGCGCAAAAACGCCACCCAAAGTCAAAGCGGCATTCGGACGAAGATTGTTTGCAAGTGCATTTTCTGTCCGATTTTATACCGCAAAGATATGCCTCTATTTCGTCAAGACATGCTACAATATCTTGTCTATGTCTGCACATATACATCACCTCAAGCACATTTTATGCGGTTTGTGGCATAATTGTGATAGCTATTTTACAATTATGTTACAAGTGCAAAAACATCATTGACGAGTGAAAAATCCAATGTTATAATCAGTGCAGACGAGAAATAGAATATGCCATATCTATTTTTCGGGCACGGTCGCATATGAAAGAGATGCGGCAGGTGCATATCTTCCACATCTCTTTCAAAATATATTTTTTAAGGAGGATTTGAGAACATGAAAAATCTCAAAAAAGTTCTGGCATTCGTAATCGTATTTACGATGATGCTCGGTCTGTCTGTATCGGCTTCTGTATTTCCCGATGTAGATGACAGCGCATCCTACGCTGAAGCTGTTACTATCCTTGATTCCCTCGGAATCATGTATGGTGATGACAACGGCAATTTCCGTCCTGATGACACAATCACAAGAGCAGAGGTTGCTACAGTTGTAGTTAGAGCTCTCGGTCTTGAAGATGCTGCAGCAGGCGCAAAGGGCGCAACTCAGTTTAATGACGTTGATGCTAATCACTGGGCAACAGGTTACATTAACCTCGCTACTCAGAAGGGTATCATTGCTGGTTACGGCGATGGCACATTCGGCCCCGAAGATCCTGTAACTTACGAACAGGTTACAAAGATGATCGTTGCTGCTCTGGGTTACACACCCAAGGCTGAAAACAACGGTGGCTACCCCACAGGTTACCTTGTAATAGCTTCCCAGGAAGGTATTGCTAAGGGTGCTGCTGGCTCCAATGGCGAACCCGCTAAGAGAAGCACAGTTGCACGTCTCGTATTCAACGCTCTCGATGTTAACCTCATGGAACAGACTGGTTTCAAGGTTGGCGAACCTGAATACGAAGTAGTAGACAAAACTCTCCTCACAGACTGCCTCAACGTTGACAAATACGAAGGTATCGTTACAGCAACATACCTCACAAAGGGCACAAATGTAGAAGATAAGTCTATCACAATCAAATACTCACACGTTAACAACGAAAAGCTTTCTGATACAGATACATTTGTAGAAGGCAAGGACGTTGACGCTGCTTCCCTCTACGGTATGTCCGTAGTAGCTTACGTTCAGGAAGACGAAGCAACAGGTGACGACACAATCGTTGCTATCGCTGCTAAGTCCGGCAAGAACAACGTAATCACTCTTGACTACTCCGCAGTTGAAGACGCTACAGTTGCTGAAGACGAAGACGGCGATGCAGTAGTTTCCAAGGTTGAATACTTTGCTAAAGAATCCGACAAGTCCACAACAAAGATCGAAATCGCTGACGATTACAGCGAACTCTACAACGGTAGAGCAGGCGATGTTGAAGATTGGCTTGAAACTCCCGAACCCGGTAGCGTAACATTCATCGACAACAACAACGATGATGAATACGACTACATCCTGGTTTATGCTTACACAGCAAACTACGTTGTTGATTCTATCGACACAGCTAAGAACAGAGTTGAAACAAAAGAAGGCAGAATTTCTGAAATCGACATCGACGACGAAGAAACAATCACATCCTTCTTCAACGCTGACGGTTCTGCAGCTTCCTTCGAAGATATCGAAGTTGGCGATACACTCACAATCATCGAAAACGCTCCTATCGTAATGGTTTACATTTCCAAGACTGTTATCGAAGGTTCCGTTGACGAAGAACGTACAGATGCAAACGGCGAAGCTGTTTACACAATCGCAGGTTCTGAATACAAAGTAGCTGGCGAAGACCTCACAATCAACGTTGGCGACGAAGGTACTTTCTACCTGAACATTGACAACAGAATCGTTGCTAAGGATACAACAGCTACAGTTGCAGCTGACAAATATGCTTATGCATACGCAGCAGCAGTTGAAAGCGGTATCGGCGGCGCAGCAGCTCAGATTAAGTTCCTGGCAGCTGACGGCACATGGAAAACTCTTGACCTTGCTAAGAAGGTTACAGTTTACACAGATGGCGAAGGCGAACTGGTAACAACTATCCCCACATCTACATCCAAACCTTCTGATCTCGGTATCATCGAAATCAACAAGGTTGGCACAGGTTACTCTGTAGATGTTAACTACGGTCTCTTCCAGTACGATGTAAATAGTGCTGGTGCTATTAACAGAATCTACGTAGCAGGCGATGCTAGAAACGATGACAGCATTTTCACACTGGATTACAGCAGAGAAGATGCAGTTTACAGCGAAAAGAGCGGCAAAGTTGGTAGCGTATACCTCGGCGAAGATACACTGGTTTACAGCGTTCCCGCTAAAGATGCTGCTCCCGCAGACGAAGATGAAATCAAACTGGTTAGCGCAGCAGCTATGTTCCAGGATGGTAACGAATATGACATCGACGTTTATGATAACGATGATGCTCCCGCAGTAATCGTTGTTTACGGTGCAGAATCCGGTATCAACATGATGTCCAACATCATCCTCGTTACAAGAGTTACAGCTACAACAAATGCAGCTGGAACAAGAATCCAGAAGATCTATGGTCTCCAGGGTGGCGAAGAAGTTTCCGGTGAAACATCTGAAGACGGCGTAACATACGTTAACGCTGACGGCGAAGCTCTTGAAGGCGGCGCAGTAGCAGCTGGCGATATCATCATCATCAGCCAGGATGCAGCAGGTGCTATCGAAAAGATCTACACAATCGTAGATATGGAAGACATTCAGTCCATCATCGCTGGCGATGCTGATGCATTCTATGCAAGCTTCGACGCTGATGAATACACAACAGATGTATTCGGTTTCGTAGCTGATAAGAAGAATGGCCGCATCACTCTGACAAACGGTCTCGGCGGTGAAGAAGTTGCTGACCTCACAGGCGAAACAGCTTCCATCTCCCTGTCCAAGGCTAACGTTTACAGCGTAAACCTTAACAGAGCTACACCTTCCTTCGGTCTCGCAAGTGCTTCCGACGTAACTGCTGAAGACAGAAGCGGTAAGGATGCTAACTGGCTGTACGTTCATATGTATGACGAAACAGCTATCGATGCTGTTATCTACACAATCGAACTTGGCGAGTTTTAAATTGAACTGAAGAAAGAACCTTAAAGGTTAATAAGACCCCCGAAGCTTCGGCTTCGGGGGTTTTTGTTAAGGGCTGCACAGGTACTTGCCTGTGCAGTTACTGTTATAATGAGAAAAGAGGCAAATACACAACCTTGTTTTGTACTTTTTTAAAATAGCACGCGAGTATGAGAGAGTATGAGCGAGAAAACAAGATAATAAGAGAGATGTAAGGTGATAAATTAAAAATTTGAAAAAAATGCTTGACAAAACTTATCAAATGTACTAAAATAATATGCGTTGATTAAGAATGGAGGTATACGGTTATGAAAAGTTATATGGCAAAATCAGCTGACATAGACAGAAAATGGTATATTGTAGATGCAGCCGGCAAGCCCCTCGGACGTGTAGCAACAACAGTAGCTACTCTTCTCCGTGGAAAACATAAGCCTACATTTACACCCCATGTAGACTGTGGTGATCATGTAATCGTTGTAAATTGTGATCAGGCAATTCTTACAGGCAAAAAGCTTGAAAAGAAAATGTACTACAGACACAGCGGTTGGGTAGGCGGACTCAAAGAGACTTCTGCAAAGGCTATGATGGAAAAGAATTCCGATCTGGCTATGACTTTAGCAGTAAAGGGTATGATTCCCGATACTACACTTGGTCGTGCAGCTCTCACAAGACTGCGCACATATAAGGGTGCAGAACACAAACAGGCAGCACAGAAGCCCGAAGTTTGGGAAACAAAGTAAGGAGGAAACATAAATGGCTGTTGAAAAAACATACTTCTACGGAACAGGAAGAAGAAAAAAATCAATCGCCCGTGTTCGTCTTATTCCCGGACAGGGCAAAATAACAATAAACAACAGAGACATTGATGATTATTTCGGTCTCGAAACACTTAAGACTATCGTTCGTCAGCCCCTGGAACTGTTAAAGCTGACAAACAAGTTTGACGTTATCTGTTCAGTTACAGGTGGTGGTGTTACCGGTCAGGCCGGTGCTATCCGTCACGGTATCTCCAGAGCTCTTCTGGAAGCAGATGCTGAAAACAGAGGCGACCTGAAGAAGGCTGGTTACCTCACACGTGACCCGAGAATGAAGGAAAGAAAGAAGTACGGACTCAAAGCAGCTCGTCGTGCTCCCCAGTTCTCAAAACGTTAGTCAATTGTTTATTCAAATCCCGCAGTTTATTCTGCGGGATTTTTGTATATAGCAACAACCTGTTGCTTGCCTGTAAAAGGTACTTGTGATACAATATATTCGAGGTGATAAAATAATGGAAACAAAAGATATTATATATAAGCTCAGAACAAAACGGGGGATGTCGCAGGATGAACTTGCGGATAAAATTTTTGTTACCCGTCAGGCGGTATCCCGTTGGGAAAACGGTGAAACAACTCCCAATACCGATACGCTTAAGCTGCTTTCAAAATTGTTTGATGTTTCAATAAACACGCTTTTAGGTTCACCCAGACAGCTTATATGCCAGTGCTGCGGTATGCCTTTGGAGGATGATAATATTAGTAAGGAAACAGACGGATTCTTTAATGAAGAGTACTGCAAATGGTGTTATGCAGACGGAGAATATATGTACCACAATTTGGATGACCTTATAGATGTTTGTGCTAAAAATATGGCAAATGCAGAATATTCCGAAGAAGATGTTCGTGCTTATTTACGGGAGAGTTTACCCAAACTGAATTACTGGAAAAAGTATGAAGAGCTTGGCGGTGACGGAGCATTTGAAGAGTTTAAAGAGAGCCTGATTGCAGAAATTAACGCATTAAATATTGAGGGAATGCCAAAGGTTACAAAGCTCAATGCACTTGTGGGAGGGTATATTAATCTTGAATACAGACTTCCGAACGGACAAAAGGTAAAATTTCTGGACGATGGTGCAACATATCTCGGTAATCAGCTGGAATGTGAGTTCGGCGGGGACAGATGTTTTGGTATTGCATGTAATATGGATTTTATTCTTATATGCACATACGAAGAAAATGGTGAAAACCCCGAGCTTGTACTTTATAAAAAGAGGTGAAGGTTTACTTTTACTGAAAAGTATGCTAAAATATAAAAAAAGGGGTGAGTAACTATGAAATGTCCGAGGTGTGGAGGAGAAATGCAAAAGGGATACCTTCAGGGAGATGATATGCACGGAATTATGTGGGTTAACAAACTGATTCCTTTGGGTCTTGGAGAATGGAAAAAAGATTCGGAGCAAGTAGGTGTTATATCAAAAGTCGGCATTTCGGCTGTTCCTACTCACATTTGTAAGCAGTGCAAGCTGTTTGTCGGAGATTACAGTGAAAACAATGAATAGGATACATATATATGCGGCAGACGCCGACAAACTGAACAACGATGCACTATATGATAAAATTTACACGGCAGTTTCCAGGGAGCGCAGGGACAAGGTAGACAAGCTATTGTTCCGCAAGGACAAAAATCAGTCATTGGCGGCAGAATATCTGCTTATGTATGCAGCAGGGCAATTTGGGATAACTGACTTTAAAATAAAATGCGGTGAAAACGGCAAGCCTTATTTTGAAAATGAGGGTGTGTATTTTAATCTGTCTCACTCGGGAGAGAGGGTAATGTGCGCAATAGGTACTGCAGAGGTGGGGTGCGATGTTGAACGAATAAAGGACATTAACCTTGACATTGCCCGTCGCTGCTTTTACAAATCGGAATATGATGCTATTATGGCAGAGCAGGGGAAAGAGGCAAAGCAGAATATGTTTTTCAGGCTGTGGACCTTAAAGGAAAGCTTTATTAAGGTACTGGGTCTGGGAATGAAGCTGCCCCTTGACAAATTCAGGGTGGATGTAATCGGTGACAGAGCGCAGGTCTGCCATAATATAAACCAAAATAAATACTTTTTCAGAGAATATGATTTTGATGACGGGTATAAGTATGCGGTATGCAGCAGTGTTGACTGCTTTGCAGCTGCCGAAAAGATTGAAATAAGTGTTGACAAACTCTGCAATAAATAGTATACTTATTTTGTAATTGAACAACTATTCAACTAATGAGGTGCCGAAATGTCAAAACAAGCATTTTGCGATTGTGATGTAATTCATCAGGATATAGTAGATGATACAAAGGATAAAATACTGCCCGAAGAGGAGTATACCCGTATTTCAAATCTTTTCAAGCTGTTTGGTGACGGCACACGCATAAAAATTTTGCACGCGCTTTTGCAAAATGAAATGTGTGTGTGTGATCTGGCGGCGCTGCTTGGTCTTACAAAATCTGCGGTTTCGCACCAGCTTAAGGCGTTGCGACTTGCTAACCTTGTAAAGTGTCGCAGGGAGGCACAGGTTATATACTACTCACTTGCAGATGACCATGTAAAATACATTATAGACATAGGCTTTGACCACTTGCACGAATAAAATTTAATATGGCGGCAACCCGCCATATTTTTTAAAGCTTTAGTTGAATGGTTGAACAACTAATCAAAAAGGGGAGTGGCGTTTTGGATAAAACATTTATACTGGAGGGATTAAACTGTCCCAACTGTGCGGCAAAAATAGAAAGGGAAGCGGCAGAGCTTGAAGGGGTCTGCAAGGCAGAAATAAATCTTATAAAGCAGACACTGTGCATAAATATTGCGGACAGCCATGAAGGGGATATATTGCAGAATATAGCTGATATAGTAAAAAAACACGAGCCCGATGTAAATGTGACAGAAGAAACAAAGGTAAAGACAGAACAAACCGTTAATGCAAAAATGATTGTGCGTCTTGTGACAGGTGCACTTATTTACGCTGCCGGCATTTTAACAGATATTTTAGCCTTTGCGCCGCAATACTTTGTGATGACATTGTTTATCGCTGCGTACATAGTTTTGGGCGGAGATATTATTTTTAAGGCCATAAAAAACATTTTCAGAGGTCAGGTGTTTGACGAAAACCTTCTTATGAGCATATCATCGGCAGGGGCATTTTTTATAGGTGAGTGCCACGAAGCGGTTGCAGTGATGCTCTTTTATCAGGTAGGAGAGTTTTTTCAGGATATGGCGGTAAATCGTTCGCGTAAATCTATTGCATCCCTTATGGATATCCGCCCCGACTATGCAACCCTTATAAAGGACGGAAAGGAGCAAAGAGTAAGCCCTGACAAGGTTTGTGTGGGCGAGCAGATTATTATAAAACCCGGGGAGAGAGTCCCCCTTGATGGTATTGTTATTTCGGGTACATCCTCGGTGGATACAAAAGCGCTTACGGGAGAGGCGATGCCTGTGGATGTGCAGTGCGGTGACAGCATACTGTCGGGCAGCATAAACCGTAGCGGTGTAATTTATGCAGAGGTTACAAAACCCTTTGGGGAATCTACTGCTGCAAAAATACTTGATATGGTGGAAAATGCGGCGGCGAAAAAAGCGCCCACAGAAAGCTTTGTTACATCCTTTGCGCGTTATTACACGCCTGCGGTGGTAATTATGGCGTTACTGCTTGCAGTTATTCCTCCTCTGCTGCTGAATTGCCAATGGAGCGAATGGGTAAGAAGGGGACTGGTTTTCCTTGTTGTTTCCTGCCCCTGTGCTCTTGTAATATCAATTCCTCTTGCCTTTTTTGGCGGTATAGGTGCTGCATCAAAAAAGGGTATATTCGTAAAGGGTGGCAATTACCTTGAGGCTCTCTCAAAGGTAAAAACTGTTATTTTTGACAAGACGGGCACACTTACAAAAGGCGAATTTTATGTTGTGGATACAAAATGTGCAACCGGCTTTGAAAGCGGGGAGTTGATTGAATATGCCGCATATGCCGAGAGCTATTCTGCACATCCCATAGCTAAATCCATTGTGGAGGCATACGGCAGGCAAATAAACCCTAACCTGATAGACCAATACAGGGAAACGGCAGGACAGGGAATAAGTGTGACAGTAGCAGGCAGACAAATACTTGCCGGGAACCGCAGACTTATGGAAAGGTACGGAATAAGCTGCGACAGGGTAACGGCGGCACAAAGCCGTGTTTATGTGGCGGTAGACGGGAAGTATGCAGGGTGCATAATAATCGGTGATAAAATAAAAGAGGACAGTAAAACGGCAATTCGCGAGCTTAAGGCGTTGGGCATAGAAAAGACTGTTATGCTTACAGGTGATAATGAGCAAAGCGCAAAGCAAGTGGCAGATGAGCTTTGTATAGATGAATTTTACGCACAGCTTTTGCCTGATGACAAGGTAAAAATGCTCGAAAAAACTGAAGGTGAAAAGCGCGCACTCAGTAAAATTGCCTTTGTGGGTGACGGTATAAACGATGCACCTGTGCTTGCACGGGCAGATATTGGTGTCGCCATGGGCGGTGTTGGTTCGGATGCGGCGATTGAAGCGGCGGATGTGGTTATAATGACCGATGAAATATCAAAGCTTGCACAGGGTATTAAAATTGCAAGGGCAACAAGAAAAATAGTGGTGCAGAATATTGTTTTTGCCCTTGGTGTAAAGGGAATATTTTTGTTGCTTGGCGCACTGGGTGTTGCAGGTATGTGGGAAGCGGTATTTGCCGATGTGGGAGTGGCAATTATAGCCGTTATAAATGCTGTGCGGGTGCTTAAAAAATAATGTGAGTGCTTGACACCATCTGTCTTTTATAATAGAATGTAAATAGTAAATTTTGCTATGGAGAATGTGAAGATGACAGACAGAATTATTGCTGAAATAAACAGGCTTCTTGCCATAAAATCACATATCATTATTGCAATAGACGGCAGATGCGCATCGGGAAAAACAACCCTTGCCGCAAAGCTTAAAGAGTCGCTTGACTGCAATATAATCCATGCAGACCACTTCTTTTTAAGGCCGGAGCAAAGGACAGAAGAAAGGTATGCTGAAGCTGGCGGGAATATTGACTATGAAAGACTTGAGAGCGAGGTTTTAGTGCCGCTCTGTCAGGAAAGGGAATTTAGTTACAGACCCTTTGACTGCAGTACGGGTACTCTTTCAGAGCCTGTTGCGGTACCTAAAAAGGCGATAAATATTATTGAAGGCTCGTATTCCTGTCATCCGCGGCTTTTTAAATATTACGACAGTACAGTTTTTATGACGATTGACAGGGAAACACAGCTTAAAAGAATTGAAAAGAGAAACGGAATAGAAATGCTTGAAATGTTTAAGCAAAAGTGGATCCCCCTTGAAGAAAAATATTTTTCAGCATTTTGTATTGCAGAAAAATGTAACATATCAGGTTTTGCTGACGTGGCTGCAACACACACAGAGGTATGCGGAAAAGTAAACTCTGCAAATTCTATTGAAAAATAACCCTTCAGAGGTTATAATTTAAATGACAGTATATTTTGTGACATCTTGGAAATCATAAAACATATAGGAGGAATTTATTATGGCACGTTTTACACTTCCGAGAGATTTATATCACGGAAAAGGCTCTTTAGCCGTACTGAAGGAACTGAAAGGTGAACGCGCAATGGTTTGCGTGGGCGGCGGTTCTATGAAAAAATTCGGATTTCTTGATAAGGTTGTAGAATACCTTAAAGAAGCAGGTATGCAGGTTGAACTGTTTGAAGGTATTGAACCCGATCCTTCTGTTGACACAGTTATGCGTGGCGCAGAAGCTATGAGCAAATTCCAGCCCGACTGGATTATTGCTATGGGTGGCGGTTCCCCCATTGATGCCGCAAAGGCTATGTGGATTAAATATGAATATCCCGAAACAACATTTGAAGATATGTGCAAGGTGTTTGGTCTGCCCAAGCTTCGCACAAAGGCTCATTTCTGTGCTATTCCCTCAACATCGGGAACAGCTACAGAGGTTACAGCTTTCTCTGTAATCACAGACTATGAAAAGGGTATTAAATATCCTCTCGCTGACTTTGAAATTACACCCGATATTGCTATCGTTGACCCCGACCTTGCAGAAACAATGCCCAAAAAGCTTGTTGCTCACACAGGTATGGATGCTATGACACATGCAGTTGAAGCTTATGTTTCCACAGCTAACTGCGATTATACAGATCCCCTTGCTCTGCACGCAATTAAAATGATTCAGGCAGATCTGGTTGATTCCTATAACGGAGATATGGATAAGCGCGCAAGCATGCACAATGCACAGTGTCTGGCAGGCATGGCATTCTCCAACGCTCTGCTGGGTATTGTTCATTCTATGGCTCATAAGACAGGTGCTGTGTTTGAAGATTTAGGTGCACACATTATTCACGGTGCGGCTAATGCTATGTACCTGCCCAAGGTTATTGCTTACAACGCAAAGGACGAAGCAGCTGCAAAGCGTTATGCTGTAATTGCTGATAATATGGAACTGGGCGGCGCAACAGTTGCTGAAAAGGTTGAAAAGCTTATTGCTTACCTGCGCGGCATGAACGATGCCCTCAATATTCCCCAGTGCATTAAGAACTACGGAGCAGACAGCTATCCCGCAGAACAGGGCTTTGTACCCGAGGATATATTCCTTGAAAGACTGCCCGAAATCGCTAAAAATGCGGTTGCAGATGCTTGCACAGGCTCTAACCCCCGTGCTATTGATGCTGCTAATATGGAAAAACTGCTTAAGTGTTGTTATTATGACACAGAAGTTGATTTTTGATAGGGAATGTAAAAAAGACCCAGAGTACAAAAAGGCAGTAATTTTTATGTTGGTATTTACAAAACAAAAATTCAGATAATTTTGCTTTTGAGGTTGAAACCTCCATCTACATTGATGGAGGTTTCTGTTTAACAAATGCCTTTTTGTTACGAACAAACTTCACCCCCGCCGTACCTTTGTACTGCCGGGGGTTACCCCTTCGGGTTCAGTTTGTCCGTTCTGTGCCATTTTTCCTATTCCCTATATGCAAACAGGTACACAAATTTTATTTTATTATAATTATCCGGAGGCTTTATGAACGAAAAACATGATAAAAACGGTCTTACAGAAAGAGAAGCAATAGAAAGATACAAAAGCAAAAACTACCCCAAGCCGGCTTTGACAGCCGATGTTGTTATGCTGTCAAAAAGCGGGGATGAGCTTAAAATTCTTATGATAGAAAGAGGCAATCATCCGTTTATTGGTTGCCTTGCTTTGCCCGGTGGTTTTGCTGATCAAAACGAAACGGTTGAGCAGACTGCAAAACGTGAGCTCTTGGAGGAAACTGGAGTGGACGGGGCAGATATGAAGCTTGTAGGGGTATACAGCCGTCCGGAGAGAGACCCGAGAGGATGGGTTGTGTCGGCGGCGTTTGTGGCACGGGTGGATTGGGAAAAGATAAAGCCTGCGGCAGCGGATGATGCCGCATCTGCCCGATGGTATACTTTGCAGCAGGGTGATGCAGGACTTGTGTTCCGTTTGGGAGATGAAATTTACACCCAAAGCAGTCTGGCATTTGACCATGCGGAGATAATAAAGGATGCACTCGAATTGGTTTAATAAAAAACCTCCCTTGTCGCAATGACATAAACGGGAGGTTTTTTCTGATTTTAAATTTCTATATCAGGTTATTTTTCGCTTTCCAGATTTTCTAAAGCTACACGTACCGCCTCTACAACAAAAGCAGTAAAAGTGCAGTTTTTCCCGACAATTGCATTTTCAACGGCCTCAATTATATCATTTGGAAATCTGATGCACTTGTTTGTTGTAGGTGGAATAGACGGAATTTTAAATTTTTTCATATAATCACCTCTGCAATACGATTATATATATCATTATTACGATTGTATGCATAACATATGTATTGCAATTTTGTGCGTGATATATTATAATTATAATATTACATTTAACAGAAGGGGATAGAAAATGAAAAATTTATTTGTACGGTCAGGCTTGATTAGCTTTGTAATATTATTATTGGTGTTTATATTTCCTATATTGGTAAGTGCTGAAAAATATACCGATTCTAAAGGGAATGTATACGAGTATATGATAAAAAATGGGGATGTGTACATTACAGGCTTTTCCGGTAGTGACGATATCGAAATCCCTGCAAGAATAGACGGATTTGTGGTAACACAAATAGGCGAGATGGCATTTTATAAATGTACTGATTTGACTGGTGTAGTGATTCCAGATGGAGTTTCGTTGATTTGCAATGATGCTTTCGTCGGGTGCACAAATTTGACCAAGATAGCTTTTGGTGAGAATCTGAAAACAATAGATGCTTATGCTTTTTCAAATTGCACAGCTTTGAAAAAAATTGAGTTTGCAAAATGCAGTGTACACCTGTATAGATATGCATTTACGCAATGCACAAATCTCGAGGAAATTATATCACTGGGCGATATAAGTACAGGAGAATCTGTGTTTAAAAACTGTATTGGTTTAAAAACTGTTACGATAAACGGAAAAGCAACAATAGGTATGAACGCATTTGAAGATTGCGACAATCTTGAGAGTGTACAAATAAATGGTTCTGCCACTTTAGGGGTAAGTTCATTTGAAGGTTGCGATAAACTTGAAAGTGTATATGTGGAGGGTGTATCTGCAATAGATGATTATGCATTTAGAGATTGCATATCATTAAAAAATATTAGTTATGGCAATTGTTCTTCAATAGGTAAACAAGCTTTTTCTGGATGCACAAAATTAAGTGAGATAACATTGCCTCTTGGTTTATGTTACTATGCGCCATTAGGTGAACCAAACACGCTAATTAGTAGCATACATATAGGAAGTAAAGCGTTTTACAATTGTATAGGACTCAAAAAAATAGAGTGGGGATGTAGAGGGGAGATTTATGATCATTATAGCGCTGATTTTGAAACAACTGATTACATATTTGGTAATGCTGGAACTGCAAGTGATGGTATAACCCTTGTTATTAATGAGGGTGTAGTCGAGGTACCTGCAAATACTTTTACAGGTACAAATACCTTTTTAAATCCCAACATAAAAACTGTTATTCTCCCTTCAACATGGAATTACTCAAATGACAAGATTGGTGGCATGGAAAGTATAATGAGGGTTAAATATACAGATAATGGAGAGGATGTATCTATGCAGATAAGCAAATTATATCCAGGGGCTGAAATAATACCTATTATGGAGCAAAGCGAACCTTTGGAGCTGATAGTGCAGGAGGGTGAGGAAGGAGCAAACGATAAAAATTACAGTGTTTTGGTAAAAAATCATCGGGGAAAAGCAATGCTTTTTGCGGCAGGATACAGTAGAGAAGGCAGAGTTGTAAGTTTAGTCTGCAAAAGTGTTATAGACGATGAAACGTTAAGTATTTCGTTGGATGACAAAAATAAAATTGAGGAAGTTAAATTTTTTGTATGGAAGGCAGGAACGGTTATTCCGCTAATTTGAATAAATTAAAATGTTTTATTAAAAAGAAATCCGCATTTGCGGATTTCTTTATTCTTAAGCATTCAGCCTATCTTGCATCGTAGTAAAATGCTTTGCCGTCGGTAAGCTTTATGCGCCACACAGGCACCGCCTCTGCGGTTTTATAGCTTACTGTGTAGTTACCGAGTAACACACCATAGCCTGCGCATATAGATGCAACTTCGCACTTCTGCGGACGGTCAGGGTCGCGGTAAAAGGCAATAAGTGCATCGGCAACGGGGCCCGGCTGATATGTGACGTCGGGATTTATGGCAGGAGTTACCCAGTTTCCTGTCATGGAAATTACACCGCGTTCGCCGGGAATAACTGTAATTTCTGCATCAAAGAAGGGATTGCCGCCGGGAACAAGACGGTATGAAATGCGGGTGGTATCAAGAGTGTATGCAGTTTCATCCATATAAAAGCCCTTGTCCGAAAGCCAGAGTTTTATTTGCTCCGCATTTTCCTGATTGGGTGTTATATTTGTACCTGCGGCAGAATTGTGGTAATAAAATTTGTTGTCTGAAATTTCAAGTGATTCGGAGCCGGAGGTGTAGCTGTGCTCCTTCTCGTTTGCAATAAGAATTCCCTTACCCAATATTGCGGTGGTAAAGGCTTTTTCATCGGCGAGAACATTTTCAGCCGATAAAGAACCAAGGCTGACTGTATCTGATGGTATGCGGTCGGCAGAAAGGGTAACATTATCACCCTGAAGAACCGAAACAATAGTGGAAAGTTCTTCACGCCGGTGTTTGCTTTCGCTGAAAGCCACATAGCCGATACGCGCCAGAAGAAAGATGTTAATTGCAAGGAAAAGTATTATAAGTGCGCTTTTAACTTTGTACCAATACATCAGTCAAGCCTCCTTACTTCATCACTGCCTTCGGTTTTTGCACACCACACGGCTGTCTTGGTAGATTGACCGGAGTCTTCGACATAGCTTAAAAACAGGTCGGTTACAATGGTTGCCTCGGTGTTCTCCTCTTTTGAGAGCGTGGTGTAGAGTGCGTCAAGAGCGGCAATCATTGGTATATTTTCCACACTTTCGCCGGTTTGTGTAAAACGTCTGATAAGGTGGCGGTAGGAAGTTATTCTACCGTTTTTAACTTCAATAATAACCGCATTTTTCATGTTCGGGGCATCAACCGTTATGGGTGTACCTTCAAAATAATAGTCAAGCGTGAAGGTGTATTCTCCGGGTGCGGCACCGTTTTCCGCAAGGTCGGAGGTAACAAGCGCGTTAAACTCGGTGTCGGGCATAACTGTGTTCCATACCGATTCGGAAAACTCAATAGCGCGGTTTAATGTTTCGTAAAGAGTGCGTGTAGTGTTATCGCCTTCAAAAAGGTCGTATGCCTTGCTTGTGTCCAAAGCGGTGTATTCTATAATTCCTGACGGATGTATAAGCAGAGAACCGTAATTTTCAACAAAATACTGGGTTTCGTCAGCTGCAGTATAATGTCGCAGACTGTTGGGCGCATAGCCAAAGCAGGAAAGCAGATTGTTCAAAGCCTCTGTATTATTTGTATCAATAGGATTTTCAGCGGTTATAATATCTGTTTCAGTGGATTCGAGAGAGAGGAGAACAAGCGAATCAACAAAAACTTTTTGCTGTACCTGTCCGCCTATGCCTTCGCTTCTGCCGTCAAGGTTTTGTTCAAATGAGAATATAAAGTTATCACTTTCATTGGCGGTGTACTCGCTTATGGCGTTAACAATATCCGCTTTTTTATCATAAGTAATATAATGCTTATATACAATATCGCTGTTCGCGTCTCTGGCATAGAGGAGCATATCCGTCCCATCGTTACCGAGAGGTGCGATTATAAAATCGCGCACGGCAGAGGGCTCGGTCATCCAAGTATGCTGAACACCCATTATCTGCGCAAACAGGTCGGGCGTATATGAAAGTGCAAACTCTGTATAAATGGATTTTGTATCCAGCAGTTCATCGTTTCGCAGTACGTCAAACCACTCGTCAGGTGATACCGCCGCACGGCGGATAACCATATCTTCGTTGGTAAGAACAGTTACAAGAAAATCCCGTGTGACAGAATGAAGACCCGCAAAGGAAGAATCGCTGACGTAATAAACGGAACGTTTTTCGCCGTTTGTTACAACAATTTTGCCGGGCTTTGAAAGATTGTCAACGGGAAATGAATAATTGTCCTCTGTGCCAAACCAGGAGCTTATTAAGGGAATATCCGAGAAATTGGAAAAAAAGCTATAGCCTGTAGGCCACAGCTTTTCGTAAACCCATGTTGAAACTGCTAAAACCAGACTGCTTATTATAAGCAGAATAAGTATCAGTGTTTTGAATTTTTCGCGTTTTGTTTTCATATTACCATCCGCCGAATACTGACTGGAAGTTAGCGGCAAATCCCTTTATACTGTCAAGGAGTGCCTGATTTAAAAGTGTAATATCCAGTCGTACAATCTGGTAATTACCGTCACCGTACTGCGCACGCACCAAAAGATGGTTTGTTTCCATTGCCAGATCTACATCACGCATATAAATACCGCTTGCACCGACTGTTGTAACTGCGGGGTTACCTGCTGCATCTCTTTTAAGATGGAATTTACCGGTTGCACTATTGTAGCTGTATAGAGCAACCTCGACACCCTGAAGGCTTACTGCGGAAAGGGTGTACTTCTGTTTGGTTGTAGAAGAAACGGTGGTTTCCGGTTTTTTGATAACAATAAGTCCGTTGTTGGTTCCTGTGTCGTTTGCATTAACTGTTTCGGGTGCTGCAAAGCAGGTAACCGAACAAAGCATAATGGTAACGGCAATAAGTAAAGCTATGAACTTTTTCATGAAACCGGTCTCCTTCCTGTTAGTTTGTAAGCATACACCCGGAGAATATAATCCTGCCGAGGTTACAATTACATTATAAACCATCAATATTACAGGTCTGTTACATAGCATTTACTTTTAGGCAACACTTGAAATAAATAGTGACCGCAGTAAAAATTTCGGTTGCATTCTTTGATTGTTTGTACTATAATATAGTCTGAAATAGTTTATGGAGGCAGTATCAAGTGAATATATTTAAATTATGGGAAATAACTGAAGAACAGAAAAACAAGATACTCAGACGAGCTGAGACCGACATTACAGAGCATATGAAGGTGGCGGCAGAGGTATCAGAAGATGTGCGCAAAAACGGTGACGAAGCATTGTGCCGGTACACCGCTAAATTTGACCGCGTAGAGCTCAAAGCTGAAAATATAAAGGTAACCGAACAGGAAATAGAAGAGGGTTATGCAAGACTTGATGCAAAAACCCGCGAAGCTATTGAATATGCGGCGAAGAACATAAAATACTTCCACGAAAAGCAGATGCCCGAGGAAATGTGGTTTACAAATGTTGACCGCGGACTTATGGCAGGGGAGAAGACAACACCTATTACTGATGTATGTCTGTATGTTCCCCGCGGTAAGGGCAGCTTCCCTTCGGTGCTATTAATGCTGGGCATTCCTGCAGTGGTTGCAGGTGTTCCCAAAATTTCTGTTGTAACACCTCCCAATGAGCAGGGCAGTGTTGATGACACACTTCTTGCGGCGGCCAAAATAACGGGTATTAAGAACATATACAAGGTTGGCGGTATTCAGGCGGTTGCCGCTGCTGCCTTTGGTACAGAAACAGTGCCCAAGCACCACAAGATTATCGGACCGGGTAATGCATATGCCACAGCGGCAAAAAGAGTACTGGCAAGCTATATTGACACAGGGCTTCCTGCAGGACCCAGTGAGGCTATAATTTTAGCTGACGAAAAGGCAGATCCCCACAAGGTTGCTCTTGACTGGATGATTGAGGCAGAGCACGGACCCGATTCGGCATCACTTCTTGTAACACACAGCGAGCAGCTTGTGGAAGCAGTTCTTCCTATTGTAAAGGAACAGCTTACAAAGCTTTCGGACAAGCGCCGCACATTTATTGAAACAGGAATGTCGTCTTACGGTGGCATCATAATAACAAAGAGCCTTGAGGAATCAATAGATTTTGTAAACGAATATGCACCTGAGCATATGGAAGTGCTTTGTGAAAAGCCTTTTGACGTTCTGCCGTTTATTAAAAATGCAGGTGAAATTCTCCTTGGAGAATACACGCCTGTAACACTTTGCAACTTCCTTCTGGGACCCAATGCAATACTTCCTACAGGCGGCTTTGCAAAAACATATTCATCAGTTTCGGTATTCGACTTTTTAAAACGTTCATCGGTAGGCTATGCAACACGTGAAGGCTTTGAAATGGTAAGAGAAAATGCATACACCTTTGCATCGGTAGAAGGGTTTGAAACACATGCCCTTGCCGCAAAGGAACGTAAATAAGGAGATATATTAATGAAGATAACAAGAAAAACAACCGAATCAGAAATAAGTGTTACACTTACACCTCCCCCTCTGGCGGCGGATTACAGAAAAAAGATTGATACTCCTATTACATTTTTAAATCATATGATAGAGCACATTGCCTGGAGAAGCGGTGTGAATGTTGAAACAAGCTTCAAAGCTGACCAGTTTGTGCTTGGTCACCTTATCTGTGAAGATACAGGCATTACAATGGGCAGAGCAATAGGTCGCTATCTTGAAGAGTGCGGTGGTGTTGGTTACGGTGACGGTATTGGCATCATTGACGAAGCAATGGCTGTTGCGGCAGTAAGCTTTGAAGGCAGAGCACTTTTTGATATGGCAAGCGATGTTAAAATTCCCGAGCGCGCGGAGGATATGGCAAGTGAGGATCTTAAGGTGTTCCTTGACGGTATTGCGCAGGGCGCGCCCATGACACTCCACGTAAATGTTAAAAAGGGTGAAAACTCACATCATATATGGGAAGCGGTTTTCCGTGCAGTAGGCATTGCTCTTTCGCGCGCATTTGCTGCTGACCCCGCACGTCCCGAATTTACCGCAGGGGTTGCGGGTAAAATCAACTTTATTGAGGAATAAAATGATACTTTCACAAAAATACGACACAATAATATTTGATATGGACGGTGTTATCACCTCCGAGCAGAGATACTGGGATGCCGCGGCATTGACAGTAGCCTGCGCAGAGGGGCTTCAAAGCCGCGATGCCGTATATCTTCGTAGCATACTTTTCTATGATGACAAGCTTATAAGATTTTTCAAAGAAAAGGGCATAAACTCAAACTGGGACCTTGCATATCTTGTTCGCGCATATATGCCAAAGGGCGGCACAGGCAAGGATGTGTATGACAGACTGCATGGTAGCAGTATGCTTGCCTTTGAGCTTTATGAGGAGGCGGCAAGGCTGCTCTCCCAAAAGCTTTCACTTCCTGTTGCGGACACTGTGCGCGAGGGCAGAGTGTGGCGCGAAATGCAGGAGGATTTTCAGCATTGGTTTTTGGGAAGTGACGCCTATAAGGAAAACGGCGGAGAGCCGGCAAACGAGTACAGAGAAGGCTTGTACAGAGGTGAAAAGCCACTTCTGGAAGGGGTTATACCCACTCTTAAAGCACTTAAAGACAAGGGTTTAAGACTTTGTATAGCAACAGGCAGACCTCTTAAAGAGGCTATGCTTCCACTGGAGGTATGGGGGATAAAGGAGCTTTTTGACCCTGAAGGTATAGCAAGCTACAACCATATACGCAACGCCGAGGAAGGGCTGGGAATGGGTGGCAAGCTTACAAAACCCCATCCCTATATATTTTTAAAGGCGTTTTTAGGCACCGGCTTTGCTGATGCTGACATTGTAAGCGGAAACTTTACAGCTGATTTATCCCGCTGTCTTGCAGTTGGTGATGCAGGCGCGGATATGCTTTCGGCGCAGGGCGCAAAAATGGACTTTGCGGCGGTGCTTACAGGTATTTCAGGCAAAGCTGCAAAAACATATTTTAATGAAAACGGTGCAACCTATATTCTTGATACAGTAGAAGAAATAAAATAACTGCCGACGGGGTCGGCTTTATAAAGAGAGGTTAAAAAAATGAACATTCCTAATATGTTGTCGGTATTCCGAATAGTACTTATTCCCTTTACCGGGTATTATGTTTACACGGAAAGACTTGTGGTTGGTGTAATTTTGTTTGCGCTGGCCTGTGCAACAGATGTACTTGACGGCTACATTGCAAGAAAATATGACCAGATAACCGATTTGGGCAAAATTTTAGACCCTATTGCCGATAAGGGTATGCAGCTTACAGTGCTTATATGCATGGCGATAAAGTCATACTTTCCCTGGGCGGCTGTAATGCTTATCTTCCTGAAGGAGCTTATTATGGCAGGGGGTACGGCTTCTCTTTATAAAAAGCATGTTATAGTTGCCGCAAACTGGTACGGCAAGCTTTCAACTGTTGTAACATCTGTATGTGTGGTAACAATACTGCTTTTATTTGAAAAACTGCCTGTACCGTTACTGTATACTCTGCAGTGGTTGCCTGCGGTTACATCTTTGTTTGCGCTTATCAAATACGGCAGCCTGTTTCTGGGCATCCGCAAGGAGGAAAAAGAGGCGTGAAGGAAAAAATTTATACCATAATGATAAATGAGACAATTGATGAGGACAATGGCTGTCCTCTTTGTCTTATAAGGGAAAAACTTGAAAAAAATGCACTTGAATATTATATGGGCGCCGCGATGATGGAGCCTGAGGTTCGTGTGGAAACAAACAGAAAAGGCTTTTGCACAACTCACGCAGAAAAAATGCTTGGTATGGGCAACCGCTTAAGTCTGGCGCTTATGCTTGACACACACGCTGCCGAAACAATAGATAAAATAAAAAAAGCAAAACCCGGCGGAGGTGTGTTTGCCAAAAAAACCGATGTCCCTAAAAGCTGTGCGGTGTGTGACCGTGTAGATGGGCAAATGGAGCTTTGTATTTCGAATTTTGCATATCTTATGGATAACGAAGCTGATTTCAGGGAAAAATTTTCAAAGTCAAAGGGAGTATGCGTTTCTCATTTTTATGATGTTTTTTCAAAGCTTAAAGGCGAGGGTGCAAAGGCATTTAAGGAGCATACCGTAAAGGCGCTTGAGCAAACCGAAAAAGCCCTTTTTGGGTTCACAAAATCTTTTGACTATAATGCTTCTGCCCCTACAAAGGAACAGAGCGAATCGCCTGAAACAGGTATTAAAAAGCTGTGTGGCGGAAAATAAACTGTGAACGGAGAATAATATGAGAGTTTTAGGAGTTGTAGCAGAATACAATCCTTTTCACAACGGACACAAATATCATATAGAAACAGCTAAAACGGCACTGTCGGCAGACGGTGTCATTGCTGTTATGAGCGGAAATTATGTGCAAAGAGGGGAACCGGCGCTGTTTGATAAATTCACACGTGCAAAATATGCCCTTCTGGGTGGCGTTGACCTTGTAATAGAGTTGCCGGCATATTTTTCACTAAAATCGGCGGAAGGCTTTGCGAGGGGCGGCATAGAATTGCTTGAGGCAACAGGAATAGTGGATGCAGTTTCCTTTGGCAGCGAGTGCGGAGATATTAAAAAGCTCCGTCAGGCGGCGCGCATACTTGCGAATGAACCTGAAGGCTTTAAAAAAACTCTTGCACAAAAGCTGCAAAACGGAGCATCCTTTGCATCGGCAAGGGAAAGCGCAATAAAAGAAATTAATCCCGAGCTTGCGGCTGTGGTAAGACATCCCAACAACATATTGGCAGTTGAATATTTAAAGGCACTTTCGGGAAGCGGAATAAAGCCGCACACAGTAAAGCGCAAGGGTGAATATCACTCGAAATCGGCAGATGTGGAATTTGCATCAGCAACCGCACTGCGTGAGGCAATTATGTCGGGAGAGGATGTATACCGTCACTTGCCTTATATGCCTGATAATACAGGCAGATGCAGTTTTCCGGATTTTGAAGAGCTTATTTTATATTCGCTTACAGTTTCAAAAACCCAGCCGCCCGACAGTGGTGACGGACTTTGGGAGCGAATACAAAAGGGGGATAAAAACTCACTTGATGCACTGCTTCAGAGCACAAAAACAAGAAGGCATACAATGGCACGAATAAAGCGCGCACTTATAAATCAGGTTATCGACAATCACCTGCCCGAAAATCTGCCGCCGTCTTATATACGTGTGCTGGGAATTGGCAGACAGGGGGCAAAGCTTTTGAATGTAATGAAGGATAAGGCAAGGCTGCCTGTGATAATTAAGCCGTCAAAATACCGTGTTAATGACAGTATTTGGCATCTCGAAAGCAGAGCAACTGATATTTATTCCCTTATAACAGGCAGAAAACAGGGTGAAAATATGACAATATCGCCTGTGATAATACAATGATTTGCTTGGTGAAATTTTAATTCAGTGATAAAAAAATATATAAAAATATACAAATATTTAAAAAACATTTGCTTTTATCAAAAAAAGTGGTATAATATATAAAACAGTACATTATTATACAAAGTGACATTTTCTAATTGTTCGGCCATGACCTTTTTCCATAATAAGGCGGAGCTGCCCGGCTCCGTCTTGCTATGGGATTCACAAACTTGTGCGGAACGGTGGTAAAATATAAGGCGGTGACGGATTTTTATCTGTCACTTTTTTGATTTATCCGGATGCAGAAGCCCCACCTTTTTAATTATAAAAAATAAATAATCGATTTTTTTTTATATTTATTATTGACAAATTTGTCAGGGGGGGGGGTATAATAAACCTTAACAAAAATAATGCTGCAATTTGTAGGTGTTTAGCTATATAAAACGCGATATATTCCACGCATACTGCAGGGGCGGAATTAATTTTCTGCCCTTGCGCTCCATTCTATTTTTTAACCGTGGTTTATAAATGCGGCTGTGTATTTTGTCCCCAAATGGAAAAGTGTTTGTAAAAGTACACATTTTGGCTACAAAACTCCATTTACAAACTCGTGTAAAAATAGTATAATATAATGTACGTATATTTATAATTCTGGTTTTTGCAAGCCATACTTATAAAGATGATTTTTGAATGGTGAGAGGAGACAATGAAAATGAGAAGGGTACTATCAACAATACTGTTTGTAGTAATTGTGTTTACATTATTACCGGTGGCACTGCCGGCAACAGTTTCAGCAGCTGTGGCAAATAACTATTACGGTTATGAAGGTACAGTTGTAAGCTCTAAAGGAAACTTCGAAAATATGAGCATAAGCGATCTTACAGGTGCAGGCTGGTTTATGGAAGGTGGCGCTGTTGTAAGCGAAGGTGCTGCGCACAGCGGCAACAGCTATTTAACTGTTGCGCCGGAAGGTAAAGCAGGAGTTTTAGTACGTAATTTGGTTCCCGGGGGATACATGCTCCGCGGATATTACAAGCACATGGATGATGGTACAACCGGCGGCTCGCAGATTTTTATGGAGCAGGTAGGATTTACCACAACAAATTATAACGGTGCACTTCCATACACAACACAGTGGACTCCCTTTGGTATGATGTTAAATGCCTGCCAGATGGGTGAAAACGGTGCTATCAGGGCATGGGTGAATAACGGAGCAGAATGTGCAACCCTTTGTCTTGATGATATGGAGCTTGTACGCCTTGATAATTACGATACAAAAAACCTGGTAGCAAACCCCGGTTTTGACATAAACCCCGCAGGAACAAACACCATGTATGCAAGCTGGTTTAATCACAGCGGCGAAAGTGAAATTACTTCGGATGCGTACAACGGTGACACTGCACTGAAGATTAAAAGCGGACAGGTGTACACCTGGGTTAAGCTGCCAAAGGCGAATCCGGCAGGGGTGAAATACGAATTTTCGGCAAGATTAAAATGGCAGCATGCCAAAAGATATCTTATGAATATGCCCGGCTACAGTGCGGATAGCATAGGGTTTGAAAGCTACGTGGGAAATGAAGTGGTTTATGCCAAGGATTATGCACTGACAAAGCAAGCCGGACTTTCGGGACCCGACTGGTGCCACATTAAATTTATACTTGATGAGCAATCAACTCCTGAGGGACTTGTGCAGTTCCGCCTGTTTTTAAGAGGAGGTACCGGTGGTATTATATGGGATGATGTATCCATAAAGCCGGTTGAAACCTCACTTGAATTTATGGATGAAACAGGAACAAAAACTGTTAAATGGTTAGAAAACGGCGAGGATATGGCTCTTACGGTACGTGCACAGCATCCTTCGGAAAATGGCGGTAAGCTTTTTATTGCATCTTATGAATATGATGACAGTGGCGAGCTTAAAATGACAAATGCAGCTGTTACTGCGGTTGATAAGGCGGGCACAACATCTGCATGCAGACTTGGCGGTATAAGCGCTTCAACAGACAGTGATGTAATTGTAAAGGCATATTTGTGGGACGATGCAAATGCGCCTGTTGCAGAAACAGAAATACGAAACGATATGAAAATGATGCCGGTATTTACTGACGGTTTTGAAAATACCACCGCCTGGAGACCTGAAAATGTGGCTTCGGAATGGGTAGGTGCAGCTATGGAAACAGGCGAGACCCATAGCGGCAGCAAAGCAATCAGACTTTCGGGATATAATAGCAGGGCATGCTTTAAATACGGCGGACTTTTACCGGGTAACGAGTACACATTCTCGCTTTGGTACAAGGGCACGATTGACTCGGGCGAAGGTCTTGTAATAAGAAGATATGACTGGGCAAATGACAGTGAAGCACTTGTATATACAAAATCGTATGAGTCAAACAGCCATTTATCTTCTGATGAGTGGACGAAGGTGGAATATACCTTTACACATTATGAGGGCAGTGAAATAATAATAGGACCCTGGATTAAATACAGTACAGGTACCATATATTTTGATGATATGGAGCTTACACGTACACATAATTCAAATACAGCACGCATAAAAACAGACCAGGTATTCTACTATACCGACCTTACCGGTAACGGAACGGCAAGCATTCAGCTGGAGCCTTGTCTTGAAAATATGGGCTTTACAGCAGATGTGCGCCTTGAAAAGGATGGCGTTACACTTGCTGAGAGCAGCGGAATAGAATTTACAGAAAACCTTATAACATTTGAGTATGACCTTGACCTTATGACAGAGGTTACCGAGGAATACAGAGTTGTTGCCGACATAAAGGATGGCAGGAACGAAATTGTTGACAGTGTATATCAGCAGGTATACAGATTTGACCGACCCACAACAGTTTCAAAGGATGGAACATTTACAGATATAAAAGGCAAGAGAATTGACCCGGTATTTATGTACCACATAGGTTATGACGATTTTGCCACAGCGGCAAGTGCCGGCATAAATGTTATGCAGTATTCACCTGCCTCAACAGTAGAGCAAACCCTTGCCCAGCTTGACGAAATGTACGAAATGGGCGTTTATGCAGGTGTTGTATGCTACTGGGGAATGAGCCCTGCAGGTAGTATAGGAAACCATGACAAGGTACGCGACTTTATTATGCAGATTAAGCATCACCCCGCTATTTTCTGTTATATGATAATGGACGAACCCTTCCTTAATAATTCAAACGCATATGACGATTTGAGAAAATCTTATATAATGCTGAGAACGGCAGACCCCGCACGCCCCACTTACATATGTGAAGGCTTTGCGCCGTATATGAAAGAGGTTGCAAAATACTGTGACCTTCTGGCACCCGATATTTACCCCGGTTATTCGCACGATAGCTTTGCAACCTGTGTTGGTACCATGATGAAGCTGGGACATAAATATGTAAATTATGATAAGCCTATGCTTACAGTTTTACAGGCATTTACGCAAAACGGTCATAAGCCTACCGCCCTGGAGCTTCATTCGATGATGTATCAGTCACTTCTGGCGGGCGGTAATGCAGTTGGCTTCTATACCTGGGAGCCCGATAACCCGAACGTTGACAAAAAGATTTGTGACGATTTCTACTGGCCTATGCTTCAGGAGTTTTATGCAAATGAAAAGCAGGTTGTATATGACTACTATGCATACGGCAAGGGTACGCAGTTTAACAAAAACATAGAGGATGACAGCAACGTATGGTATGAAGGCTGGATGGACGAAGAAGGTAAAAACCTGTATATGGTAATCCAGAACCGTCTTGACAGCGAGGAGCTGGCAACAACAGTACCTCTCGTAAGTGCAGACGGAAAGACAACCATTGCAAATTACACTGCAAGCGTGCCCGGATTTGGCGAAGACAGTGTGATAGAAGATGCATCTTCGAGCGATATGAAGGTAACACTTGCGCCCTGCCAGGCAGTACTTGTAAAGATAACCCTGCAATAATGGCAGCTATAAGGAGAAAACAAAATGAAAAAAATTACGGCAATTTTAATTGCAGTGGTTCTTGTGGTTACCGCTTTGCCCGTACTTGCGGCAGATACTACGCCGGAGCTTAATACCAACCTTTTGAAAAACGGAGGATTTGAAGAGCTGGACTCTTCGGGCAATCCTGTGGGCGTAACCTTTTCGGATAAGGCAAAGGTAAGCATACAAAGCACCGAAAAGCGAGAGGGCAACAACGCAATTAAAATTACAAACGAGGGATATGTTACCTTTGAACAGGGCAATCTTATCGGTGGTGCAAAAATACAGGTGAGCTTCTGGTACAAGGGTGATATGACCGCACAGGGTATAGGTCTTAAGGTGGAAGAGTTCTGCAATAACAGAAGCAGCTATGACCTTCGTGTTTCATCTCACGAGGCACCGAGAAAAAAAGGCGGAAACAACTGGTCAAGACTTACTTATGCATTTACTCTTCAGCCGAACACTTCGCTTATTACCATTTCGCCGGGCATGTTTACCGACGGAACTGCTTATATTGAAGGAGTGGAAATTGAATATTTGTCACTGCCATCGGGCGAAGTATTTTCGCTGCTGACAGACTGGATATTCTACTATACAGAATACAGTGACAGAAACGGCTGTGCGGAGATTTCAATGCCTGAAAACTTTGATGCATCAACCTACAAGGTTGATTACACACTTAAAGACGGCAGCATGCTTCTGCTTTCCAAAAACGGTGTAAAATTCAGCAGTAATAAATCTAAATTTGAATACCCGTTGTCCCTGCTTGAACAAAAAAAGCATGAATACACTGTTACCGCAACAGTGCGCGACATGACCGGGGCAGTAATTTTTGAGGACTCGGCACCCATATACAAATACGATATGCCAAAAGCACTGTCAAAGGACGGAAGAATATTTACCGATAAAAATGGTAAAAGGGTAAGACCCACCTTTGTTTATCACATAGGCTATGAGGACTATGAGTCAGCCGCTTCGGTAGGTATAAATGTTGTACAGTGGTCGCCGCCATCTGATGTTTCTGACGCCCTGCGTCAGCTTGACGAAATGTACAAAATGGGTGTATATGCAGCGGTTGTATGCTACTGGGGAATGTACCCTGCAGGGCACCCCGTGAACCGCGAAAAGGTAAAGGCGTATATGGAAAAGATAGCCCATCATCCTGCAATCTTCTGTTATATGGTAATGGATGAGCCCTTTATAAACAACCCCAACGCCTATGACGATGTAAGAGAATCCTACATAATGTTGCGTGAGGTGGATGATTACACACCCATTTACACCTGCGAGGGCTTTCCGCAGTATTATGATTATGTTAAAAAGTGCTGTGACATTATAGCTCCCGATATCTACTGCGGACAGTGGAATGATTACGGCAAGTTTATGGCAGACACGGTGAGAAATGTGTGTGAAATGGTAGAGGGAACAGGCAAAATGGTAATTCCCATAAACCAGATTTTCACCTACGGAAGCGGTGAAAAGGCTACACCAACGCCAACGCAGGTACACTCGTTTATATATCAGTCATACCTTGCGGGCACAGACGGACTTGGCTGGTACACATGGGAGCCTGATAACCCCGCCGTTGACAAGGTGATTGACGAGGGTATTTACTGGCCTGTGCTTCAAAATTATTATAATGTTGAGGCAGACATACTCTATCCCTACTTTGTAGAGGGTAAATACGAAACCTTTGCAAAGGTGCGCGACACACAGCAATGGTACGACATTTTCACAGACCGAAATATTTTATACATGGCAATTTATAACCGAACATCAAGCAGGCGCACTATTGATCTTCCGATTACAAGCACAAACGGTTTGATTTCAATAACCGATTTTGAGGCAACAGCGATAAGCGGTGTGGAGCAATCGGCGGTTGAAGTGAAAGACGGCATTTTAAAACTGACACTTGAGGCATATGAGCCTGCACTTATAAAGTTCACACCGAATGGCGAGTATGACTACGACCTTTTAAATGTAACGGTAAGTAATCTGGGCAGTTATTCCTGGGCGGAGGACGCCATAAACTTTATGCACGATGCAGGTATTGCCAGTGCAAAAGAAGAGGGGTATGACTTTTTTCCCGGTGAAAATATAACAAGAGGGGATTTTGCAAAATACCTTATAAGAACACTTGGACTGCAAAACACCTCTGCCGATGACAATTTTGCCGATGTTGAAAGCGATGCAGATTATGCAAAGGAAGTGGCAATAGGCAAAAAGCTTGGGATTTTAAAGGGCACAGGTAATAATGCATATATGCCCGAAGAGGGAATTTCAAGACAGGATTTAATGGTGATATGTGCCCGTGCAATGCGTTTTGCGAAGCCGGTTACAGCGGCAAACACCAATCTTTCTGCGCCTGACAGCGATTTGGTTGCCGATTATGCGGTGGCGGATGTTGCGGCAATGATGGAAATGGGAATTATAAAGGGTAATGCCGACGGCACTATAAACCCATTGGGCAATACAACAAGAGCCGAAGCTGCAGTTATAATGCAGAGAATATTCAGCTGGAAAACAGCTTAAAAATAAATTTT
>JAZNUH010000086.1:0-8927 GCA_045592225.1 Clostridia bacterium | reverse complement strand
ACGGACAAACTGAACCCGTAGGGGTTACCCGAAGCTGTACAACGTCAAAGCAAAGTCCGTTCACAGGTTTTGCGCTATCGCTCAAACCTTACCACTCCCTTGCTTCTCCTCTTCCCCACAAAGCCTGTGGACTTTGCGGGGTCCCCAAAAGTCGCAAGACTTTTAGGGGTAAGGAGCAAGCGAGCTGAAACGTACAAGTTTTGGTAAAAACTTGTACCATAGCGAATCTTGCGACGTCAGCGAGAGGTGAAGTTTGTTCGTAACAAAAAGGCACCAATAAAAAGAAACCCCACACTGTGGGGTTTCAACTTATAAATAATCAAACGCACAAAACTTTTGTTTTGCTCTGTCTTATTAACTTTCTTGCCTTTTTGTGCTCTGCGCCATTTTTATGCGTCGTACTGTGATGCAGGAAAAAATAGTGCAGAATGAACGAACTGAACCCGTAGGGCAGCGCCCGCAATTATACGAGGTATATTGCGGGTGAAGTTCGTTTATAGTTTGGCGGCAAAAAAGAAATCCGCATCATTGCGGATTTCCTCTTATTTTTAATATTTATGCACTTTCATTTGTTTCAATTATAACTTTTCTCGCCGTCAAACGGTCTGCGCCATTTTTACGCATCATAGCGTGTTGCGGAGGTATCTCCACCCTTTCCTGTCCAGTTGGTGTGGAAGAATTCACCGCGGGGTCTGTCAACTCTTTCGTATGTGTGAGCACCGAAGTAGTCGCGCTGTGCCTGCAGAAGGTTTGCGGGCAGTCTGTCGCAACGGTAGCCGTCATAGTAAGAAAGTGCTGTATTCATTGCAGGTGCAGGAACACCGCTTGTGATAGCAGCTGCACAAACTCTTCTCCAGCTTGCATCGGATTTAGCAATAATATCCTTGAAGTAGGGGTCGAGGAGCAGGTTTGTAAGCTCGGGGTTATTATCAAAAGCTTCTTTGATTTTGCCGAGGAATACGCTTCTGATGATACAGCCGCCACGCCACATAAGAGCAATACCGCCGTAGTTTAAGTTCCAGCCGTATGTCTTAGCTGCTGCACGCATAAGTGTGTAGCCCTGTGCGTAGGAAACAATCTTTGCAGCAAAGAGAGCCTTTTTAAGGTCTTCGATGAATGCTTCACGGTCACCTTCAAACTTAACAGAAGGACCTGTGAGAACCTTGGATGCTGCAACACGTTCTTCTTTAATTGCGCTGAGGCAACGTGAGAAAACAGCTTCGCCGATAAGTGTAAGAGCAACACCTTCGTCAAGTGCAGCAATGCCTGTCCACTTACCTGTACCCTTCTGACCTGCTGTGTCAAGAATCTTTTCAACCAGGGGTGAACCGTCTTCGTCTTTATATTTGAGAATATCTCTTGTGATTTCGATAAGATAGCTGTCCAGCTCTTCTTCGTTCCATTTTGCAAATACTTCGTGCATTTCGTCAGCTGTCATGCCGAGATAGTCGCGCATAATCTGGTAAGCTTCGCAGATGAGCTGCATATCGCCGTATTCGATACCGTTATGAACCATTTTAACAAAGTGGCCTGCGCCGCCTTCGCCAACCCAGTCACAGCAGGGTGAACCATCTTCAACCTTTGCACAGATGGACTGGAAAATGGGTTTTACATGCTCCCAGGCTGCGGGAGAACCGCCGGGCATCATGCTGGGACCGTTTAAAGCGCCCTCTTCTCCGCCCGATACGCCTGTACCGATGTAGAGAAGACCCTTGCTTTCAACATACTGTGTTCTGCGGATTGTGTCGGGGAAGTGGGAGTTACCACCGTCGATTATGATATCCCCTTCAGAAAGGTGAGGGATAAGCATTTCGATAAAATCGTCAACAGGCTTGCCCGCTTTAACCATAAGCATAATGCGGCGGGGTGCCTTAAGATTTGCTACCAGCTCTTCAATAGAGTATGTTCCGATAATGTTTTTGCCCTTTGCACGTCCTTCAACGAAGTTTGTAACCTTCTGGGAGGTACGGTTGTAAACCGCAACGGTAAAGCCCTTGCTTTCCATGTTCATAACAAGGTTTTCGCCCATTACCGCAAGACCGATAAGACCTATATCTGCTTTGTTCATGATAAAAACTCCTTTATACGAATATTTGGGTTAATGATACCATAAAAAGAATGTTTTGTCAACTGTGAATGTTGTTAATTTAAAGGGAATAATAAACCCTTTCTTACACCAGCCTGAAATACATAAGAATCTCATAAAACTTGTCCTGACAGGCTAAAATTGTATCCCGCAGAAAGCCTTTTTCTCTGTGCCATTCAGCCAGTCCTCTGTAATAGAACATTTTGTGCTGCTCATCAATTATAAAAGGTGTAATGTTATGCTTTAAGCATTCCTTAAACATAATCAGCCTGCCAATGCGTCCGTTACCGTCCTGAAAGGGGTGTATACGCTCAAACCTGACATGGAAATCAATAATATCATCCAGTACAACCTGTTTTTTTGAATTATATGCGTCCAGAAGCTTTCTGATTTCGGCATGTACATTTTCCGGAGCAACTGTTTCGGCTCCGCCCACCTCATTGGGCAGTTTTTTATATTCACCAACACGAAACCAGTCCTTTCTGCTGTCACCTGTGCCGCTTTTTAATATTCTGTGAAGCTCCTTTATATATTTCTCCGAAAGCTCATAGCCTGCATTATCAATAATAGAATCAATGCACCTGAAATGATTTGTTGTTTCTATAATATCGTCAACCCTTATGCTCTCCCCTGATATACCGACAGTATTAGTTTCAAAAATATACCTTGTCTGATCGTGAGTCAACCCACTGCCTTCCATATGGTTTGAATTATATGTCAAATCAATTTGTACGCGATGGTATATCCCCCCCGAAAGATTACCCTCTTTTTGTTCTTTCAGAACACAAAGAAGGGTGCGGAGTCCGGATGATTTTCTTTTTGACCTTTCGGGTTTTTGACTGTCTGCCGGAACATTCCATGTTTTACCTGTTAAAAAAGCTCCGGGGATTTTGCCGTCCGCACAGTATTTTCTTACACTGCGGTCTGTAAGTCCCCATTTTTCAGCCATTTCTTTGACCGATACATAAGTCACGCATACCATCTCCTTGCCCTTTTGTATATATATTATACCGCGTTATAGGAAAAATATCAACATTTTTATCGTTATATTTTGTTTTTATTTTTCCGATAAAGGAAATTTTAGTTTTATCCCCGCTCTCACAATCCCCCCTGAAATCCTTTGGATTTCTTCCCCCCTTTAGGCAAGGGGGGGCTGGTCGGGAAGGCACTGTTTACTGCCGTAATTTTTCGGCAACAGCAAAAAGAAACTCCGATCGTGGAGTTTCTTTTTTATCTTTTTATTTTACCGTAGCTGTTATTACATCCTTTTCAGGCTTAACCGCATCCTTTTGCCAGCGGAAAATTTTAACCTCTGTGCCCTTTGCACAACCGGGTATTTCCACCTCAAAATCCGACTGATTTTCACCCGTAAGGCTTTTAATGGCTATCAAACGTCCATCCGCCCTGTACACCGCCAGCCATACCCTGCCCGATGCCACCGGAGTGTCGGAAATTATTCCGCCCACTGTCAGAGTGCCGTATTCATCTGCCGCGGCGCTTATCTGCGGACCTGTTGCAGGTATTGTTTCCTGCGCCCGGGTTATTACATTACATCTTCCGCATTTTTCGCCGTCTGTCAGTCCGCCTCTGTCACAGGAAGGGGGTGTGCCCGGAATTGTTACACCAAGATGTGATGTGTATATGTTCTCGCGGTCACTGCCGTTTACCGTTATGCTCTGCGGTGTAAGTGTACAGGGAGCATTTGTATAAACCCTGCCCAAAACTGCAGGCAGGCTGATTGCATCTGCCGAAGCAACACTTACATACAGCTTTCCGTCTTTTACGTTCCAGTCAGACAATGCGTTTTTAATATTCAGGCTTACAGAGGAAACTGTTACTTCCTCTGTAATACCAAAAATCATATCAACTGCGAAAACATCCTTTTCACAGCACAAAGCAATAGGTGTTTCGTACCGGTCTTGTGCGCTGACAGGTGCACAGCACAGCATTAATGCCGTAAAGATTGCCGTTAATTTCTTCACTCGGCATCACCTCTGAAGCTTCCGTCAACATCACCTACCGCAATTATAGCAAATTCAACTGTGTTTGTTGCGGTGGTAAGAGTTTTTTCAATATACGAGGGTGTAAATAACCACGCTGTTCCTATGGGGAATACATCTATTTTGCGTACAGACTTTTGCAGTATAAGTGCCGCATCATACTCGTTTATAAGACCGTTGCCGTCAACATCTGCCGCAAGCTTCTGGTTGTCTGTAAGAGTTGTCTTGTCAACCGCCGCCTGAAGCACCAGCGAAGCATCGTATGCCGAAATTGCCGTCACCTCTGCATTATGGCTTGCGCTTACTGTTACATTTTTGGATGAAAGCAGCAGCTTTGCAATACCCTCGGGGCTTGTAAGTGCCGATATTCCCGATGCGGTAATTTTAACACCTTCAACCGCCGCCTTTTCACCTGCGTAATATTTTACCGTTGCCAAAAGCTCGTAGCCCTGCTTGATAATTGCATCGGCGCTTATCATATTGGCAACGGGTGCACCGTTTACAGATACATCGTGCAGCTTTAATGTGTACTGCTTATCGGCTGTTACCTTGGGAGTAACGGTAATGATGAACAATGCTCCGTCCTCGGGGGTAAAGTCCTCTGTTCCTATACAGCCTATTTTGAGCACGCCGCCGCTGTAGCTCTGCGCCAGCTGGAAGGGTGCATCCTCATCCGCCTTTGTAACCTCAACCTTTGTAAAGTCGGAGGCGGGCAGGTCAAGCTCTGCGTGGAGCGAAACCATTTCACTGTTCGAGGACACATAGAAGGGTATTTCATAGGGTGTGCCCGAAACCATTGTAATGTTTGTGGGTATCTGTGCAATACTGCCTGCATCGGTATAGGAAACAGGTGTGGGGGCAGTAACTGTTTTTCCGTCGGCTGTGGTGATTGTAAGGGCATAGCTTCCGCTTGCCTTTGCAGGTGCCACAAAGTTTATCTGTCCGCTGTCAATTACCGAATATTCGGTAATTTCTGTGCCGCCCAGCTTAATTACCATATCACTGTCAAAGTTGCCGCCCAGTATTGTAATTGTTTTTCCGCCTGTCATGGCAATTTTTGAAGGTGTAACACCCGAAATATATGCCGCACTGTTAACCTCTATTCTGTGGGGTACCTGCTGCGTACCGCTGTAGCTTACGTTGCCGTCGGCATCCTCGGCGGTTACATAATATTCAACCCCTGCCGCCTTTACCGCATCTGCAGGAATTACCGAAACATAAAGGTTTGCTGTTGCGCTCAGGGTCATTTCCTTTGTTTTAAACTCACTGTCGCCTGCGGTTTTGTAGTACAGCTTTACTGCCGCTACCTCTATATTGTCTGTGGCGGTTGCCGAAATGGTTATCTGATTTCCTGCCTTTGCGCCTGTTACAGGTGAATGCTTAAGCACGGGGAAAATATTGTCAATGGGTGCCGCGCTTGCAATGTTGGAGGAGCTTGCCTCTTCCTCACCGTCGGTATTTACAACCTTGAAATAGTAGTAGTAGGTAACACCCGGCTTTACATCTGTATCTGTATATTCTGTGTCAGATATAATGGATGTATTAAGCTTTTTGTATGTGCCGTCCTCTGTTTCGCTGCGGTAGAGGTTATAGCCGGCAAGTGTGTCATAATCGTTCTGCGCCCAGGAAAGCTCTACCCTGTTTGCACCGCCTTCGGCGTTGAGCATCATTGCAAGCACGCCGTTTGCCGATACATTAAAGGAAAATCTTAAAATATCCTCTCCGCAAACAAGCCACTTGTCGTCTGCCGCGCAGCCGCCCTTGGTTCTAAAGTACATTGTGCCGTTTGTAAGCACGGGAGAAATGCGTGTTGTTCCAACCCACTCGCGTGCCGATACAAATTCGCCATCCACCATATAGTCTGTGTAGGGTGTTGCAGGACCGTAGGTTATTGCGGGCTGTGTGTCTGTATCCATATCCCTGTTAAAGTGTACGTGTACCTCGTATTCGCCCCCGGGCTGAACATTTGAAACAATGTTACCCTCATCATCTGTCATATAAACCTTTGTTACAAAGGGATAAATATCAGAAAGGCTTTCGCTTTCCAGCGTGAGTATGGGGTCTTCTATAATGTCCTGATATGTGCCGGGGAAATCGTCGGCATCGGTTATCATTTTGTTTATAAGTATTTCATTTTCTGTGCCCCAGTAGTTGTTTGTGGCTCTCTGGGGGTATAAGTCTGTATTATAGTTTTGCGCCGCAACATTTGCCCAGACATAGTCTGTGCTTAATACAGGATTTAAAATAGCGTTATTTGTAAACTTATCTCCGTAAGTTTCATAAATTGCATCCTCGGGGTCATAGCTGTTCATTGCAGCAAGTATTTCTTCATCTGTAAGCTCTGCAGGTAATTCTATGGCGTAGTATGCATTATTACCCACACTGGATCCGGCATAATGGTAAACCGAACTTATCTTTTGGGGAGTGGTGTATATAGATAAATATGCATACGGGGTTCCGTGGTATGAGCCATTATCAACACTATAAGGGTATTCTCCTCCGTCCTCCCATACATATTCTCCGCTTTGCTCATCAAACACAGCTCCAACGTATAACTCATCAGTTTTACTTGACGTAACCCCTGGCGCCCGGGTTGCTTCAATGATAGGATGCATTGTATTTGCAAGAAAATCCTTTTCCTCATCACTGCCTATGCAGGCAACTGTACCGCCTAAGCTGTTTGCAAAATCCTTTGCAATGTTGTAATATATTCCTTCATACGCATTACTACTAAACGATTTACTTCCCGAATTCATAATTACATACTTGCTGTCTGCACCATCGTAGGTGTATACACCTTCTTCAAAATAAGAGTCCACCTTTTTGGGTGGGTCTATACTGTTAAGATTGTTCGCAACATTAACCGGTTTCGTATAATCTACGCAATCTCCCGGCATAAATACATTATTTCTATTTACCTTCGGATTATAGATTGTTATATTACATTCTGTAAATACACAATTTTCAATAGTTTGTATTTTCAGGCTTACCGCATCAGAAGAGGATGTAGTCAAATACCTTATTCCATTAAATGACGAATTGGTTACATTGATAACAGAAAATCCATAAGAATCGTAATATGTTGTGTCTGTTGTCACCTTTCCACCGGAGGCATACCTATAAGAAAGCCATTCATAATTTTGTACAAACCTGCAGTGGTCAACCGTATCAACAGGTGCCGGTGTAGAGTGTCCGTGATATCCCAACCTGGGATTTATAATTTCACAGTATTTAAGTGTTTCCACACCATCACCCGATATTTCTACACAATACTGTTCAAAGCCTGCACCGGGGTACATTTCAATAGGTTCATCCTCTGTGCCTATTGCGTTGAATATACCTTCGTTATTTATTGAAGCTACGGTCTTTTGTCCGTAGGCATCCTCATAATCAGAGGAATAAAACTGCACCTTTGTACCCGGTTCAATTGTAAGGGTAATACCCTCGGGTACAAGCAGAGTATTTTCAATTATCCACAGATAATCGTTGGTAAGGGTTGTATCATCTGTCAAAGTACCGCTTATACCTCTGCCCGCCTGTACTCGGAAGGTATGGCTTGCATCGGTTGTATATTCCGCATCATCCTCCGGGTCATAGCCGTTTGTGGTGGTAACAGTAAGGTTAATTTTTATCTGTGTATCGTTGGGTGTTTCGGGAGAAATTCTGAAACGGATGGGGTTATCAATGGCTACCAGCAGGCTGTCATCATACACATAGCCGTTATTAACCTCGGCAAAGGTGCCTGCAGGCTGAAGGGTAACCTCGTCTGTTATAAATTCTACCCAGGGGTTTTCAACACCGCCGTCGGATATTGCGTCGGCAGTTACGGTAATATCCCCTGTCTGTCCCCATTGATTGCGCACGGTTATGCCTAAATCAATTACCTCGCCTGCGTCTATAATTGCATCGCCGTCATTTGCCTCGTCGTTTTCGGTATTATCCATTAAAAATGTTTTGCTTACCGAAATATTTGGCTTGGGCAGGTAGTACAGGCTGTCATAAATATTAAATGCAGGGTAATTATAGCTGCCGTCCTTTGATTCATAATAGGTTGTGTCGGTGGTTGCAGATACAAGCTGACCCATTATAAAGCGGGAGGAGTACATATCCTTATCTGTATAATGGCTGCGGATAATTGCCGCACCTGCCGCCACAAAGGGCGCCGCCATGGAGGTTCCGCTCCACTTTGCATAGCGATTGCCGGGGAGAGCCGAGTAAATATCAACACCCGGGGCAGTCATTTCGTACTCGCAGTTTTCATTGGGTTTATAATCCCAGTTTGAAAATGATGCAAGGTTGCCGTTTTTATCTGTTGCCATAACGCCTATTACATAGGAGTACCCTGCAGGGTAAATGTCCTCTCTTACAGGATAAATATTCGGCGCATCGGTGGTAGGTGCTCCGTCATTACCTGCAGAGGCTACCAGTACGCAGTCTGAAAAGGCATCTTCAAGTGCTGTTTCAACAAGATAGGATTTTCCTGTGCCGCCAAAGGACATATTTATAACATCTGCGCCCATCATATGAGCATAGTTAATTGCCTTTGCAATATGGGAGGATGCAAGGGTACCTGTAGACTGTCCTGCCTTGATTGCCATAATTTTTGCGCCGTAGGCAAGACCAATACCCCCCTCGCCGTTTGAGGTCATACCGATAATACCTGCAACGTGTGTGCCGTGGCCGTGGTCGTCCATAGGGTTGCCGGCTTTTTTGCCTGTGGCGGTGGTGTCAACACCGTAGATATCGTCTATATAGCCGTTGCCGTCATCGTCAACGCCTTCTGTACCCTCCTGCTCGGCAGAGTTTACCCACATATTTGCCGCCAGGTCCTCGTGGGTGTA
>JAZNUH010000085.1:0-14874 GCA_045592225.1 Clostridia bacterium | reverse complement strand
AAAAGAATAAATATCTTGCAGTTTTTTCAATATATTGGTATAATAAATGTAAATGTGAAAGGAGATATGTACTATGAATAATGAGATAAAAGATAACGGCGGTTCAATCAAGATATCCGACGAAGTAATTTCTATAATATCCGGTATTGCCACAAGTGAAATTGAAGGAGTTTATTCCATGGGTGGCGGAATAGCCAGCGGAATAGCTGAATTTTTAGGTGGCAAAAAGAACATTTCCAAGGGAATTAAGGTTGACCTTGCAGACGACAGTGTTTCGGTTGAAATACACATTATTATCTGCTACGGTGTAAGCATTCCCGATGTTGCTGCCAAAATTCAGGAAAAGGTTAAGGATGAACTTGAAAGTATGACAGGCCTTACAGTTGACAAGGTAAACGTTCATATAGATGGCGTTAATATTGAAAAGGATGCTCCTGCCGAAGCAGAAACAGAAGAAACTCAGGAATAGTTAAACCCGCCCGATGCCACGGTATCGGGCATATCATTTTACGTTTTATGAAAGGTTTAAAAATATGACCGGTGCAAGCTGCGGCGGTTGCCTTGTAAAGGTTAATAATTTATCTGTTACCTTAAACAAGGAAAAGCTGCTTAACAACATAAATTTTGATTTACATTGCGGAGAAATGACCGCACTTATAGGCCCCAACGGTGCAGGCAAGACAACACTTTTAAAAGCTATGCTTGGTGAAGTACCATTCAGCGGCAATATAAGCTTTTCACCCTCCTCGGGTGGCTCTACCCTTCCCAAAATTGGGTATGTGCCTCAGTCTGCACGTTTTGATAAGGGTTGCCCCATAAGTGTTACCGATTTATTTACGACAGCATCGGGCAACAAAAAATGCATGCAGCAAAGACTTAATGCCGTGAAAGCAGGTCATTTGGCAGACCGTAAAATAGGTAACCTCTCAGGAGGCGAGCTTCAACGTATTTTGCTTGCCTTTGCCCTCTATCCCGAAATTCCCGACCTTTTGATTTTGGACGAGCCTGTTACCGGCATGGACGTTTCGGGCCAGGAAATTTTTTACGGGTTACTCCATTCGCTTTTATCCGAATACCACACGTCGGTGCTTATTGTTTCCCACGATCTGGGTATGGTGCGCAAGCACGCGGATAAGGTTTGCTTTATCTGCCCGGACACACAGCTTTTCGGCACACCTGAACAGATTTTTGAAAGTCAGCCATTTAAGAAAACATTTTTATTTTAAAGGAAAACCTTATATGCAGACATTTTATTCAGTAATACAAAACCTACTCCCCTTTGAGTGGGCAAGCTACAATTTTATGAACAATGCACTACTTGCAGTTCTTATCATCGCGCCTGTTTTCGGGCTTGTAGGAACAATGGTGGTAAATAACCAAATGGCATTTTTCTCGGATGCGCTCGGCCACAGTGCTCTTACAGGCGTTGCACTTGGTGTAATGCTCGGCTTTCGCGACCCTGTTGTAGCGGCAGTTATGTTTGCCATTTTATTTGCCGTTGCCATATCCGAGGTGAAAAGTGTGGGCAACTGCTCTGCCGATACCATTATAAGTGTATTCTCATCTGCTGCACTTGCTGTAGGTATTGCTCTTTTGTCCAAAAACGGTAACTTTTCAAAATATAACACCTACCTTATAGGTGATTTGCTGAGTGTTACTCCTTCCGAGCTTTTAACCCTATTATGCACAATGGTTGCCATTTTACTTATATGGTATCTCATATACAGGCAACTGATTTTAATAAGTCTTAATCGTTCTCTTGCAAAAAGCCGCGGAATTAAGGTAAGGTTTATAGAAAATATTTTTATTGTAATCGTTGCAATACTTGTTACTGTGTCGGTAAGCCGCGTAGGTATACTTATCATCAATTCAATGCTCATTCTGCCCGCAGCGGCATCAAGAAATATTGCAAAAAACGTAAGAACCTATATGTCCGTTGCGGTTGTGATTTCGGTTATCTGCGGTATCTCGGGACTCATTTCTTCCTTCTACCTTAACACCTCCGCAGGTGCTACAATCATACTGTTTATGGCGGCAGTTTTCTTTGTAAGTCTCTTAACAAGCCTTTTCGGAAAAAGGAGGGGAATGTAAATGAATGTCCCGAAAAAAGTAGCAGCTATACACGATATTGCAGGTTTTGGCAGGAGCTCGCTTACTGTTGTTATTCCCGTAATGTCGGTCATGGGACACCAGACCTGTCCTGTTCCCACTGCTGTATTATCTACAATCACCGGCTTTTATGAAGGTTATGTTTTTAAGGATTTAACCGATATTCTTCCCGACTATCTCGCTCATTGGGAAAAAGAGAATGTGCACTTTGACTGCATATACACCGGTTTTTTAGGTTCTCCCGCACAGAGCGAAATTGCAGGAAGCTTTATCGACAGGCTTTCTGCCCCCCTTGTGGTTGTCGACCCTGTTTTTTCAGATGACGGTGCAATGTATGCATGTTTTGACCACAAGATGATTGATTCTATGAATCAGCTTATAAAGAAAGCTGATGTTATTACTCCTAATGTCACCGAGGCGGCTTTTCTGCTTGGTGAAGATGACTTTAACCCCAACCTCGATAAGGCAAAGAAATACGCTGAACGCCTTGCTGAACAGGCCGATTGTTCAGTCATCATAACCTCTGTTGCAGGAAGTGAAAAATCTGTTTCGGTGGTTATATATAACAAGCACACAGGTGTGTGCTCACATGTTTCAAACCCTTATGTAAATGCGCGTTACCCCGGAACAGGTGACTTGTTCACAAGTGTTTTTACCGCCTCACATATGAAGGGAATGTCCATTGAAGACAGCACTGCAAAGGCTGCAACCTTTGTTTCTGATTCCATGGCTCTGGCGGCACAAAATAAGGTCCCGGCAAGAGAAGGCGTTCCCCTTGAGTATATGCTGCATAAGTTAGTATAAAAAATTTTTTTAAATTAAAACCATTTTTTTGCAGAAAATTATTGAAATATTTCAAACGGATGTGCTATTATATTTAGTAATAAAAACAAGAGAAAAGAGGTACTTTGCTATGAAGAAGATTTATGAAGGCAAAACAAAGGATGTATACAGCCTTGAAAACGGCAACGTTCTTTTAAAGTTCAAGGATGATTGCACAGGTAAAGACGGTGTGTTCGACCCCGGTGAAAATTCAGTCGGACTTAAAATCGAGGGTATTGGCAAGGCAAATTTAAGAACCTCTGTATACTATTTCAACCTTTTGAAAGATGCCGGAATTAAAACACATTATGTTGATGCAAATGTAGACGAAGCAACCATGGAAGTTCTGCCCGGAAAAGTTTTCGGTCATGGTCTTGAGGTTATCTGCCGTCTTGTTGCAACCGGTAGCTTTATCCGCAGATATGGCGAATACATTGAAGATGGTACTCCCCTCGAAGGCGGTTATGTTGAATGTACCTTTAAAAATGACGAAAAGGGTGACCCCCTCGTAACAGGTGAAGGTCTTGCTGCACTTGGTGTTATGAGCCCTGCTATGTTTGAAAGCATGAAGGAACAGACACTTAAAATAACAAAGATTGTTGCAGATGATTTAAAAACTATCGGTCTTGACCTTTGGGATATTAAGTTTGAATTTGGTTATAACAATGACGAAGTAATTCTGATTGATGAAATTGCTTCCGGTAATATGCGTGTTTATAAGGACGGCAAAATTGTAGAACCTGTAGAACTTACAAAGCTTATTTTAAACAGATAAAAGCAAATAATTAAAAGGACTGTAGCAAATTTTGCTACAGTCCTTTTGTTATTTCAGCTTTGCTTCCAGTCTGTGTATAGGCATTCCCTGTTCGGAAAAGTTTTTTTCGTATTCGGTCATTATATTATCCACAGGATTATCTGCGTGCAAATCAAAGGTTACATTATCAAGCTCAAACCCGTTTGCAGGTAGCGTTTCAAGCGAATAATCAAACAAGGTTCTGTTATCTGTTTTCATATGTATTTCTCCGCCCTCTGTCAGCATCTTTTTGTATATGCTCAAGAACTGCGGTGCGGTAAGTCTTCTCTTTGCGTGCTTTTTACGGGGCCACGGGTCGCTGAAATTTAAGTAAATTCTGTCGCAGAAGCTCTCTGTTTCAAGTTCGGCAAGCTTTGCAACATCACCCAATAAAAATTTTACATTTTTCAGCTCTGCGGCAGCTGCCTTTTCCATTGCAAGCACCATTACACTTGTCACCTTTTCAACCGCAATGTAATTGATGTCGGGATTTTTTGCAGCAAGCTGTGTAATAAATGCTCCCTTTCCGCACCCTATTTCCATGTGCAAGGGTTTTTTATCTGCAATTTTGCTTACATCTTCAAGAAGATATTCTTTTATAGCATCAATTCGCTCGGTTGCGTGCTTTTTCTTTCTCATTCTCATTGGTCAATTTCCCCTTTAATCTTTTCGTACATTTCATATCCGCAAAGTGTGTTTATTGCGGAAATAAGCGCCCGCGTGGATATTCTTTTGGGCAAACCCAGTGCCGCGGCAAGCCTTGTTCGTTTTTCACGGCTGTCCTCACCCCCTGTAAACCCGTCGTGATACAAATCATTTACAGTTACAAGTCGGGTGGGAACATCTATATTTTCTCCGTCAACAGTACATCCTGCATTCAAAAGTGCAGAGAGGATTATTTCTTTGTCAACGCCCTCAACGCCTAAAAGCCCCTCCTTTGACGGAGCATCCTTCCTTTTTTCTTTTCCCTTTATGTCAGGAATGAATGCCTGCTTTACACCTTTTGTTCCAACAGTATTTTTTATGTAATTCCTTATCAAAAACCCTGCCCTGTCCGAATCGGTAAGCACTACTATGCCTGTTTTTTCAGCAAGCATTTTTATATATTTTATTTTTTCTCTGTCTTTAAAAATCTTAAAGCCTTCGGTTGTTATTACATTTGCCTCAAGTATTGAATCAAGCTTTATTTTGTCGTAAACACCCTCGACAATTATTGCCTCTTTCACCCTCATCTTCTACCTCACAATGTTCGCCCGGCTTTTGCCGGGCGAACAGGTATATTCTTATTCCTTGGTTTCTATCATACCGTAGTTTCCATCTTTTCTCTTATACACTATGCAGGTTTCATTGTCATCTGCATTTTTAAAAATATAAAACTCGTGTCCCAAAAGGTTCATCTGCAAAATTGCTTCCTCGGGGCTCATGGGCTTTATGGAATGTTTTTTGCTTTTAACAATTTTGAATTCAGTTTCTTCATCCGCGCCGCCCATATCAGGCATTTCCATAACTGCCTTTGAGAATGCCGCGTCGCGCAAACGCTTTTCAAGTCTTGTCTTATTCTTTCTTATCTGCCTTTCTATAACATCCACCACGCGGTCAATAGCCGCATACATATCTGTGTTTGTATCCTCTGCACGATAAATTATGCCTGCCTGATGGATTGTAACTTCTACGGTCTGTCTTTCCTTGTTAACCGAAAGAGTTACATTTGCTTCAACATCGTCGGAGAAGAATTTTGAAAGCTTGCCAAGTTTTTTGTCAATTGCCTCGCGCAGTCCCTCGGTAATTGCAATTTTTCTTCCGGTAATAATCATCTTCATAGTTACACACTCCTTTATAGAAAGTTTTTTATGGATAAAAGCCTGTGGCTATTTATCTTCCTCCGAATCCTCTCTTATGATATACAGCGGTCTGTTTTTACATTCATCATATATTCTGCCTATGTATTCGCCCATAATACCCATTATTATAAGCATAATTCCGTTTATAAAGAGGGATACTGCCAGTATTGATGCCCAGCCTGCAACGGTAGCAAAGCCTAAAAGCTTCTGACAGATTACAACAATCAGGTAAATAAAGCTTACTCCCGAAACAAGAAAGCCCATATATGTTGCAAGCTTTAAGGGTTTATAGGAAAAGGACACCATCCCATCACCTGCAAACTTAAGCATTTTCTTTAAGGGATACTTGGTTTCACCTGCAAACCTCTCTTCTCTTATATATTCGACAGCGCACTGCCGAAATCCTACCCAACTTACCAAACCTCTTACATATCTGTTCTTTTCGCCCAGTTTTTTCATTACCTCGCACACTTTTCTGTCCAGCAAACGAAAATCTCCGGTGTCAACGGGAATGTCCACATCGGTCATCATTCTGAGTATCCTGTAGAAAAATTTTGCAGTAACCTTTTTGAAAATTGTTTCGCCCTTTCTCTGCAATCTTTTTCCGTATACTACCTCGTAGCCTTCCTTCCACTTTTCAATCATCTGCAAAATAACAGCAGGCGGATCCTGAAGGTCAGCATCAATTACAACCACCGCGTCACCCTTTGCATAATCCATTCCGGCGGTTATGGCAATCTGATGACCAAAGTTTCTTGAAAAGCTTAAAAAATGAACATGACTGTCATTTTTTGCAATTTCTCTTGTCATCTGTGCCGTTTTGTCACGGCTACCGTCGTCTATAAACACGAGCTCATATTCCTCGCCCGAGCTTTGCATAACCTCGGTAAGTCTTTTATAGCTTTCGCCTATTACTTCTTCCTCATTATAAAGAGGCACAACTATTGATATCATATAAAACCCTCCTAATTACAAAATACCCAACTGCTGAAAAGTTCCAGTGCCTCGCCGTAGGTGTGGCTTACTTCAAGTCCTGAAATAACGGGGTAAAACATTACAAACAATATGAGCACCGCGCCTATATAACCTGCAACTGCCTTTTTGCCCCATTTAAAACTTTCGCATATTTCCTTCATCACATAAGTAAGTGCAAGTATAATAAACGGAACACTTGCGAAAAAGTGGTATATAAACACCTCTCTGCTTACAAATATCCACGGCAGATACTGTGCCGCAAAGCCTATAAATATAAAGCTTAATCTTCTGTCCTTTGCCTTTATTTTTGTTATTGCAAGGCTTATAAGCGCAAGAGCTCCTCCCCACCATACAAGGGGATTACCAAATGAAGATATGCTTGATATTCTGCCCTCGGCAAGTCCTTTACCGTTATAATACCATATAGGTCTTTTCATAATGGGCCACTCGTACCATTTGGATGCAAAGGGATGGTCGGACACCACGTTACTGTGATAGCTTAGCATATGGCTCTGGTAATTCCAGAAATCCGCCCAGAAATTTTTTGACCCATCAGCTATGTGAATGGGTATATATGATGCATAATAAATGCCAAAAGGCACTATTACAAACACAAGCACACACCACGCGCAAATAACGGTAAACTTCTTAAAAAAGCCCTGTTTTTGGTGCTTGTACATTCTTACCATTGTAACCGCAAACAACACCGCCAGACCTGCACCGGCATAAATATCTATCCATTTAGATGCCATTCCCAATCCCATTGCAATACCGCTTGCAGCCAGAACCGCAAAGATTTTTTTCATGGGCATCTGCTCGGCTTCTTCATAGAAAATATACATAAAATAGTACATAAGCATTATAAAGAACACCGCATAACTGTCAATAGTTGCTATTCTGGTCTGGGCAAAATGCATAAAGTCAAAGGTTAAAAGCAATGTTGCACAGGTTGCAAGAAAACTGTTTTTAAACATCCGCTTTGAGAGTAAATACATAAGAGGTACCATGAGCACACCAATAAGGGTTCCCATAAAACGCCAACCAAAGGGGTTCATACCAAAAATGCTTATACCCACGCCTATCAGCAGCTTGCCAAGCGGTGGATGAGTATTTTCGTAATGACTGCCCACCATATTTATGTGCTCATAAGCTGTTCTTGCGTGGTAGATTTCGTCAAAATAGGTTCCGCTTTTGTATGATGCTACGGGTGCAGCGAGCTGCTGCTCGTCAAACAGGCTGCTATTTGACTGAAGCTCTATCCTGTCCCCATTTTTGTCATAGAAAGCCATTTCAAAAAGCTCTGTGTTCTTATCGGCTACGGTTACGCCGATATATCTTGCGTTTTCCTGTACCTCCGCCTGTTCCCACTTAAAGCAGTCACCGCCTTCAAAAACTATATCGTCGCTCCAGCGGACACCGTCAACAGATGTGAGGATTTTTATTTCACTGTCACCAAGACCCTTGTAATAGCTTACCTTATCTATAAAGCAGACCTTTTCAAATGCGGCAACAGCACCCTCTTCTGCGGTAAAATCGTGCTTTGTCAAAGGTGCCACATTATTACCAAGATTTACAAATGCAACTATTGCATATATCACAGTAATTGCAAGAATAATTACAACATCCTTTTTTGTTATACCTTTTCCGTCATTTTTCATATCACTCACACTCTTTTTTATTTCAATTTCTGCAAAATACTTAAATCCAACATACACTGCGTAAACGCATACCGCAACAGTAAGAGCAGATACAATCAAAAAAACAGGATTGTCTGCCGCAATATGAACTGCATCTGTTTTGCTCGCCGAATATGCCATGGCAACATTTACAAAATGAAGCAGCGACACCCCACCTGTTATAACAAGTGTCTGTGTTTTCCGACTGTATATATACGCCATAAGAAACAATACTGCCACAGGGAATAAATACCGTTCGTGCATTCTTACACCAAATGTAAAAATAATGGTGAGCAAAAGTCCGCTGCAGTAAAATATTTTGCCCTTTTCCTTTGATTTTAAAAATATTATACCGCTTACAGCAACTGCCACTACTATGGCAAGTGCACCAAAGCTCTGATAGGTCAGCCCCATAAATCTTTGTGTCTGGTCGGCAAAGTTAGCACCAAAAGCTCCAAAGAGATTAGCGGCATTCAAGGTTGCATAAGGGTATGACGCCATTGTACCCATATAAAGGCCGGGCAAAAATCCCACCGGCTTATTTAAAACAAATGGTATAGATGGCAAGATAACCGCCACAACAAATGCGAGCCCGCTTAAAAGCAAAGTTTTTATATACCGCCTGTCCCCTATTATTTTTTCTGCAAAGGCCAACACAAATACAGGGCCAAACATCAGCGCCTGTGGTTTTATAAGCACTGCTATACCGATTATCAACGCACTTTTAATATATTTCTCCCGCGCCAGTAAGTAAAGAGCCGAAACAGTGAACAATGTAAATATACTGTCCACCTGTCCCCACACCGCAGAATTTACTGTTATTGCCGGTGAGAGCATGTACAAAAGACTTAAAGCCTGCGAAATATTTTTGTTTTTAATCTGCTTTTGAGCAACAGCATAAATTACCGCACCTGTTAATACATCGCATATTATTGCCGGCAATTTATAAAGTATTATTTCTGCTGTACCCGAAAGCCCGAAAATGCTTTTTACTCCGCCCAAAATCCACAGAACATACAGATAACCCGGAGAGTAATCACAAAACACATCCTCAGCATAAAAGCCCGGCGGTCCGGTTTGAATCATGCGCTCTGACCAGCCCCGCCAGCAGCCCATATCAGCGGTGTAGCCTTCTGTTGCTGCTGCAATTATAATGCGTATTAAAAGCCCTAAAAACAAAGGTAGAGCATAGCCGTTTTTACCTTCGATTATTCTTTTGTTTTTACTTTCAGGCAATATTACCGAAAAGTACACAAAAAACATCAGAAGCAGTGAAACTGCCACACTCATACCTGTAGTCATATTTTACCTCTTATTTTATTCCATATAGTATTTTGCCTTGTAAGTTTCGTACAAATCGGCAAATTCCTTCTCCTCATTTTCCTTAAGCTTATTTAAGTACTCGTGAGCTTCAAATGTACCGTTACTGAGTTCTATAACGCAAATTGCAATATTTGAACAATGGTCAGAAACTCTTTCGTAGTTTGTTAAAAGGTCGGACAGGATAAAGCCAAGCTCCATTGTGCAATCGCCCTGTCTGAGTCTTGTAATGTGTCCGTTTTTAATTTTTCTCTTAAGTCTGTCAATAACCTGTTCAAGAGGTTCAACTCGTTTTGCGCTTTCCATATCGTCTGCCGAGAGAGCCGCTACCGAAAGTTCCAGTGTTTCTGTAACCGCTGCGCTGATTATTGCCAGGTCTTCTTTTGCCTTCTGGGAGAAGCTTATTTCCTTGTCGTAAATTTCCTTTGCCGCCTCAGCAATATTGAGGGCGTGATCGGAAATTCTTTCAATATCACCTACGCAGTGAAGAAGTTCGGAAACAAGCTTACTGTCTTTTGACGAAACTTTATTTGCGGTGATTTTAACAAGATATGTGCTTGTTTTATCCTCATACTTATCCACCAGCTTTTCCAGCTTCACAATTTCGTCAAATTCAGCCGCGTCATACTTATCAACAAGTGCTACTGCACGATTAAACGAGTCCGCAGAAATTTTTGCCATTTCGCAAACCAGTTCCTTACATTTTTCAACCGCAAAAGAAGGAACAGACAAGAATCTCTCATCCAGAGTGTCAAACACATCATATTCATCAGTTGTTTTACCCTTGATTGTTTTAACAACCAGTTTTTCTATCCATGAGCAGAATGGCATAAGAATTATGGTTGACAGGAAGTTAAAGAATGTATGTACTCCTGCAATTTTCAGAGGCGAAACCGCCTCATCCATAAAGGTAAAATCAATAAAATGATTTAAGAGATAGAACGCCCCGGCAACTATAACAACACCTATCATTTTAATATACAGGCAGGCAAATGCCACTCGTTTTGACTCTGTATTACCGCTTACCGATGAAATAATAGGAGTAATTGTTGTACCAATATTCTGTCCCAAAATAACCGGTATCGCTGTTGAGTAGGGAATAATACATGATACAGAAAGAGCCTGCAGTACACCTACAGATGCTGATGAAGACTGGATAATAGCAGTAAATGCTGTTCCGACCAATATGCCCATTATCGGGTTATTTCCAAACATAGTAAGTATATTTGTAAACGCCTCGTTATCTTTAAGACCTTCAACCGCACCACTCATGGTTTCCATACCAAACATAAGTACAGCAAAACCTACAAGGATTGTACCAACGTTTTTCTTTTTATCGGTCTTGCCCATCATTGTCATAATAACACCGACTGCGGCAAGAATAGGAGTAAATGATTCGGGCTTTAAAAGCTTAAGTATTATGGTGGCTCCGTTAATCTCTGTAGTACTGAGCAGCCATGCTGTAACGGTAGTACCCAGATTAGCACCCATAATAGGACCAATTGTCTGTCCCAGCTGCATAATGCCTGAATTTACAAATCCGACCAGCATAACGGTAGTAGCTGATGACGACTGTATAACCGCTGTCACCAGAAAACCAAGTAAAAGACCTTTCCAACGATTTGAAGTAAGTCTTGCAAGAACAGATTCCAGTTTGCCGCCTGCCAGTTTTTTCAGGCTGTCGCCCATAAGATCCATACCAAAAAGGAACAGAGCCAATCCACCAATTAAACTTAATATGTTGAAAATGTCCATAATTTCCCCCTGTAAATTTTCTTGTGTAGTTATAGGAATTATATCACAGTACAAGAAACAAATCAACAACTTAAATAAATTTTACCAATTTAAAACCGCATATTTTTATGTTCTGTACGCAAATAATAAATATGTATTATTTTTAGGAGGTAAAACTTATGACACCCAAAGAACTTTTATATCTCGAAGACACCCTCGGCATGGAAGAACAGCTGCAGACAAAATGCAACGACTATGCAAGCAAAATTCAGGATACAAGCCTTAAAAACATTTTGCACGAGCTTGCCTGTCAGCATAAACAGCACTATAACAATCTTGTGACACAGCTTAATAAATAAGGAGGGTAATTATGGCAGCCAAACAGAATATGAGCGACAGAGAATATATGGACGATATACTTCTCACATCTAAAACACTTACAAACCTTTATCATACAGCTGTACAGGAATCTTCAACCGAGGATTTACACTATAGCTTTAAGGATATTTTAAATCAGTCCCTTGAAATGCAGCATCAGATTTTTTCTGTAATGGAACAAAAGGGCTGGTACAATATGACAGAGGCACAGCCTCAGCAGATAAATCAGGTTAAAACAAAATATCAAATGCAGTAAAAAAGAGCAGAAAAGTCAATGACTTTTCTGCTCTTTTTTAAATTTTCTCAAGTATTCCAGGAAGTTCCAAAAGATTGCCAAATTCATAATCAGGTGTGAGTTCTTCAGGAGCCTTCTCCCCTTTAGGATTAAACCAAACGGTTTTAATTCCCGCATTTTTTCCGCCTCTTATGTCCGAGGACAGGCTGTCACCCACTATTACGCATTCTTCCTTTACAAGCTCCTTTGCGTGTTCAAAGCAGTAATCAAAAAATTCTTTATTCGGCTTTACTGTGCCTACCTCCTGCGAAAGGAATATACCCGACATATATTTATCTATGCCTGTACCCTCTATACGTCTTGTCTGCACTGCGGTAATGCCGTTTGATACTATGTACAGGCGGTATTTTTTGTACAGAATTTCAAGTAGCTCCTCTGCACCGTCCATAAAAAACCAGCCAAACCCAAGCTGACCCTCGTAGTATTTTGCCGCATCTGCCGCTGATTCCTTTACGCCGTATTCATCAAAAAATAATTGGTATCTGCGGATTTTAAGCTCGGGCAGAGTAATTTCACCCTTTTCTAAAAGCTTCCACTGCGAAAGGTTTATTTCACTGTACCTTTCAAGCATTTTTCCGTCGGGTTCCAGCCCCAAATTCTCAAGGGTCTTTATAAGTGCGGCTCTCTCTGCCGCATTAAAATCCAGTATTGTATTATCAAGGTCTAAAAGAATATTTTTAATCATTTTTCAACTCCAACAGTACTTTTACGGCTTCAACATCCTTTTGCTTGTCCTGCTCTGTCAATTTATCAAATTCTACAAGACAGGGATGTATTTTCTCCGCCGCATTCTTTTTTCCGTCCGGTGTTTCACCGTATTTCCAATGGTTCAGAAAATGGTATCTGCACCATCTTATATGCTCCAGCTCGGCAAGCTCGCTGTCAACGTCTGTTTTACCTTTTTGCTTCATGACATCAAGGCGTATGCTATGGTAGTCACCCGATGCAATATTTGACCCCTTGGTAAATGCGTTCAGGCGCTCCCATTCTTCATCCACAGCTGTCTTTTTATCGCGTGTTTCCAATCCGTCGCCATACATCACTGCGTATTTGTAGTTGAGTTCTTTTGCAAAACGGTACAGATTGTCTGTACGTATATTTTCCAAAGTAAGTATCTCCTCATAATTGCCAAATGTATTAAGCTTGTCATACCCGAAGACATTGACAAATGTTCCTGTCGGGTCAAAGTAGTCTATTCGTGCTTTTGAAATTTCGCACAGTCCGGATATAATATCCATGTCGGTTTCTTCGGTTAATATAATTCTGTCCGCCGAAGCTATACACTTAATATTTTCTTCCACACTGTCACTGCAAAATGTAATTGCATCCTCATTCATGAATTCAAAATCAGAATGCAGTCCTTCAAAAAGAGTGTTTTCTCCCCAGACATAATACTCTATTTTCTGTGTCAGCGAATAAATATTGTTAAGCACGCCGTATATCATAATCTTTCTTGCAAGAGGGCCCGAGCCTATTATTGCTATTTTCATATGGTCATTCTCGCCCAGTCGCGCAAGATTATTTTGCTGCCAGTAGTTTCTTGCAACAATCTCGTTTAAGTTGAAAAACCTTACATTGTCAAGGGTGAAATTGAATCCGTCGTTTGACGAAAGCTTTATGTAAACCTCTTTTCCGGCAAATGCTTTTTTATTCTGTGTGTAAAACCCTATACTTTCTTCATCTGTCGGGAACATAATCATATGCCTTGCAACATCTCTTACAATTCCGTCCTTTGCAAGAATTACATGCTTTATTTTTGATTTGATAATTTCGTCAAAATGCGTGTTTCCATATACCGCAACAGCATCCGGCCAAAAGCCTATTATAAAATGCTTTACCTTGATAAATGCTTCCTGAAGAATAATAACCACTCCGCTTATCATAACCACGGGCGCCATCCATCTTGAAAACTCCACAAGAAAATTATTGTTTTTGGATGCCGCGTTGAAAAAATACATTCCGCCCGCCTGATATAATGCATCAAGCCAACCATCTCCGGTCAAACGATAACCTACCCCGCCGGCTACAAATGGCAGAATAAACAGAAGTATTAAAATAAGTCTGTGTAGCTTTTTCATAGATAAACTCCTTTATCTGCAAAATTCCTGTGCAATGGGTTCTTTAACAAATTCACGTACATTTTCTCCCGTGCTTATTGCCTGCCAACACTTTACATATATGGCAACCTTACTGCACAAGGGCAAAATTTCAAGATGCATTTTTTCAAAAATGCGTTCACTTTCGTATCCTGTATCCGTCCTCGCATTAACAAGAAAGACCGGTATGTTATTTTTATATGCCTGCTCACAAAATTCTATAAGCTTTTCGTTTTGCGTGTTCAGTGTGGCAGAATGATAGGGCGCCAGTATTACTGCCTTGCAGTCCTTCAGAGAATAATTGTATCGATCCCCGGGTCTGCTTTCTATCACAAGAATATCGGGATACTCACAAAACTCGGTTACTCCTGTAGACGCTCCTGTTCTACCCACAGAATATTCTGCATTTATCTGTATTTTACCATGGTAAAACGCGTAGGGCTTTTCGTCTATGCTGTACACAGCATCCGATGCCTCTCTGTGCGCCGCAGTTCTTGCTCCTGTATGTATGCGCACTTTATCTTCATTACTGTTTTTATAGCTTACAAAAACGCCGCTCCCTGCTCCTGCTTTAATAAATTCCACAGCAGCTGTAAAATTGATTATCCCGTTGGATTTTTCGTGCTCGAGAGGATAATCCGACGACACCAGTATAATAGGCATACCGGCTCCCTGAAACATAAACGAAAGCGCCGCCGCAGTATATTGCAGACTGTCTGTTCCGTGAGTTACTATTATTCCGTCATAATCTGCATTTATATTTTCTGCAACACATTTACCCAAAAGATTAAGCTCTTTCGCTGAGAGGTTTTCACTCAGAACAGTATAGGGTGTC
>JAZNUH010000084.1:0-21964 GCA_045592225.1 Clostridia bacterium | reverse complement strand
GATATTATAGAAATTACTTCGTCGGATATCTTGATTGAACCGCCGTTATCTTTTATCTCATTATTCATAGTACATATCTCCTTTCACATTTACATTTATTATACCAATATATTGAAAAAACTGCAAGATATTTATTCTTTTTCTTAATAACTTGACAAGAGGCAGAGGGGATTGATAAAATAAAATTACTTACACGAAATGGAGAAATGATATGGAAAATAATATGCTTATTTACGAAAAAGCCCTTAAAGAAGCGGGATATACATATATTGCAGGGGTGGATGAAGCAGGGCGTGGTCCCCTGGCGGGAGATGTTTTTGCGGCGGCTGTTATACTGCCCGAAAACCACTTTGCTGACGGAATTACAGACTCAAAAAAACTGAGTGAGAAAAAAAGAGAGGCGCTTTACGAGGTTATAACCCAAAATGCCGTTTGCTGGTCGGTGGGCAGAGCAACCCCTGAAGAAATAGACGAAATAAATATATTAAATGCAACACATCTCGCTATGAACAGGGCAGTTGAAGGACTTAAAATAAAGCCTGATTTTGTGCTTATAGACGGCAATTCAATAAAGAATATGGAAATTGACCATAAGTGCATTGTAAAGGGCGATTCGTTAAGCCTTTCTGTTGCGGCGGCATCAATTATTGCCAAGGTTTCAAGGGACAGGTATATAACAAAGCTTTCGGAGAAATATCCCGAATATAATTTCGCAAAGCACAAGGGGTATGGAACAAAGGAGCACACCGAGGCTATACTTAAATACGGACCCTGTGAAATACACAGACGAAGCTTTCTTAAAAAGCTGTATGGAGAAAAATAATGATTTTAAAACGTACAATAGGTGATGTGGGGGAGAAGGCGGCGGCAAAGTTTCTTGCAAAGCGCGGATACAGAATACTGGAACGCAATTTTCTCTGCAGACTTGGAGAAATAGATATAATAGCACAGCAGGGTGAATATCTTGTTTTTGTAGAGGTAAAAACCCGTAAAAGCCATGCTTACGGTGGCGGAGAGGGTGCAATAACGCATAAAAAAACGGAGTGTATAAAGCGCGCAGCACAGACCTATATTATGAGTAAAAATATAGATGCACCCGTAAGGTTTGACGTAGTAACGGTATACGGGGACGCTTCAAAAGGTAAGGCAAGGGATTTTGAAATTGAGGTGATAGAAAATGCCTTTTGATTTTTCGGTATTTGATGCCCATTGTGATACACTCACAAAGCAGGGCGACAATCTTGGAACTTATGAAGGTCAGTTTTCGGTAAAAGGTGCAGAGGAGTATGCCTCTTTTGTGCAGGTTGCGGCAATTTTTACAGACAGGTCGCTGCATAAGCCGTGGGAGAGAGCCTGCACCTATATAAAAAAATTATATAAAAGCACAGGCTTTAATTTTATAAAGTGTAAAGAGGATTTTGACAAAAAGGGTGTAGGTATTATTCTGGGTATTGAAGGCGGCGATTCTATTGAAGGGGATATATCAAAAATGGAGTTGCTATATGCAAAGGGTGTCAGGGTTTTTGGACTTACGTGGAACACGCCCGGAATAATAAGCGGCACGGCAGTCGGCGGTGGTGGCGGACTTACCGACTTTGGCAGGGAGGTAGTGAATAAGGCGGAGAGGCTTGGAATGTTAATAGACGTTTCTCACCTTTCGGAAGAAGGCTTTTATGACCTTGCACAAATGTCACGCAAACCATTTATTGCGTCCCACTCAAACTCAAAGGCTTTGTGCGATCACCCGAGAAATCTTACCGATGAACAGTTTAAAACTCTTGTAAAGGCAGGGGGAGTTGCAGGTATAAATTATTACACCGATTTTCTGGGCGACTACAAGGGAATTGACGGAATAATTGCTCACATTGAGCACTTTATGTCTCTTGGCGGCGAAAACAGTATAGGGCTAGGCGCAGATTTTGACGGAGGAATAACAACACCCTACGGAATAGAGGGCGTAAGAGATCACAAAAAGGTGCTTAATGCATTGCTTAAAATGAATTACAGTGAAAAGCAGGTGCAAAATATAGCTTTTAATAATTTTAAACGGGTATTTTTTGAAATTTTGTCCGAAAAATGTTGCATTTTATAAGTTAATATATTAAAATAGTTAAACAAATAACAAATACTTAGGAGGACTATTTCATGGAATTATCAAAAAAATATGCAGGAATAAGTGCATCCCCCACATTGGCAATTGATTCTAAATTCAAGGCAATGAAAAAAGAAGGTATCGATGTTGTTGGTTTCGGCGCAGGCGAACCTGATTTTGACACACCTGATCATATTAAAGAAGCAGGTATTGAAGCTATCAGAAACGGTGTTACAAGATACACCCCCGCTTCAGGCACAATGGAACTCAAAAAGGCTGTTTGCGCTAAATTTTTAAATGAAAACGGTCTTACATATGAACCCTCACAGATTGTTGTAAGCAATGGTGCAAAGCATTCTCTGACAAACGTATTTGGTGCAATTCTGCAGCCCGGTGATGAAGTAATCATCCCCGCTCCTTTCTGGGTAAGCTACCCCGAAATGGTAAAGCTTGCTGACGGTGTTCCCAAGTACCTTATGACAACAGAAGAAAATAACTTCAAGTTCACAGCTGATCAGCTGAGAGCTGCTATCACACCCAAAACAAAGGCTCTGGTTATGAACACACCTTCAAACCCCACAGGTATGGTTTACACTCGTGAAGAGCTTGAAGAAATTGCAAAGGTTGCAGTTGAAAAACAGATTTTTGTTGTATCCGATGAAATATATGAGCACCTTATTTACGAAGGTGAAAGAGTTTCTATTGCTTCTCTCGGTGAAGAAATTAAGGAACTTACAATCATTGTAAACGGTCTTTCAAAGACATACGCAATGACAGGCTGGAGAATAGGCTTTACAGCATCCAGCGCACCCATTGCAAAGCTTATGTCCAACGTACAGAGCCATGCTACATCAAACCCCAACTCCATCGCTCAGTATGCTGCTGTTGTAGCACTTGAAGGCGGTCTTGGTTTTGTTGATGATATGAAGGCTGAATACAAAAAACGCCGTGACTACATGGTTGAAAGAATCAACTCCATGGAAGGTGTTTCCTGCAGAAAGCCCAACGGTGCATTCTATGTAATGATGAACATCAAGGCTCTTATCGGCAAAGAAATTGCAGGCACAAAGATAAACTCTGCCGCAGATTTTGCAGACGCTCTGCTTGAAAAGGCAAAGGTTGCAGTTGTTCCCGGTGAAGGCTTTATGGCTGACGGATTTGTAAGATGGTCATATGCTACCTCTATGGAAAACATAGAAAAGGGTCTTGACAGACTGGAAGCATTCTTAAAAAGCTGATAGGAAAAGGTGATTTTAAAGTGAAATTAGGTATAATAGGCGGAGGGAATATGGCAAGCGCCATTGTGCACGGTCTTATAGCGGCAGGCACATCCCCTTCGGATATAATGGTCAGCGACAGAGACGATAAAAAGCTTGCGATATTTGCCGGTGAAGGAATCAATACCGGTGACAACGTGCGGACAGCACAGTTTGGCGATACTCTCCTGCTGGCAGTAAAACCTAATATAGTAAGCACAGTTTTAGCTGAGGTTAAGGATGAGGTAAGTGACAAGCTTATTGTGTCCATTGCCGCAGGTATAAGTATAGAATACATAAAAAACTGTGTGGGCAAGAATGTACGCGTTGTGCGTACAATGCCAAATACACCTGCACTTGTTGGTGCGGGAATGACGGCAATATCCTATGAGGCACCTGTAACCGAGGCGGATGTGGAGTGTGTGAGTGGCATATTTTCTGCTTTGGGTAGGGCGGTTATTATAAGCGAAAAGCTTATGGATGCAGCTGTCAGTGTAAGCGGAAGCAGTCCTGCATATGTTTTTATGCTGATAGATGCAATGGCCGACGGTGCAGTTAAAGAAGGGCTCACCCGTGATGCCGCAATTATGATGGCAGCGCAGACTGTTATGGGCGCTGCAAAAATGGTGCTTGAAACAGAAAAGCACCCGGCAGAGCTTAAGGATATGGTTTGCTCACCGGGCGGAACAACCATTGACGCTGTAAGCGTTCTGGAAGAACAGGGCTTTCGTGCCGCAGTTATAAAGGCGATGGAAAGCTGTGCTGATAAGAGCAGAAGGTTGTCCGGGAAATAGCTAACGACCAACACCTCGGTGTTAGTTGTTAAGGCGAAGTAATAAAACCCACTCCTTTGTAATAAATTATACAGAGGAGTGGGTCTTAATGAAAAAGAGAAATTTTAAAGGAAACGGTATACGGTGGTATGTTTTTTCAGTTGTGGCACTTATTGCAGGTATTATTGCCGGCAGTATAGCCGCAGGAAGAACAGACGGAAAGGAAATAATAGACGGACTTTTACATAATGTGACAGCGGAAACCGGACAGGCCGTATGTTTCAGGCATTCAGTGATACAGAATTTAAAAATCACGGCCCTGTTCTGGCTTATGGGATTAACTGTCATAGGCTCTTTTTTTACTCCGGTTTTGGTGGCCGGACGTGGTTATGCCGTTGGATTAGGTGTAGGAGTTCTTATAAAAAACTACGGAATCAAAGGGCTTGTTGCTGCCGCGGCGGGAGTGTTGCCTCACAGTATTCTGCTTATACCGGCATACATACTACTGTCTGTATTGTCAACAGGCTTTTCGGGCAGACTGTGCGCAGGTGAAAAGAACATAAAGCAGGTCCTGATAAAATACACCTTTACCGTAATGCTTGTTTTCTGTGTAATATTAATCGGATGTTTGGTTGAAGGATACGTTTCGTTATCACTTGTCAAATTAACACTTTAGAAGGAGACAACATATGGATGCATTGATTTTAGACTTTACAGATTATCTCAGCGAATCAAGACAAGTATCAGCAAGTACTCTGCAATCTTATAAAAGAGATATACTCCAATTTTTAAAATTTTACGGCGGAAACCCTGCAAGCGTCACAAAAGAGGAGATTGACTCATATATGACAAGACTTAAAAGTCAGGGACGTGCTGTTGCAACAATTGCAAGGTGTGTGGCTTCGCTTAAATCCTTTTACGGATTTCTTTATAGCAGCGGAATAATAAATGCTGACCCCACACACGATTTAAAAAAACCAAAATATGAAAAAAAACTCCCGGAGATACTTACCACAGAAGAGGTGCAAAGACTTTTGGAACAGCCTGTAGCTGCCGATGCAAAGGGCAGTAGAGATAAGGCAATGCTTGAACTTTTGTACGCAAGCGGAATAAGAGTATCTGAACTTGTAGGACTTAATATAGATGAGGTTAACCTCCGTCGCGGTCTGGTTACCTGCCGCAAGGAGGGAAAAAGCAGAACTGTGCCTATTGGCAAGCTTGCAGTTAAGGCACTTTCTGAATACATAAAAAAATGGCGCCCTGAGCTTTTGAAAAATAACAATGAGGTTGCACTTTTTTTAAACAGGGATGGTGACAGAATTTCCCGTCAGGGCTTTTGGAAAATACTTAAAGACTATAAGGAAATGGCGGGTATTGACAAGGAAATAACGCCGCATATGTTAAGACATTCCTTTGCGTCCCATCTGCTTGAAAACGGTGCTGACCTTATATCAATTCAGGAAATGATGGGTTTTTCAAGCCTGGCGTCCACATCGGTATACATGCGTATTATGGAAAACAAAATTGTTGACGTGTACAAGAAAACACACCCAAGAGCATAAAAATTAATTGAATATAAAAAAATAAATTGCAAAACATATAAGCAGTATTATATGAAATGAGGTTTTAAAATATGAAAAAAACAATTTCCCTGCTTATATGTTTTTTTGTTTTGACAATAAATGTTTCGGCAGCGCCAAGCCTGGATATAAAGGCAAAATCAGTTATACTGACAGAGGCATCCACCGGTGATGTTATGTATGAACAAAATTGTGATGAGAGACTGCCTATGGCATCGGTCACAAAGGTTATGACCATGCTTCTCAGCATGGAAGCGGTGGACAGCGGAAGAATAGCGATGGATGATATGGTAACTGCAAGCGAGAGAGCTAAAAGTATGGGCGGTTCAACCATATTTCTGGATGCAGGAGAGAAGATGAGTGTATATGACCTGCTTAAGGGTATAGCGGTTGCATCGGGAAACGATGCCTGCGTTGCTATGGCGGAATATATTGCGGGTAGTGAGAGTGAATTTGTACGTATGATGAATGAACGTGCAAAGCAGCTTGGAATGGTAAACACCAACTTTGTAAATACCAACGGACTGGATGCAGAAGGGCATTATTCAAGTGCGAGAGATATAGCCATTATGAGCAGAGAGCTTATAAAACACGAAAAGATATTTGAGTTTACCACAATATGGACAGACAGTCTGCGTGGCGGCGAGTTTAATCTTGCAAACACCAATAAGCTTATAAGATTTTATGACGGAGCAAACGGTCTTAAAACAGGCTCAACAGATGAAGCACTTTTCTGTCTGAGCGCCACCGCAAAAAGGGATGGAATGCAACTTATTGCGGTTGTACTCGGGTCACCGACGTCACAGGACAGGTTTGACGCGGCACGCACTCTTCTGGACTTTGGCTTTGCCAATTACAAAATGATGAAGATTGCCAATGCGGATGAAACAATAGCCTTTGTGCCTGTTGAAAAAGGGATAGAGGAAAGTGTGGCAGTAAAATGCGAAAGTGATTTTACCCTACTGCTTTCAAAGAACGTTCAGGAAAAAATTGAAACAAAAACCGAAATACCGGGTAGTGTAACAGCACCTATAAAAAAGGGTGACAAAATAGGAAAGGTACATTTTTTTGCTGACGGTAAAAAGGTTTGTGAAATGGCTCTTACCGCATCGGAGGATGTACGCAAAAAGCAGTATTTTGCAATACTTGTCGACATAATCAGAGAGTGGCTGACGGTATAATTTTGAAAAATCTATTTACTTTTTTATTTTGGTGTGTTAAAATCTGTTTATAAACTTTTTTAGGAGGATAAACTTATGAAAAAGATTTTAACATGTATGCTGGTATTGGTTATGCTTTTTGCTATGACAGCAGGTATGGCAGTATCCGCAAATCCGGACAAAATAACAGTTCTTATCGATGGAACAGCCGTTGTTTTTGATGCAGAGCCTTACATTGAAGAAGGCAGAGTACTTGTACCCTTCCGTGCAATTGCTGAAGCACTCAAAATGAATGTTTCATGGGATGGCGAAACCCGTACAGTTATAGCTATGAGAAGTGATTTGGGTATTGTGCTGCAGATAGACAATGAAAAGGCTTTTGTTAACAAGGTTAATGCAGAAGGCGTGTCTGAAACAAGTGAAATTATACTGGATGTTCCTGCAAGAATCAAGGAAGACAGAACATATATTCCTTTAAGATTTTTCAGCGAGAACGTAGGTGCTACTGTTGAATGGAACGGTGAAACACGCACAGTAACAATTACAACAGTACAGTAAGTTACAGATAAATAAAATTACGGCTCCGCTTTCGGCGGAGCCGGTTTTATGCAGGAGAACAGGTGATGATTAAAAAAATAAAGTCCCTTATAATGGGAGACGGTGCAGGTCAGGTTATCCGTTTTGCTATGGTAGGTGTGCTCAATACGTTAATTAGCATTGTGGTATATCTTATATGTATAAAGCTTGGTATGCACTATGCTGTCGCAACGGCGATAGGGCAGGTTGCAGGCCTTGTAAACAGTTACATATGGAACAAAAAATTCACATTTAAATCAGGCGAAAAGTCTGTTGCCGAGATTATTAAGTTTGTACTCGTGTACGCTGTGCAATATGCGGCAAATGTAGGTATTGTGTTTGTGCTTATAAATAAAGCAGGACTGACTAAGGATATAGCAGGTCCCATTGCTACCATTATATGTACGGCAATAAGCTTTGTGGGACACAAATTCTGGAGTTTTAAAAAGTAAGCTTTTAGGCTTACTTTTTTTTGTTGACATATAATAAAAGAAATGTTATAATACCGATATTCTAAAAATAATAATAAAATTAGAACTTAATTCTGGAGGCAAAATATGAAAGACAAAAGCTGTTTGATAGCTATTAAAAACAACTTTGAAAAACTAACAAAGGTTGAAAAAAGAATTGCCGGATATATTCTGGATAACAAGGAAAAAATTGTGGAAAGCTCGGTTGCAGAAACAGCAGAGGGTGCCAAAACGGCAAAATCTGCGGTAATTCGTTGTTGTAAAAGTCTGGGCTTTGACGGGTTTACAGAGATGAGGCTCGCTCTTGCTATGGAAATTTCAAAAAACCGTCAGCTTAATTTCACCCCATACATAGCACCCGACGATAATGCAGGAGAAATTCTGGACAAGGTTTTTGCAGCAAACGTGAAAACACTTCATGACACAGCAGAAAAAATTGACAGAAAGCTTTTGCAAAAGGTTACCGATTTGCTTTCGCAGGCAAGGAGTGTGTATGTTTACGGTGTAGGTACATCGGCGGCAATGGTAAGGGATTTTCAATACAGACTTATGCTTTTGGGAGTGAATGCCTTTTGCTATACAGATGTTCCTGTTATGAAAATATCAACTCTTAATATATCGAAAGATGATGTCGCAATTGGCATATCTCACAGCGGAAGGACTATTGCAACTGTTGAGGCATTACGTCTTGCAAGGGAAATGGGGGCAAAAACAGTTTGCCTTACAACCTATCCTGACAGCGAAATTGTGCACTTGAGTGATTACCCGCTTACAGTATATTCTGATGAAGTCAACTATCCTGTTGAGGCGGTTTCTGCGCGGATATCACAAATGAGCGTATTGGACAGTATTGCTATTGCAATGTCGGCGAAAAATTATGACGAAACAGAGAAAAGGGCAAAAAAATCTCATGAGCTTGTAAATTCAGTAAGGTATGGTGAAAGAAAATGAAAAAATACAGAGAGCTGATTATTTTTATAATATGTTATGTTGCGTACACATCCATTTATATGACAAGAATAAATCTGTCAATGGCATCGCCCGGACTTATTGATGGCGGAATTTTAGACAGTGCTCAAATTGGTATGATGGGAAGCGCTTTCTCTGTTGTATATGCCTTTGGCAGAATTATCAGCGGCGGTATTGGTGACAAACAGCCACCATGGATTATGATATCTATAGGTCTTCTCGTAGCAGGTGTGAGCAATATTGCGACAGGCTTGTTTCCTCCGTTTATAGCAATTATGCTGCTTTGGATGTCAAATGCCTTTGCGCAGTCTATGCTGTGGGGATCGGTGCTTAATGTTATGTCTGCCATATACGATGAAAAAAAGGTTAAAAAAATGGCATCATATATGGTGACGTCAGTAGCAATGGGAAATATTGCGGCAATACTGTTAACCCCATTTATTATTGAGAAGCTGAGTCTGGCATTTGCCTTTATTGTACCCGGGTGCTTGACACTTATAATGAGCACTATTGTTGTTCTGTCTCTACGAAAAATACAGGTGAAAGCCGAACTCAAAGAGCATAAAAGTTTTTTTGGATTGCTGAAAGAGAAAAAAATAAAACAATTGCTTCTGCCCGCTGTTTTTCATGGGGTAATGAAGGATAATGTAAGCCTCTGGATGGCAGTATATTTTGTACAGATGTTTGGCATAGATTTAGAAGAGTCAGCGCTTTTTGTTCTGTTTATACCTGTAATCGGTCTGATTGGAAGGCTTTTATATACTCCCTGTTATAAATTGTGCAAATCAAATGAACATCTCGTTTCTGTAATGGCGTTTGTAATATGCATATTATCTGCAGTTCCTCTGATGCTGGGATTTGTTACACCGGTTACTGCGGCAATAGCTTTAAGTCTTATTTATGCGGCAGTATCTCTTGTGAACACATCAATGCTCACATTTTTTCCGATTCGGTTTTTAGATTCAGGCAATGTTTCGTCGGTGAGCGGAATAATGGATTTTGCTACATATTTTGGCGCCGGTATAGGCTCATTTGCATATGGCTTTGTAATAAAGGCGGTAGGTTATACACCAATGTTTGCATCGTGGATAATAATTTCGTTGATATCTATAATAATTTTGTATTCACTTTTAAATAAAGACAAAAAATCCGCTTAGCGGATTTTTTGTTTTTAAATGTAAATAATCTGTGAAGTAATTGACTTTTTTTGTTGTTTGATATATAGTATATAATAACTATATTTATGGGTTGGTATGACAATGAGTAAACTTAAACTGCTTTCTCCGGCAGGTAGTATGGCGGCGCTTTGTGCGGCTGTGCAAAATGGTGCCGATGAGGTGTATATCGGAGCTTCAAACTTCAGTGCAAGAGGCAATGCCGTAAATTTCAGTGACCAAGAGCTTTTTGATGCAGTTGCATACGCAAAGCCGAGAGGCACAAAGGTCTTTCTGGCACTTAATACACTTATATATCAAAATGAATTTGACAAGGCAAAAAGCCTTATAAAAACCGCTTGTGACGCAGGGATTGATGCCCTTATTGTGCAGGATACGGGAATTGCGGCGGCAGTGCGTGAAATGGCACCCCAAATGCCTTTGCATGCAAGCACGCAAATGACAATTCACAGTACCGACGGTGCTCTTTTTGCAAAGAAAATGGGGTTTGAAAGGGTAGTGCTTTCCCGCGAGCTGTCCGCGGACAGAATAAGAGAAATATGTGCAAATGCGAATATTGAAACAGAGGTTTTTGTCCATGGCGCAATATGTATGTCTTATTCGGGTAAATGTCTTATGAGCAGCATGATAGGCGGACGCAGCGGTAACAGAGGTCTGTGTGCCCAACCCTGCAGGCAGCTTTATGAATGTAACGGCAAAAAAGGATATTTTTTAAGCCCGCGTGATATGTGCCTTGTAAATGATATTGCCGAGCTTGAAAATATGGGTGTTGCATCGGTTAAAATTGAAGGACGAATGAAGTCGCCCGAATATGTTGCCACAGTAACAAGAATATACAGAAAAGCCATTGATGATAAGCGTATCTCCAATGAGGATATGAAAGAGCTTATCGGAATATTCTGCAGAGGTGATAAATTTACACGCGGTTTTTATGGTGGTGAGTTTGGCAGTAAAATGATAATTCCAAACCAGTCCAATGATGAAACCGGCAGAAATGTTTCCCCTGAACTTTTGAAAAAAGCAAAGGAAAGCTTTGTAAAGGACACGCGCAAAAGCGGCATAGATATAGAGCTTGACGGAACAAAGCTCACACTTTCACAAAAGGATAAAAGCGTTACGGTGTGCGCAACGGCTGAAGATGTGTCCGCTATTTCAAGGGACAGGGCAGAGGAGCAACTGAAAAAGCTTGGGTCAACACCTTTTTATGCAGAAAATATTTGCGTGTCAGGTGAGTGTAATATCCGTATATCCACCCTTAACGGCGTGCGCAGAGAGGCGGCAGAAAAGCTTGCCCAAAAACTCATTGACAGAAAAAAAGTATATGACTATGACCAGCATATAAAAGGGGATAGTATAAAAAACCATTTTAAGCTGTGTGCCTCTGTTACAGATATGGCACAGGCAAGGGCGGTGGCAGAACAGGGGATAGACAGGTTATATATAAGCCTTAATGCCTTGCAGGAATGTAACGAGTTACCCGGGACAGAGGTTTTTGCATATCTCCCGACCATAATATCAAATGACGAGAAAGAAAGTGTGCGTACAAGTGCCGCAAGAGCAGTCGATATGGGAGTAAAAGGCTTTGTGTGTGACAGCATAGAAGCTATATGCCTGGCAAGAGAGTTTGACTTGCCCATAATTGGCGGAGCGGGACTTAACATAACAAACAGACCGGCTTTAAAATTTTACGCGGAGCAGGGACTTTCGGCGGCAACGCTTTCTGCCGAGCTTTCGGCAAGAAAGCTCAACGATTTGGCGAATGCGGCAATATTGCCGGCGGAGGTTATGGTATACGGCAGATATCAGCTTATGATAACCCAGAACTGTATTATAAAAAATTCTGTTGGCAAATGCACCTGTAAAGCAGTGCTCAAGGATAAAACGGGAGCGCAGTTCCCGGTTATGAAAAAGGGTGAAGGCTGCAGAAATGTAATTTACAATTCGCGTCCCCTGTTTTTGGCGGACAAGCCTGAACTCATGTGCGGTGCATGGATAGGACAGCTTTGCTTTACCACCGAGACGGCAGAAGAATGTGCAAGAATAATAAAGTTATATAAAACAGGCGGATATGCCGAGGGAGAATATACGAGAGGATATTTTAATAAATGAAAATCAAGTTATTATCAGAACTTTATAAAAACGGAACATTAAAGCCTCCTTTTTATGCAACCGAGGAGGCGGCGGGAATAGATTTGCCCGCGTGCATAGACGGGGATATAACCCTTCAGCCTATGGAGCGTATGCTTATTCCTACAGGAATAGCGGCAGAGATTCCCAAGGGATATGCAGGTATGATTTATGCACGAAGCGGACTGGCAATTAAGCACGGTATTACCATGGTAAATGCTGTTGGTGTTGTTGACAGTGATTACAGAGGAGAAATCAAATGTGCTGTAATTAACCTCGGTGGCGAGCCCTACACCATTCATCAGGGTGACAGGGTTGCACAAATGGTAATTATGGCAGCGCCCCAGGAACCTATTGAAATTGTTGACGAAATTAACCAAACAAAAAGAGGAGAGGGCGGATTTGGCTCAACAGGTAAAAAAAATAACGGTTGTTGATGTACTTATCGTCACAGCTATTGTGATTACTGCGATAGTATCTTCTTTTCTGCTTTCGGCAGACACGGGCAGAAGAATAGCGGTTATAGAGATTGACGGGATTGAATACGCAAGGTATGACCTTGACAGTGTTTCTCCCTTTGAAGAGGAAATAAAAACCAAAAGAGGGTATAATACTATACAGGTGTCAAATGCAGGTGTACGGGTTATATCGGCAGACTGCAAAAATAAAACCGATGTTAAAAGAGGCATTATAAGTCGTGGGGGAGAAAGTATAATTTGTCTGCCGCACAGGCTTGTGATATATATTGAAGGGGAGGAAGCTGCTTTAGACAGCATATCCTACTGAAACTATGAAGAAAAAATATATTTATATTGCTTTGCTTACCGCTCTGGCAACGGCACTTTCGATTGCTGAATCCTTTGTGCCTATGCCTCCGGTGGCATACGGAGCAAAGCCGGGGCTTGCAAATGTGGTAACCATGACGGCACTTGCGCTACTTTCTCCGTGGGAGGCACTGGGCATAATGTTTGTGCGGGTTGTACTTTCGTCGGTTATGACGGGTGCAGTAACAGCGTTACCTTACGGATTGGCAGGCGGAGTAACTGCGTGGCTTTGTATGACAGGCCTTTACAAATGGACATACCCAAAGGTGTCATTTGTGGGCATCAGTATATGCGGTGCGGTGCTTCACAGTCTTGCACAGGTTGGTGTGGCGGCAGCAATAACCGGAACGCCTCAGGTGCTTATGTACTATCCGTATCTTATGCTTATATCAGCGGCTACAGGTGTTTTTACAGGTCTTTGTACCAACTACTTGTTACCGGCTCTGAGCAGGATAAAAGAAAGGAATGAGTAAAATTACTAATATAATACTGGCATCAGGCTCTCCAAGAAGAAGAGAAATGCTTAAAAAGTGGGGAGTTAAAACCATTTCAGCAGATATAGACGAAACCTTTCCCGCGGGAGTGGAGGTTTCACTGGCAATTCAACAGATAGCCGCAAGAAAGGCAGCTGCCGCGGCAAAAAATATAACCGAAAATGCTCTTGTAATAGGAGCAGACACAATAGTTTATGCCGAAGAGAAAATACTTGGCAAGCCGACTGACGAGGAGGATGCATTTAATATGCTTTCTGCTCTGTCGGGAAGGGTGCACGAGGTTATGACAGGTGTGGCGGTATTGCGGACAGGGGATGCAAAGCTTTGCGCCTTTTGTGAGCATACAAAGGTGTTTTTTAAAAAGCTTACCGACGAGCAGATACGTGAATATATAAAAACGGGCGAGCCTATGGATAAGGCAGGCGCCTATGGCATACAGGGTCTCGGCGGGCAGCTTGTAGATCACATAGAGGGAGACTATGACAATGTAGTAGGCTTGCCGCTGACGGCACTTTTAAAGCTTATGAAAGATGAGTTTGATTTTGAAGGGAAAGAATAAAAGGTGAATAATTTTTTTAAAAGCAGATTTTTTATAGGACTTGTTATTGTAACGGTGTTAGTTCTTGCAATTTCAATTTTTTCTACAGTTGGTGGCGAAAAGGCATCGTTTATAAGTGATGCAGTAGGTGTGGTGGTTACACCTGTGCAAAGATTCTTCTACGGCATAGGCAGTGCAACCGGTAACTTTTTCGGACGCTTTAAAACCCTTGACGAGTATCGTCTTGAAAATGAGTCGCTTAAGGGACAGATACGCGAGATGGAAAATGCGACCCTTGAGATGCAGGAAATTAAGAATGAAAACGAGAGACTGCGTGCCATATTGAAGTTTAAGGAAGAAAAGAGCGAGTTCAATATGGTGGTGGCAGATGTTTCGGCACGCGACACCGAAATATGGTACAGCACCTTCAAAATAAACCGCGGCACATCCTCGGGCATATCAAAAAACGATGCGGTTATAACTGTTGACGGTCTTGTTGGATATGTTTATGATGTGGGAACAACCTGGGCGACAGTAGTTTCAATTATTGACCCCAAAACCTCTGTGGGCGGAATTATAGAAAGAACAGGAGACAGAGCAATAGTTGAAGGCGATTTGCAGCTTATGGAAAGCGGTAAATGTAAAATGTCATATATCTCAAAGGGGGCAAATATAGCCGTAGGTGACTATGTACAGACATCGGGTCTCGGCGGCATATATCCCGAGGGGATTATAGTAGGAAAAATAAGTGGATTTATAGCCGACGAGCAGGGACTTTACCATAATGCTGAAATAGAAACGGCTGTGGATTTTGAGCGTATAAACGAAGTTATGGTGATAACAAAATGAGACATGTTTTTAAAGCACTGACACTGCTTGTTGTATTTATACTTCAGAGCGCGGTGTGTCCATACATTGAAATACTGGGAATAGCACCCAACATTGTTCTGGCAACGGTTATTATAATGGCGCTGAGCTCGGACTTTGTTGAAGCAGGCATATACGGCGGCTGTGCCGGAGTGATAATGGATATATGCTGGAGCAGGGTGTTTGGTTTTCATACCCTTGCATTTTTGTACATTGCACTTGCAGTAAGGCTTTTTCTTGAGCTGACATATAAAAATACGCCGACAGTAACGGCAGGTATTACCTTTGCGGCAACTCTTATATACCAAATGGTATACTATTTCTTCAGTTATGTTATATGGGGCGAGGGTATATTCCTGTACGCACTATTGCGTATGATGATACCTGCGGCAGCGTATACTGCGGTAGTACAGTTTTTGCTGTACAGACCTGTTATATGGGCGTCCCGTGTTAAGCTTGATGAAAGGGGGAGAAGAGTTATATGATGCGCTACAGAATTGTTTATTTTTTGCTGGCTCTTTTCTGCCTTGCAGCTGTAAGCAGACTTGTAAATCTGCAGGTGGTAAAAGGTGATTATTACTATGAACAAAGCCAGCAGCGACTGCTTAAAACCTCAACCGCCAGAGCACCGAGAGGACAGATAATGGACAGAAACGGCAAGGTGCTTGTAGGTAATGAAACAGGCTTCTCGGTGCAGATTCACTATGTTAAGGATATGAAGTCTGCTGAAAAGAATGCTATGCTTGTAAGACTTTGTAAAATGGTGGAGCAGGATGATATAACATTGCGGGACAGTTTTCCTGTATCTGTGAGCGCACCCTATTCATTTATATCAGAGGGTGAGGAGCTTACAGAATGGAAAAAGGGCTATGATATTGGTGCGGACGAATCAGCCGGCGGTGTAATTGATTTTTTTGCAAAGCGCTATGAAATAGAAGGATATTCTGCCGACGTAACCCGTAAGCTTATTGGTGTGAGATATGAAATGGAGTCGGTGGGCTTTTCAAATAACGTGCCGTACACCTTTGCGGAGGATGTAAGTGATATAACAGTAACAAAGATAAAAGAACAGAAAAGCAGCTTTCCCGGGGTGGCTATAGTTACAAGTCCCGTGAGGGTTTACACGGGCGGCAACACCGCTGCACATATACTGGGCAGAGTGGGGAAAATATATAAGGATGAATATGACGTCTTAAGCGAGCAGGGCTATTCGCTGAATGATATAATAGGCAAACAGGGGATAGAAAAAATTATGGAAAGTGACCTTCGCGGCAGCGATGGCACAAACAGGGTTGAGCAGAGTGTTGACGGACGTGAAGTTACAGTAACTTCTCATACTGCGGCAAAACAGGGAAACAATGTTGTGTTGACAATTGATGCGGAGCTGCAAAAATCTGCGGAGCAGGCGCTTATAGATGCAATAGACTATGTAATTGTAAATAGTGCTAACGAGCCTGAGGGTGCCGGCTACGATGCCGATTGCGGAGCAATTGTGGCAATAGATATAAACACGGGTGAGGTGTTGGCAATGGCATCCTACCCCGACTACAATGTGAACACCTTTGACGAGGATTATTCTTCATTGTATGCAGACCCCAGGGCGCCTATGTTCAACCGGGCAATTGGCGGTGCATATGAGCCGGGTTCAACCTTTAAAATGGTTACCGCAATAGCGGCACTGCAGGATGGTGTTATCAAGCCGGATGAATTTATAGTGGATCAGGGTAAGTATGATTTTTATTCGGACTACAAACCTGCATGCTGGATTTATAACAGTACCGGAGAAACACACGGCGCACAGAATGTATCAATGGCGCTTGAAAATTCGTGTAACTACTTTTTCTATGATGTGGGCAGGCGAACAGGAATAGAAAGCATAAATTCATATGCAAAGCTGATGGGACTTGGCGAAAGCACGGGAATAGAGCTTTCGGCAGAGGAAAGCACAGGCAGACTTACTTCTCCTGCATTACGAGAAGAAGCGGGGCAGGTATGGCAGCCGGGCGATACCCTTCAGGTGGCGATAGGACAGTCGGACAATCTGTTTACACCTGTACAGCTGGCGAATTATGTTGCAACAATTGCAAACGGCGGAAACAGGTATAAGGTACATCTTGTAAAAGAAGTGCGTTCACCCGAAACAGGAGAAATAATTTCTTCGGTCAAGCCGGAAATAGTAAGCCAGATATCGCTTGACCCTGAAAACAGAAAAGCTATACTGGAGGGTATGAAGAACGTTGTAGAGCTTGGAACGGCAAGCACAGTATTTGACGGATTTGACATACCTGTTGGAGCCAAGACAGGTACTGCTGAGGTTGCAGGCGGCTCGGACAATGCTATTTTCGTGGCTTTTGCACCATATGATAAGCCTACAATAGCAGTTTGTGCGGTTATAGAACATGGTGTACACGGCTCGGCGGCAGGCAGAGCGGTAAGAGCTGTTTTGGAAACATACTTCCACAGTAATGCCGAACCTGAAACAGCACCCGAGAAAAATACACTGACAAGATAGCGAAAAATATGGACTATCACTTTAAAATGTGATACAATATTATAATAAAATTCGGTAAGAGGTGAACTTATGGGCAAGGTTATTGTGGTAACATCCGGCAAGGGTGGAGTGGGGAAGAGCACAACTGTTGCAAACCTCGGCACTGCATTAGCTGCGAAGGATAAAAAAGTATTGCTTGTAGACGCTGATATAGGATTGCGCAATCTGGATATACTGCTGGGCATTGACGACAAGGTGGTTTACGACTTTGTGGATGTACTTGAAGGCAGATGCCGTCTTGCACAGGCAATAATAAAAGATAAAAAGTATCCGGAGTTGTATGTTCTGGCGGCGTCACAGACAAAGGATAAAAATCAGGTAACGCCCGAGCAGATGGTAAAACTCTGCACCGAGCTTCGCAAAAGCTATGATTTTGTTATCATAGATTGCCCTGCAGGAGTGGAGCAGGGCTTTGAGATTGCATCGGCACCGGCTGACAGCGCAATTGTTGTTACAGTGCCCGAGAGAACAGCACTGCGTGATGCAGACAGAATAACCGAAAAACTTGAACAAATGGGAATAGGCCAAAAATGGGTTGTGGTAAATAAAATAAGACCCTCACTCATAAAAAGCAAAGCTATTCCTGCCATGACAGAGATTATAGAAACACTTGCAATTGATTTTCTTGGAGCAGTACCCGATGATGAAAAGGTTATGGTAAATGCGGCAGACGGAAAAACAGTAACAGGTGACCGTAAGTCAAAGGCAGGCGCAGCTTACAGGAATATTGCTGACAGGTTGCTTGGGGAAAATGTACCCATGCTTAAAATAAAGGGACTGAAAAAAGGAGGTAATTTATGAATATTGCACTGATAGCTCATGACAAAAAGAAGGAATTAATGGTTCAGTTTTGTATTGCTTATAAAGGGATACTTAACAAACATAATCTGTGTGCAACCGGAACAACCGGCAGCCTTATAATAGATGCAACCGGGCTTGAGGTACAGAGATTTCTGTCAGGCCCACAGGGTGGAGACCAGCAGATAGGTGGGAGAATTGCCTACAACGAAATTGACCTTGTACTGTTTTTCAGAGATCCTCTTACCGCACAGCCGCATGAACCGGACGTTTCGGCACTGTTGCGACTTTGTGATGTACATAACATTCCGCTTGCAACAAACATTGCAACAGCCGAGGTGCTTATACACGGTCTTGCAAGAGGTGACCTTGACTGGAGAGATATTTTAAACCCGAAGAATAAAAAGAAGGATTAATTATGAGTATTTTATTTAAAAACATAGCCGTTCTGTCGGGGGATAGCTTTGTGCCTTGCACAAATGTTCTGGTAGAAGATGATAAGTTTGCGTATATAGGAACCAAAGCAGATATAACGGCTGACAGGGTGATAGACGGTAAGGACAGACTTATCATACCCGGTTTTGTGAACACACATTCTCATGTTCCCATGAGTTTCTTACGCGGTTATGCCGACGGAATGGAGCTGAATGAATGGTTGTTTGAAAAAATATTTCCCGCAGAGGATAAGCTGACGCCCGACGATACCTATTGGGGCACAAAGCTTACATTACTCGAGATGCTGGCATCGGGAACAACAGCCTTTAATGATATGTATATGTTCTGTGACAGGATTGCCGATGCAACCATTGAAAGCGGTATGCGTGCAAAAATAAGCAGGGGTCTGCAGAGCTGGGATGCTGAAGGCGTTGATGACAGCGGACGCATGGCGGAAAACATGAAGCTTTACAGTAAATACCACGGTGCGGCAGATGGACGAATTACTGTGGGATTTGGTATGCATTCGGTGTACTGCTGCACACCCGAATATCTGCGCCGTTGTGCAGAGCAGATTAAAGAGCTTGGCGGAATAAGTCATGTGCATCTTTCCGAAACTGCAACAGAAAACGCAAACTGCCTTAAAGATTACGGAAAAACACCAGCCCGTCTTATGTATGATGCCGGTGTGTTTGATACAAAATGTATTGCTGCGCATTGCGTACACCTGTCCGACGAGGACATGGCACTTCTTGCAGAAAAGGGTGTGACTGCGGCGTGCAACCCTGCAAGCAACTTAAAGCTTCGAAGTGGTATTTCAAATCCCCTTGCCATGAAGGCGGCGGGAATGAATATTGCTCTTGGCACAGACGGTTCATCCTCCAACAATAATGTGGATATGCTTGAAGAAATGCAGCTTGCAGCACTGCTTTATAAAATGGATGCCGCAGAAGCCTTTAAAATGGCTACGGTTTACGGTGCAAAGGCGCTTGGTATGGATGATGTTGGAGAAATCAAAGAGGGTATGAAGGCGGATTTTGCTGTTTTACGCACAGATAAACCCCATTTTCAGCCCATACACGATGTACGCGCAAACCTCGTATATGCCGCAAAGTCGGCAGATGTTGTATGTACTGCTGTGGATGGGGAAATTTTGTACGAAAACGGAGAGTTCAAAACTCTTGATGCAGAAAAAATTATTTATGAGGTTAACAAAACAAAGCAAAGGATTTGTGGATGATGAAATACGATACAGCCCTGTTTGACCTGGACGGAACATTGGTCAACACCTCGCAGGGAATAACAGAGGGAGTAAAATACGCAATAGAAAAAATGGGTCTCAAAGAGCTAGACTACGAAACAAGGTGTATGTTTATAGGTCCGCCCATAAGAGATTCATTTAAAAGATACTGCGGAGTAAGTGAAGAGGTTGCCGAGGAGGCACTTTGGGTATACAGAGAATACTATTCAACAAAGGGTCTGCTTCAATGTAAGCTCTACGATGGCATAAAGGAGTTGCTCGAATATCTTAATGACAAGGGCAAAGAAGTTATTGTCGCAACGGCAAAGCCTACAGAGTATTCCGAGATTATACTCGAGCATCTTGGGGTAGCAAAGTATTTTAAAAAGATTGTGGGTGCGGCACTTGACAAAAGTCTGGACAACAAGGAAAAGGTAATCAAAGCGGCACTTGATGCGGCGGATAACAAAAATGCAGTTATGATTGGTGACACAAAGTTTGATGTTGAAGCGGCACAGGCAAACGGAGTTCCTACTATATCTATTTTATATGGCTTTGGTGACAAAAGCGAAATGCTTGCAATGAACCCCACACATGTTGAAAAAAATGTTTCGGACTTGTACAAATATTTTACTTGATTTGAATAGATACATAAAGTATAATAAAGGTGATAAAATTGAGAATACTCGGAATTGACTACGGTGACAGCAGAATAGGAATAGCGGTAAGTGATGCACTGGGTTGGACGGCACAACCTGTAACGGTTATAAGCGAAAAGGAAAAAGAAAAGCAGCTTGAAGGGATAATCAAATATATTACCGAATATAATGTAGACGAAATAGTAATGGGTCTGCCTAAAAATATGAACGGGAGTATAGGAGAGAGAGCTGAAAAAACCCAGGCATTTGCAGAGCTTTTAAAACAGCGGTGCGGCAAAGAGGTTATTATGTGGGATGAAAGGCTTTCATCCTCGGCGGCACACAGAACACTTGCAGAGGGAAATGTCAGCGGCAAGAAGAGAAAGGGTATACTTGATAAACTGGCGGCGGTGTTTATACTGCAGTCTTATCTGGATTTAAAGAAAGGATGATAAAAATGTCGGAAGAAAGAGAAAATATAGTTGTTTTGTTTGATGATGAAGGAAATGAATTACACCTTGAAGTTCTGGATATAATAGAAGAGCAGGACAACAGATATGCAGTTGGTGTTGATGTGAATCAGGACGAGGAAGAGGATACAGTTCTGATTATGCGAATTATTGAAGCGGGCGAGGACGAAGATATTTTAGAGCCCATTGAAGATGAAAACGAACTGCAGAGAATTTTTGAAATATTCAAAGAACGTATGCAGGACCAGTTTGAATTTGTAGAAGATGAGGAATAATTCAACGGTTATACACCCTGCGGTGTGCGAGAAGCCGAGTATTTTAGCCGATACTTTTATGAACGGGAGACGGATTTTAACTGCGGCGTGTATGCCCCCCACACTCTCTTGAGTTTGGTATGAGGGAAACCCAGGAACAGTTAATATGTCACCCACCTGCCAGGCAGGTTAAAAAATTAGGTGTAACCGGCATTGCGGGGATTTGCCCGGAAGCGAAAGCTTCCGGGCTTTTTTTGTAAAAAAGCCTTCCCCTGCCGTAGGGGGTGTCAGCTGAAAGCTGACGGAGGAGGTGAGTTTTATTAATAATGAATCGCCTTGCGGCATAAATTATTTACCCTGAAAACACATCACAACCGGAACAACACGCAGGATGTTCCCTGCAAACTGTGACCGCAGGTCAGATCATAACTAATAACTCATATCTCATATCTCATATCTCTACTTCTTGTTGCCGTATTTTTTGGGCGTTTGCATACTGTGTAGATTTTCATAGGAGAACAACTCATTCTCATCCTCAGGTACCGTCTGCATAAGGCCGGTGCATTCATTTGCTGATGCCGTGTTCGAAATATCGGGGTATAGCTCCCATTCGGGCTTTCTCTTTTTATCTTTATTTTTTTCCTTCATTTTATTATTCATCTCCTTTGCATAAATAG
>JAZNUH010000083.1:0-22184 GCA_045592225.1 Clostridia bacterium | reverse complement strand
TTTGTACCGTCAGTTGATGCCCAAGTGTACATATTGCCACCATCAACACGCATAGCAGTGTTACCTGTATGTCCGCCGCTTACAATTCTTGCTGAGCCATTATTAAACCAGCTTGCGTAGTGATGCTGAATTGCTCCGGCGGTGTCAACTCCGTTTACATCAAAACCGGGGTTCTGAATTATGTTTCTTGTGTCATAATTATCAAGTCTTATAAGCTCTAAGCTGTCAAGACAAAGTGTTGCACAGCCGGTACCGTTATTAACAGAAAAGCTTACTCTGCCTGAGCTTCCTATCTGATTGGCATTGAGCATCATACCAAACTTTGTCCAGCTGTTTGTATATACAAGTGCCGTATTATAGTTTGATGAAGAAATGCCTACCTGTTGCATATATATCTGCGAGGATGCTGTTGTACCATCTGTCATATGCTTATAATATCCTCTCAGCATATAACCCGCTTCATGCATATTTGCCGCTGTAAATGTAATTGAATTGCCTGCCGGTACCTTTATGTATGCACTGCCGCTGTATGCATCAGTTGCACCTGTTGCAAGCGCACCTGCTGGTAAGGTCCAGCCTGCCGACGCAAGGTCAGTCTCGGTTGTGCCTTCAAAATCACCCTTTGAGCTGACTATTTCGCCCTCGTAGCCCTCTATCAGTGTTGCGCCTTCATTCCCGTCATTACCATCGGTAGTGGGTGTTTCCTTCTGTGTGATAACAATATTATCATACTGACATCCCGCACCCTGACCAAGCAGGTCTATGGTAATTGCATTAAGTCTTGACGGTGTACTCTGAGTAAGCCAGCTTATATCATATTCAAGCTTATTCCACTGCCAAAGCGTTGCCATCAACTGGCTCTTTGGATCTGTAATCTCTTCATCGGGTCTTTTTACCGCAACCACCTGAGAAGCTTCTGTGCCATCGGCAAAGCTTGCAATAATTCTGAACGCAGGATATCCACCGTTATTGTAGTGCATATCTGCCGAGAACAAATATCCGTGGTTACTTCCGCTGCTTATCCACGATGTAATAGGAATCACCTGACGAAGCTGTGCCTGCACAGGCAAATTTGCAACATATCCTCCGTTTCCGCTTTTATAGCATGCCTTTGCAGTAGCTGCATTTGTCCAGCCTGTTATTGTTGTTGAATCTGCTACTGCATCCTGTTCAAAATCACCATTAACAACAAGATTAACTGCAGTAGTATCTTCTGCAAAAACAGGCATTGCTGCCATAGTTGTCAGCATCATTATAACGCTGAGCAAAATTGATATTACCTTTCTCATGTTTTCCCCCTCCATTGTAAAATTACAATAAAAATATTATATCACACCAATATTTTTTTATCAACTATATATAGTAATAAATTAAAATTCCTTCCTATATATGCAAAAAAAGCTCCGCGCTTTCGCGAGGAGCCTTAAATTTGTTCTGGTTAATTATACACCCAGTGTGCTTCTTCTGTTCTTTTCTACTTCTGTAAAGTTCTGAGCAGATGTGTAACCGGGGATAGGCAGAATCTTTTCGTTGATAGCGTCGATAATCCAGGAAGCCTGGGGGAAGAATGCTTCTTCCAGTTCGTGACAGGGTGTGATCCAGTTACGAGCGCCAACAACAACAGGAGGTGCATCCAGGTAATCAAATGCCAGTTCGCTTACGTTCTGAGCCATATCCTTAAGGATAGAACCTCTTTCACAAGCGTCACTTGCGAGAACCAGTCTGCCTGTCTTCTTAACAGATTCGATAACCTTGTCATAGTTGAAGGGAACGATGCTTCTTGCGTCGATAACTTCAGCGGAGATACCGTACTGTTCTTCTAAGATCTTAGCAGCTTCAAGTGCTCTGTAAAGTGTAGCACCGATTGTAAGGATAGTAATATCGCTACCTGCCTTCTTAACATCGGGTTCGCCGAAGGGGATTTCGTAATGACCTTCAGGAACGCCACCTTCGTGGAACTGTTCGCCGATGTCGTAAATTCTCTGACTTTCAAAGAATACAACGGGATCTGTGCCGGCCAGTGCGCTTGCCATAAGACCCTTAGCATCGTAAGGAGTTACAGGGAATGCAACCTTGAGGCCAGGGATATGGGAAACGATAGCTGTCCAGTCCTGAGAGTGCTGTGCACCGTACTTGGAACCAACAGATACACGGAGAACAACGGGCATCTTGATGATACCTGCGCTCATGGACTGCCATTTAGCCAGCTGGTTTAATACTTCGTCACCTGCACGGCCGAGGAAGTCACAGTACATAAGCTCTGCAATAACTCTACCGCCGCTCATAGCGTAACCAACAGCGCTACCTACGATAGCCGCTTCGGAAATAGGAGAGTTGAAGAAACGGTGGTAAGGCAGGGATTCTGTAAGACCTCTGTAAACAGCGAATGCGCCGCCCCAGTCTCTGTTATCTTCACCGTATGCAACCAGTGTGGGATCTTCGTAGAACTTTTCGATGATAGCTTCGAAGATACCGTCACGCAGCTGGTAAACCTTGTTCTTGGAAACAGGCTTGCCGTTTGCATCGAATGCGTAGCGTTCGCGGCGAGCGATCTGCTGTACTCTGGGGTTTTCTTCCATGGGGATAAGAACGTCGGGTTCTCTTCCTTCTTCCATTGTGGGAACATTCTGGTTGGAAAGCATAATGCTTTCGAACTTTTCGGGGTTCTTTATAAGATCCATTCTGGGGGATACTTCGTCGTCAATAGCCAGCTTGTAGATCTTTGTCATTCTTTCGATAACGTCCTCGTCAACAGCAGCAAAATCGTCAGCCTTGAGAACCTTAGCAGATGTAAGCTTCTTCTTGTATGCTTCGAGTACGTCATGTGCTGCCCAAGCCTCTTTTTCTTCCTTGGTTCTGTAACTGTCGGAGTCAGAGGGTGAGTGACCTGCCATACGGTAGGTAAGAGTATCAAGAAGAACAGGACCTCTGCCTTCCTTGATGATTTCAATCTTACGGCGCATAGCGTCGATAACTGCGAGGGGATTGTAACCGTCAACTCTTTCTGCGTGCATCTGGTCGGGGTTAACACCTGCACCAACTCTTGCAAGTACGTTGTAAGCCATTGTTTCACCAACAGTCTGGCCACCCATACCGTAGAGGTTGTTGAAGAAGTTGAAGATGATGGGAAGACCGTTATTGAAGCCTTCTTCCCAAAGCTGCTTAATCTGGTCCATAGAGCCCATGTTAAGAGCTTCCCAAACGGGACCGCAACCCATGGAAGCGTCACCGATGTTGGATACTACGATACCTTTTTTAGCGTTTACTCTCTTGTAAAGAGCACTACCCATTGCTACTGTAGCGGAACCGCCAACGATAGCGTTGTTGGGGTAAATACCAAAGGGTGTGAAGAATGCGTGCATGGAGCCGCCGATACCCTTGTTAAAGCCTGTTTCTCTTGCGAAAACTTCTGCCAGAGCACCGTAGAGAAGGAAGTCCATAGCTGTTTCCTTAACGTCGCCCTTGTTCTTCTGTTTTCCGTCGATTACCTTGAATGTAGCACCGTCAAAGAAGCCTGTCATATCTGTCATAAGTTCAGCGTCATCCAGCTTGTGGATAGCGGAAAGACCTTTAGCGATGATTTCGCCGTGGCTTCTGTGTGAACCAAAGATAAAGTCATCTTTGCCGAGCAGGTAAGCCTGACCTACTGCAGATGCTTCCTGACCCATGGAAAGGTGAGCAGGACCGGGGTTGTTGTACTCAATACCGTTGTAGCCACCTGTTGTTTTTACAAGGTAGAGCATTGTTTCAAATTCACGGATAATTCTCATATCACGGTAGATACGGAGAAAATCGTCTTTTGAAAAGTTTTCTTTTTCCTGAGCAATGGTCTTGTTGTACTGGTTAACCGGAATGTCAGTAAATGTAACTTTACCCGGCTTTCTCAGTTCATTAGGATCCATAAAAAGTGATTTTGTCATGGTTTTATCTCCTTTACATTAAAGTTTAGACTGAAAAATTGCTTCTCTTATCATTTCACATACTGTGGGATGGGGGAATACCAGTTCCTTGATGTCATCAATCTTCATCTGTGTTTCAACCATTATTCCAGCCGCTACGATAAATTCGGAAGCATAGTTTCCGATTACGTGGCAACCCAGCAGTCTCTTGTATTTCTTGTCAATTACAAGCTTAATAATTCCGTTTCCGCCTTCATTTTCTGCAACATAGCGTCCGCTGTAGTTCATGGGCAGTTTAACGATTTCAACGTCATATCCCTTTTCTTTTGCTGTCTTTTCTGTTTCGCCTACGCTGCCAACTTCGGGGTTTGTGTAGATAACAGCGGGGATTGCATCATAGCGCATAACGTCTTTTTTGCCGAGAATGTTGTTTATAGCAACTTCTGCTTCACGGTAAGCTGTATGAGCCAGCATGGACTTGCCGTTTACATCGCCGGCAGCATATACGCCGGGAAGGTTTGTCTTACCGTATCTGTCTGTTACGATTGCGCCGCGTTCTGTTAAAACGCCGATGCTTTCAAGACCAATGTCAGCCGATACTGCACGTCTGCCGATTGAAAGGAGAACCTTGTCAGCAGGAGCCTTTTCGGTTTTACCGTCTTTTTCAAATACAACTGCATCGGATGTAACTTCTACAACCTTTGCGCCGAGGTTAAAGGTAATGCCCTTAGCCTTGTAGTTTTTGAGCAGAATATCGCTGATATCAGAATCTGTGGGGCCGGCAATCTTATCCATCATTTCAATAACTGTTACATTGCTGCCAACAGAATTGAAGTATGATGCCATTTCAAGACCGATAACGCCGCCGCCTACTACAACCAGATTCTTGGGAATTTCTGTAAGGTCTAAAATTTCACGGTTTGTAAGAACAGTGCCCTTTTCAACGCCTTCCTTAACGCCCTTTATAGGAGGAACAACTGCGGAAGAGCCTGTAGCGATGAGCAGTTTTTTACCTGTGTAAACCTGTCCGTCTGCTTCAACTGTGTAGCCTTCTGCAGAACGTCCTGTAATTTTACCAACAGCCTTAACCATTTCAACCTTGTTAGCCTTAAGGGTCATTTCAATACCCGAAACAAGAGTTTTAACAACCTTGTTCTTTCTTTCGATAACCTTTGTCTGGTCAATGGAAGAATCGGAAACTGTTACACCGTACTTGTCACCGTGACGTGTGTAGTCAAATACCTTTGCGGAATAGAGCAGGGATTTTGAGGGAACGCAGCCTTCGTTTAAGCAAACACCGCCAAAGCTTCTCTTTTCTATTACCAGAGTTTTAAGTCCTGCATGGCCGGCTCTTTCAGCTGCAAGATAACCTGCAGGACCGCCGCCCAGAACGATTAAATCATAAATCATTGTGCATCCTCCTATTTAGCAAGCATTATGCTGAAGTTTTCAAGTGCGCTTGTGAGTTCTTTGAGGAACTTAGCAGCAGGTGCACCGTCAACTGCTCTGTGGTCAAATGTGAGGGACAGACCCATCTTCTTGTAGCCCTTGAGTTCGCCGTTCACTTCTCTTACACCTGTTGTAATTGTATCAACACCCAGGATACCTGTCTGGGGAGGATTGATAACAGGAGTAAAGGATTCGATACCCATAGAGCCCAGGTTTGTAACTGTAAAGCTGCCGCCTGTGAGAAGGTCGGGGCTGATTGTGCCTGCCTGGCAAGCCTTTGCAAGCTCTTTGCTCTTAACAGAGATTTCGTTAAGGCTCATCTTATCAGCACCAAAGAGTGTGGGAACCATAAGGCCTCTGGGAGTGTCAACTGCCATACCCAGGTTAACTACGTTATAGTAACGCATTGTGTCACCGATAAAGTGTGCGTTTAAGTCTTTGTGGTTCTTGAGTATGCGGGATACTGCATACAGAACGATATCGTTAAGTGTAATGTTTGCAAGGCCCATAGCTTCCATATTGTTCTTAACCTTGGAGCGGTAAGCCATAATTTCAGCTGCATCGAAGGAGCTGTTCAGTGTAAGCTGTGCCATTTCGGACAGGGAAGCATGCATAGAACGAGCAATAACCTTACGGATGTTGGGAATCTTAACATCTTCGTATTCAGCTGCAGGTGCTGCGGGAGCTGCTGCTGCAGGAGCATCAGCCTTGGGAGCTTCGGGAGCTGCTGTGAGGTCTTCAACACGAACTCTGCCACCAATGCCTGTGCCAACCATACCGGGCTTGTAACCGTCTGCTGCTGCGGACAGGAAGCCTGTGCCGTTGTCGATAAGTGCCTGAATGTCACGCTCGATAACGCGTCCGTTAGGACCTGTGGGTGTAGCTGCTGCTACATCTACGCCGCGGCGTGCTGCAAGTGCACGTGCACGGGGAGAAACCTTTGCAGAAGAGCCTGCAGATGCTGTTGCCGCTACGGGAGCTGCTGCTACGGGAGCCGCTGCTACTGCTGCTGCAGGAGCTGCATCTTCAGCACCGTCGGGACGGAGCTCTGCTGTTGTGTTGCCTTCCTTACCGATTGCACATACGTTTGTAAGGCAGGGAACATCGTCACCTTCTTCAAAGAATACGTCGAGAAGGATACCGCTGAGTTTAGCTTCTTCATCAAAAGTAGCCTTATCTGTTTCATATGTAAACAGTACATCGCCTTCAGCTACTGTGTCACCCTTTTTCTTGTGCCACTTAGCTATGATACAGCTTTCAACCGACTGACCCTGCTTGGGCATAATAACGGGAGTAGCTGTGTTTTCTGTAATAACCTTTGCTACGGGTGCTGCTGCGGGAGCAGGAGCTGCTGCAGGTGCTGCTGCGGGAGCCGCAGGTGCTTCTGCAGGTGCTTCGGATGCACCGTTCGGGTTAAATTCAGCAGTGCTTTCGCCTGCATTACCGATTACGCAAACATTTGTAAGACAGGGAACATCGTCGCCCTCTTCAAAGAATACGTCAAGAAGTACGCCGGCTTCTTTTGCTTCTTCATCAAAGGTTGCCTTGTCTGTTTCGTAGGTAAACAGCATATCGCCTACTGCAATGCTGTCGCCCTTTTTCTTGTGCCATTTAGCAATGATACAACTTTCAACTGACTGACCCTGCTTAGGCATAATAATAGGTGTTGCCATTTGTCAAAAATCCTTTCCGCCCACAAATTTTATGTTTTTTCCGCCGTGAGCTGTGCGGCGAACAGCCAAAAATTACTTTCGGCTGAACAAGGTTATGCCCGTCGGAGCAGTGCTCCGACGGGACGGTTTAATTATTTATTAGCTAACAGATACTTTTCTGCTTCCGCATTCCAGAGTCCGTTATGTGCTTTACAAATCTTGTCAAGCTCTGCAAACATGGGATCTGTTTCTCCAAGCTTTGCGAAATCGTCGATAGCTACGAGAGGCATTTCAATGTTTGTGTAGATGAGCTTCTTACCACCCTTGATGTTGGGCAGGTTGAGTGTTGTTTCAACTGCAGCGTTGAGACCACCGATGTGTGTAATCATAGCTGCGGGATTGAGTGTACCTTCTTCCATCATCTTGAGCGATTCAATCATATCTGCTGTGTTACCGCCGCTTGTACCAACAACGTGTGTTGAAGCATAGTGAACATTGTAGAAGTTGAATTCAGCTGTGAATGCGGGGTTTGTGGGGCCTGCAAAGAAGTTGAGGCAACCGTCTTTAGCAAGGATTGCGTCACCCATTTCAACAACGGGCTTAACGGGAGCATATACAAATACATCGTTAAAGCCTTCGCCGCCTGCGATAGCCTTAAGGTCATCAGCAGTTTTGTCAGCTGTGTTTACATACATAAGCTTAACGCCGTTCTTTTCAGCTTCTTCAGGTGTTAAGATGGAAGCCGCACGTGCAAGACGAGCGTCATCAATATCTGTTACAACCAGCAGTGAGGGCTTGCGGTCACAGTGAATAGCATAGTCAACTGCACCAAGACCCATGGGACCTGCACCTGCGAGCAGAGCCATTTTTCCGCCTTCTGTAATACCCATATCATGAACATAGCTGCCTGCTGTTGTGTGGTAGTTTGCGTGGAACCCGCCAACGATACAGCTCATAGGTTCGGAAAGTGAACCATAGAAGAATGCTTCGCCTTCGTAGTGAAGGAGGCAACCCATTTCCATAAATTCGCTGGGGATTATAACATATGTAGCGTTACCGCCGATGTTCTTGTAGGAATATCCGGGAGCTGCGAGACTGCCCTTGTAGTTGATAGCAGGCTGGATGGAGAACTTCTGTCCTACCTTCCATTCGTCAGCCCACTTGGAACCAACCTGAACAATTTCACCGCAGAATTCGTGACCGATGATAACAGGATTTTCTGCTATATCATTGGGAACACGCTTGTGGTCTGCGCCCTGCTTTGCTGCCTTGTAGGAAGACATGCACAGTGAGTCGGAAATAATATGAGCAAGTATTTCGTCATCACGAATCTCGGGAAGTTCAAATTCCTCGAGTCTTAAATCCTCTTTGCCGTAAATTCTTACTGCTTTTGTTTTCATTTTAAAATCATCCTTTCCTATATAACTATAATACTTTTACACCCTTTTTCTTTATATCCGAAAGCAGCTTACCGTCAAACTTACTGTCTGTTACAAAGATGTCCACATCCGAAAGCTCCGCAAAGGTAAAGGGGTGGTTTTTACCTATTTTGGTGCTGTCCATAACGATAACCACTCTCTGAGCCGATTTAACAGCCGCCTTTTTCAGTTCGTTTTCGTCAAAGTTACCGCAGGTAAATCCGTACTCGGGCGAATACCCCGAAGCGGCAACAACGGCTGTGCCTATGTTAATATCATCAAGAAAATGTACTGCGCCAAGACCTGATAAACAAATATTTTCACGGTTGAGTTTACCGCCTGTCATGCTTACAACACAATCCGGGTTACGAAGCATTTCCATAGCAACATTAGGGCTGCTTGTTACCGCAAAAAGCTTTTTTGCCGTAAGCACCTTTGCAATATGCATTACCGTACTGCCCGAGTCTAAGTACACACAGGTGTTATTTTCAATAAGAGTACAGGCCTTGTGTGCAATCTCTCTTTTCAGTTCGGGGTTTATAAGCTCGCGGCGGTGGTATGCCTCTTCCTTCTGCATTGAAAGATGCATAATACTCTTGGCTCCGCCCTTGGTTCTTACAATGTCGCCTCTGTCCTCCAAAAACTCAAGGTCACGGCGGATTGTCATGGTCGAAACATCAGGAAATATAACTGCAAGATCACTTATACTCATAAAACCCTGAGCATTAATTTTTTCTAAAATTTCTTCTCTTCTCGTGTTCATTTTTTGCAGTTCTACCTCCTTCCCGATGAAATTATTTAACATTATTTGTTATTATATATGAAAAAAATTAACATGTCAATGAAAAATAGTAAATTTACTTAAAAATATAGCCCTTAAAAAACTTCTTTTTCTCAGGCGTCGTTTTGCGACAAAAAAATATGTAAATTTCTTCCTTTTTCTGACAAAAGCCTGTCCTGATTTCTGCTATACTGAACAAAAGGAGTTGATTTTTTGGAAATAGATATTTTTAAACGAAAACAGAACTCGGACGCCCTGTCAGGGTCAGCCGAAAGGGTATCCCGGCTTGATTTTAAAAAAATACTTTATGCCCTGTGTGTATTCTTTGCAACACGTCCGGCAATTTTAGGCGGAATGATGCCCTTTGGCATTGCTCTTTTTGCTGCAGAATACATATCCTCCATTCCCTACACGGTAGGCATAATGGTGCTTATATCGGCAGGGCTTGTAAGTCACGATGCCCTTGTAATGGTAAAATACACAGCCGCGGCTGTTCTTTTTACCGCTCTTGTAAAGCGCTTCCCCTCTCTCCTTAAAAATCCTGTTCGTCGGGGTGCTCTTATGACCGTCTGCATACTGTCAGCATCTGTTATGGTGCTGTGGGGCAGCAGAATACTGATTTATGACCTTCTCATTCTTGCGGTTGAGGGCACTCTGGTGTTCGGGCTTACTCTTCTTTTTGCCAATGCAAAAAATGTAATACTTACAGGTCAGGTAAACCCCCACAAGGTAAGCGAGGATTTAATATCGGTATCGGTTTTTGCCGCCACACTCATTCTTGGTATAGGAACCGGCTTCAGTGTATGGGGAATTAACTTAAGTCAGGTGCTTTGTACCTGTGCCGCTCTGCTTTTTGCATATTCGGGCGGTGCGGGCGCAGGTGCTGTGTCGGGTATTGCCATAGGACTTACCGCCGGCATTGTTGACGGCAATATTGCCCCTGTGCTGGGCGCTTTTGCAATTTCATCCATGGGTGCAGGCTTTCTGGCGGTATACGGTAAAGCGGCGTGTTTTCTCACCTTTGTAATAATCAACTCTCTCATTACTCTTTACACGGGCGGCAGTGCCGAGGCAATAATAAACCTTTACGGTATTTTTGCCGCAGGAGTAATTTTTATGCTTCTCCCCCAAAAGCTTGCCGCAAAATTCTCACTGGGTATTGCAAGAAATATGAAAGCATCCCCCTCACGCACGGGCAATTTTCTGTCTCACGAGCTGTCAATCCTATCTTCTTCCCTCTCGCATATTGCCAAAACCTTCAGCCATATATCCGAGGCAGGTCTTTTCGGCTCAGATTCAGCCGCTCCTGTTTTCTTTGACCGGACTGTCAAAGCCGCCTGTACAGGTTGTCCTCGTATGCAGCTTTGCTGGAAAAAGGAATTCAACCGCACCTATACATCTCTTTTTGTAATGCTGCAGGTGTGTGAGAAAAACGGATGTCTTACCACATCGGGCCTGCCTTCGGGTCTTTCGGAAAAATGTCTTTCTGTAAGCAAGCTTGTAAATACCTTTAACAATATGTATGATATATACAAGGTTGACAGGCTGTGGGAAAGCCGTATAGCAGAAGCACGCGCAACCATGGTCCGTCAGCTTGCCGCCATATCCGAAACCATAGACAAGCGAGCAAACTCACTTGTCGGCACCATAACCTTTGACAGCGGCGCTGAAGCTGCAATAACCTCCGCCCTGTGCAGTGCAGGCGTACCTCTGCGAAGTATATCTGTAGCCTGTACGGATAATAAAATTTTTGCAGACGTAGAATGCAGGGAAAGCTGCAACCGCTATGCCGATACTATTTGCAGTACAGTTGGTAACAGGCTTGGCATTCCCATGCAGATAATATATAACAGCGGCAGCCGTATGCGCCTTATCCCTCACGGTGCTCTGGGTATCAATACAGGCAGTGCCACCGCCTCTCGCGAGAGCCGCAGCGGTGATTGCTTTGGCATTACCTACACCCCCGACGGAAAGTGTATACTTGTTTTAAGCGACGGTATGGGAAGCGGTGAAATGGCTTATATGAACAGTAATGCAGTTGTAACCTTATTGTGCAATATGTTTTGTGCAGGCTATGACACCCATACCGCTGTAAATATTATAAACTCGGTGCTTGTCTTAAAATCCACCGACACCTCCTTTGCCACGCTGGATATACTTGTTCTTGACCCGGACCTTTGTTCCGCCGGTTTTATAAAGTCAGGCGCCTCTTCAAGCTATTTTAAATACGATGATAAGGTACAGGTGATTTCCGCCTCGGGTCTGCCTGCGGGGGTTACTCCCAGGGTTGATATTGAAAAGGCAACCAGAAGCCTTCATCCCACAAACTGCATTGTTATGATAACCGACGGAGTAGCCGACTCCGACCCCTCGGGTGATAAGTGGATTGTTGAAATTATAGGTAATTACGAGGGTGATAATCCCCATGAGCTTGCACAGCAAATAATAGACGAGGCCGGCAACCGCCAGGGAGATGATATAAAGGATGATATGACTGTACTTGTTGCCTTTGTGAATAAAAATTCCCAGACCGGGTAAAATAAACCGGGGTGAGTTTATGAATGACGCAGTAAAGGAAGCAGATAAAATCGTCTGCGAGTACATGAAACAAATGGGCTACACAAAAAACACCACAGAAAAAAAGAGCAGGCTCCCGTGGGTGCGCATTGCTCTTTTACTTACTTTTTGCATATTTACCGCCTATGTTGCGTTAAAGCTTATGCCTTAATTTTTATCCATTCTTCCAAAAGCTTTATCATATTTTCGTAATCGTCCCTGCTGATTACAGTCATAGGCGAATGAAGATTTCTGCAGGGAAGTGCAACCACTGCCGTTGGAATACCGTTTACACTGCGGGCAATCGCCCCTGCATCTGTTCCTCCGGCAGTGGTTCTCTTATACTGCCAGGGAATATTTTTGTTTTTAGCCGACAAAATTATGCTGCTCATAAGATTTCTGTCCGGAGTAGCCGCCCCGTCGGCAAAGGGTATAACAGGTCCCTTGCCCAGATAGGTCACACTACTGTAATCCTCCGCGGGATAAAGGTCTGTGCATATTGTACTTTCAACCACCACCGCCATATCGGGGGCAATGTGTTCAGCCGCAACCCCTGCACCGCGAAGACCTACCTCCTCCTGTGCAGTAAATGCGGCACATATATTTTTATGCCTGCATCTTTTCAAAAGTTCAATAACCACGGCACAGCCTGCCCTGTCATCCAGCGCCTTTGCAGTTATAAGTCTGTCACCAAACTCGGTAAAATGCGGTTCAAAGGTCGCATATTCACCTACCGCCACAGCGCTTTCCGCCTCTTCTTTGGATAAGGCGCCAATATCAATGTACAGTTCTTTAAGCTCTACACCGCTTTCTCTCTCCTCTTTTTTCTGCAGATGAACGGCTCTTATACCGATTATTCCAACAACCTTGTTTTTACCGACAAACACTTTTTTGCCGGCAAGCACAGCCGCATCTATTCCGCCAACAGTTTTAAAACGCAGAAAACCGTTGTCGTCAATCTTTGAAATAAGCAGTCCAACCTCATCCATGTGTGCGGCAAGCATTATTTTATCGCCTCTGCCGCCTGTGCTTACAATAAGGTTTCCCATAGAATCCACATACTGCTCAAATTCAGAGGTTTTTTCAGCTATTAAATTACGTATTTCCTGCTCTGCACCCGAAGCACCGCTTGCAGCGCAAAGCTCTCTGAGTAGCTTCAATTTACCTTACTCCTTTTATAAATTCACATATAAGCTGTGCAGTTGCAGTTGCATCTGCACTGTCCATTACCTCGTATGGCGTGTGCATATACCGCAAAGGTATTGATAAAAGTCCTGTTTTCACACCCTTGCCACGGGTTTGCACAACCCAGGTATCTGTGCCTGTATCTCCGCCGTCGGCATCAATCTGAAAGGCTATTTCTCTTTCCTTTGCAATAGTGCAAAGCATATCCGACACCTCGGGGTGAATGTTTGGTCCCACAGTTATCACCGTACCGCTCCCTGCTTCAAAAACATTGTCGGAGGCATCGGGAGTTTTGCCGTGGCACACGTCAACACATATGGCAATATCCGGCTTTATTTCACTTGTTGCAACACCCGCACCGCGAAGACCTACCTCCTCCTGTACTGCGGCAACCGCGTACACATCTGCATTTATTTTTTCATTGTCAAGCAGCATAAGTGCCTTTACAAGCACCGCAAGTCCGGCACGGTCATCACACGCCGCCGCGGCAATCCTGTTGCCCAAAAGCTGTGTAAAGCTTGTGTCAAACTCCATTACATCACCTATGGACACAACCCCGGCAAGCCTTTGCGCCGTCATACCTGTGTCAACGCATAAATCCTCTGTTTTGGGTGCTTTTTTACTGTCACCCCTTCTTACGTGGGGCGGCACCGCACCAATTACACCATAAATGGTTTCGCGCCCGTATATTATAACCTTTCCGGCGGGAATTACCTTTGTATCAATTCCGCCAATGGGCGAAAAAAGTATACACCCGTCATCTGTTATATGCTTGACCATAAGACCTATTTTATCGGTGTGTGCTTCTATCATAACCTTTACAGCATTATCTGCTCCCGACCTTCTTATGGCAATAACATTACCCGCTGCGTCTTTTTTTGTCTCTGAACAGTAAGGCGCGACAAGTTCCTCAAAAACTGCCGCCGCCTTGTGCTCATACCCCGATACACCCGGGGCATTGCATAACTTTTCAATTATATCCTTCATTACAGTCCTCGTACAATTTCTTTAAACCTTTTTCCGCGCTCTTCAAAGTTTTTAAACATATCAAAGCTTGCACACGCAGGTGATAATAAAACAACATCTCCTGCCTCTGCCGCCATATATGCTTCCTTGACAGCACGCTCAAGCGAGGGGAACTTAACAATGGGCATAGGCTTTCTGCCGCCGCCTGCCGCAATAACCGCATCCTTTATTTTGTCAGCAGTGTCGCCAAGCACATAAAGTCTTTTTACGCGCTTTGCAATATCCTCACCCAACGAATCAAAGGGTATTTTCTTGTCATATCCGCCGGCAATAAGAATAACCTTCTGGTTAAAGGAATAAAGACCTGCACGCGCACGGGTGGGACTGCTTGCAATAGAGTCATTGTAAAACTTAACCCCGTCCACCTCACGCACGTATTCAATGCGGTGCTCAACTCCGCCGAAGTTTTTGGCAACGGCACGGATTGTAGCCGGCTTTACAAACTTGTTTACCGCAGCGATAGCCGCCATGTAGTTTTCCACATTGTGCATGCCGGGAATGGTAATATCATTTTTATTTATAAGGGGTGCATCCCCATACCATATTTCCTCATCCTTAAGGTAAACTGTTGCTCCCTTGTCCTCACTCTTTGAGAAGGCAATAACATCCCCCTTTGCCTCATCTGCAAAGGGTACAAGGGTTTCGTCATCAGCATTTATAATAAGCTTTGCACTCTTTGTCTGGTGCAGGAATATGTTCTTTTTAGCGTCAATATACTCCTGCATATCCTTGTGCATATCAAGGTGGTTGGGAGTAATATTGGTAATAACCGAAATATGGGGGCTTTTCTTCATTGTCATAAGCTGAAAGCTTGAAAGCTCAACAATTGCAAAATCTCCCTTTTCCATAGTTTCCACCTGCGGAAGCAGAGGATTGCCTATGTTGCCGCCCAGATGACAGGTATAACCCTCCTCTGTCAGCAGATTATATATAAGTGTAGATGTGGTGGTCTTGCCGTCACTACCTGTAATACCAATTATTTTGCAAGGGCACAGCTCAAAAAACAGTTCCATTTCACTTGTAATTTTTGCCCCCTGTTTTTTTGCTTCTAAAAGTTCGGGCAGGTCGGGTCGCATACCCGGTGTGCGGAAGATAACGTCTGCCTCTATATTATCAAGATACTTTTCTCCAAGTACAAATCTCGCACCCATTTTTATAAGCGGCATAAAGTCGGATGAAATATCCTCTCTTCTGTCACGTGCTACAACCTGTGCACCACATTCCAGGAGCATTTTGATAAGGGGCTTGTTACTTACGCCAATACCCATTACCGAAACGCGCTTACCCGCTATATTTTCTTTAAATGCTTCAAGCTTACTTGCCATAAAGTATATCACCTCATTTATTATTATGATATATATCGCCTGTTTTGTCAATCAATTTTTTCGCTGCTGCAGCTGCCCTTGCCCATAAACTGCTCTATGCGGCTTATCAGCTGCGGCGAAGGAGTTACCGAAAATGCGCTTTTTATTTTTTTGTCCCCCATACATAATATAACAGGACTTGCTCCGGAACTCTCCTTTATAAGCTTATGTATACTGTCAAGCTTTTTTTCCCTTCCCGGTAAAATATTTATACAAAGAGCGCCCCCGCCCGTTTTACCAAGAGGGACAATTTCATCGGCTATTATCTTTGCCGCTTCATCCTCTCTGCAGTTTACCTTGCCACGAACCACAATGGGGTCGGTATCATTTAAAAAGCTGTGACAGGCTGTAAGGGTTTTGGGGAATATTATAACCTCTGCCGAAGATGTTAAATCTTCCAGCGTTATAAATGCCATTTCACCGCCGTTTTTGGTTATTTTGTTTTTGCGTGCCGTCATAATGCCCGCAACTGTAACACGTTTCCCGTCATACTGCTCTGCATCCTCACGCATAAATTCGGAAATGGGCGTGCCCGACAGCATCTCCATAGCACCCTTGTAATCATCAAGAGGATGACCTGAAAGGTATACCCCCACCGATTCCTTTTCCATATTAAGAATATCGCGGTGACTAAGCTCTGCCACTCCCGGATAATGGTCGGGCTCGGGCAGGGTGTTGACAGCATCCCCGAACAGGGACAACTGTCCGTCTATATTGTTTTTTTGTTCGCGTGCCGCATTTTCCATCATAATCTCGTACACGTAAAGCATCTGCGCTCTTGTAACGCCTACAAAATCAAATGCACCGCACTTTATAAGCTGTTCCACAGCCCTCTTGTTTATTTCACGTTTGGTCATACGGCGTATAAAATCGCCAAGGCCTGTATACTCGCCCTCACTCACACACTCTGCGTGTATCTGCTCTGCAAAGGAGCGACCCACATTACGTACTGCACCCAGACCAAAACGGATTGCATCTCCTTCGGGAGTAAACTTAAAACGACTTTTGCGAATGTCGGGGGGTAACACCTTTATTCCCATTCTCTCACATTCGGTTATATAGCCCGCCACCTTGTCGCCGTTACCTATTACACTGTTAAAAAGTGCCGCCATAAAGCAGGTTTTGTGAAAGCATTTGAGATAAGCGGTCTGGTACGCCACCACCGCATATGCCGCCGCGTGGGATTTGTTAAAGGCGTACTTTGCAAAGTCAATCATTTCGTCATAAACGCCGTTGGCAATCTGCGCCGAAACTCCTCTTTCCTCTGCACCCTTTACAAACACGGCACGCTCTGTTTCCATTACATCAAGCTTTTTCTTGCTCATTGCCTTTCGCACCGAGTCGGCGCGTGCAAGACTGTAGCCACCCATTGCACGAACTATCTGCATAACCTGTTCCTGATATACAATACATCCGTAGGTTACATCAAGAATATTTTCAAGCAGAGGGTGCGCATAGGTTATTTTGTCGGGATTATTTTTGTTCTTTATATATCTCGGTATCTGGTCCATAGGACCGGGACGGTACAGAGAAATTCCCGCAATAATATCTTCTATACTGCCGGGTAAAAGCTCTTTCATAAACTGCTTCATGCCCGCGCTTTCAAGCTGGAATACACCCGCAGTTTCACCTCGGGATATAAGCTCGTACACCTCTTTTATAGAATAATCTAAATTCTTTATATCTATATTTTCCCCACGTTCTGCCGCCATATCCACAGTATCACGGATAACTGTAAGATTTCGAAGACCCAAAAAGTCCATTTTAAGCAGACCCAATCGTTCTATTGTACCCATTGGGAACTGTGTTGTTACAACATCATCATTTTTTTGCACCGGCACATGCTCGTCGGTAGGCGCGTTGGATATAACCACACCTGCCGCGTGGGTGGAGGAATGACGGGGCAAGCCTTCAAGGGCAAGCGCCGTATCAATAAGCTCTTTTATCTTTGTGTTGGAATCGTACATTTCCTTAAGGGTGGGCGAGCTTGTAAGTGCTTCTGCCAATGTCATACCAAGCTGTGCGGGTATTGCCTTTGCAACCACATCCACCTCGGCATAGGGCATACCAAGCACTCTGCCAACATCACGTATAACACCCTTTGCCGCCATTGTACCAAAGGTAATAATCTGCGTTACCCTGTCAGCACCGTATTTTCTGATCACATAATCAATAACCTCCTGACGGCGCTCATAACAAAAGTCTATGTCAATATCGGGCATACTTATACGCTCGGGATTTAAAAATCTTTCAAAAAGCAAATTGTATCTTAAAGGGTCAATATCAGTAATTCTTAATGTGTAGGCAACTATGCTGCCTGCCGCCGAGCCTCTGCCCGGCCCTACCATTATTCCGTTTGATTTTGCAAAGTTTACAAAATCCCATACAATAAGAAAATAGTCTGTAAAACCCATATTGCGTATTACAGAAAGCTCGTGAGCAAGTCGCTCCTTTGCCTCGTCTGTTACAGTTTCATATCTCTCGGCAAGTCCCTTTTCGCAAAGCTGCGTGAGATAGTCAAAGGATTCCACCCCCTCGGGCAAATCAAACTTTGGCAGTCTGCGAACACCAAACTCAAATTCAAAATTACACATATCGGCAATTTTGCCTGTATTTTCGCAGGCGCCGGGGGCAAATGCGAAAAGACGCTCCATTTCCTCGGTGCTCTTAAAATAAAACTCCTCACCGGTAAATTTCATTCTGTCCTCATCGTCAAGATTTTTACCCGTCTGTATACAAAGCAGCACATCCTGATACTTTGCATCACTCTTTTCTATGTAATGAACATCGTTTGTAGCAACAAGGGGTATTCCCGTTTTCTCCGAAAGCTCTAAAATAAGAGGATTTATGCGTCTCTGTTCTTCAAGCCCGTGGTCCTGAAGCTCAAGATAAAAATTACCCTCACCGAATATTTCAAGGTATTCGAGTGCTCTTTTTTCTGCTCTTTCCTTCTCACCGTAAAGCAGAAACCTCTGCACATCACCTGCCAGGCAGGCAGACAGGGCAATAAGCCCCTCGCTGTGCTGTGCAAGTATTTTACAGTCTATTCTGGGTTTGTAGTAAAAACCTTCGGTAAAGCCGGCAGAAACTATTTTTATAAGGTTTTTGTAGCCTGTTTCATTTTTGCAAAGGAGCACAAGATGTCCTGTTTCGTTGTCCCTGCCTGCAGTTTTGTCAAAACGGTCCTCGGAGGTATATACCTCACAGCCAATTATAGGCTTTACCCCCTCTGCCTTGCAGGCATCAAAAAAGTCGACTACGCCGTACATTACGCCATGGTCAGTAAGCGCAAGGGCGCGCTGCCCCTGTGCCTTTGCCTTTTTTGCCAGCTCCTTTATACGGCATGCGCCGTCTAAAAGACTGTACTCACTATGAACATGAAGATGTACAAAATCAGACATCTGCCGCCTCCATAATCCTTTTCATTCTGTGGTTGACACCCGACTTTGTAAGTGGCGGTGTCATCATAGCACCCAGCTCGGCAAGTGATGCTTCGGGGTTTTGAAGCCGAAGCTCTGCAAGCTCCCGCAGTGCCGGTGTAAGCGCCTCAAATTTATTTGTCTTTTTCAGTTTCTCTATTGCATCCATCTGACCGTATGCGGCATTTAAGGTTTTATCCATATTTGCCGTTTCGCAGTTGACCTTACGATTTACGTTGTTTCGCGTTTCTTTAAGTATGCGCACATTCATAAACTCCATAAGTGCTCTGTGTGCACCTATAAGGTTTAAAGTATCCTCTATTTCGTCGCCGCCCTTAAAATAAATCATATACTTTGATTTTCGCAAAACCGTTTTTGGTGAAAGACCAAAGGATTCAAAAAGCTCGGTAAAATCCTTTACCAGCATTGCGTAATGGGTGACAAATTCCATATGATATTCCTTTTCGGGAGCGCACATTGAACCGCCGCCTAAAAAAGCTCCTCTTACAAAAGCTCTGCGGCAACAGGTATCTGTAATTATAACAGGGTTAAGGGAAAATTTAACATCATTTTCCTCTTTAAGATATAATCCGTCAAGCACACGTTCCACAACTTCAGGCTCGGTAAGTACCAAAGAATATGAAAATCTCCCTCTGCCCAGCCTGCTTTTTTCTGTGCTCACACCGCTTGATACCGAGAACAGCCTTTTTATAAGCCCAAAGCAACGCCTTACCGCCGCCGCATTCTCGGATGTAACCTTAAAGCACCTAACCCCGTCCTGTATATATGTACTGCCTCCAAAGCATACCATGCCGCAAAGCTCGGCACGGTCACAGCATACATCACGGTTTTCTATTTTAATAAGTTCATTTTTAACTTCCGATGCAAATGACATATTCTTCTCCATTTTAAAAATACTTTATCGATAATAGTATAACAAAAAAAATCCTGCAAGTCAATCAATATGTTTTCACATGAAAACCCACCGCAGAGTTTTGTGCTCTGCGGTGGGAAAAAGTAATGGAAGGTTATTATTTATAAATTATAACATATCTCGGGTTTGTAGCCTCCCAGATTGTTGCAAATACATCACCGGGCATAATTTCTTCCCAGCTGATTTCTCTGTAGGTTCTACCCTCACGGTCCATCTCTAAAACTCTGTCCGCAGCTGTGGGGTAAATTCTTGTTATGTCATCACCCGCACCAACACGTCCTGCAGTACCCAGCTTGGTTCTTACAACAATATTATCGGCTGTTGCTTTTATAACACTACCTGTAGAAACAAGTGTTCCGCCCTGATACATCTTGTCAATGCTGTTTACCATATGGTCATCACCCCATGTACCAAGCTCGTACATACCGGGTGTTGCTGCACGGATAAGCACAAACGCCATATCGAGGTATCCGTCATTGTCCTTGGAATACTGCAGCACGTCACCGTATCCCAAATCCTCTGCGGGAATGCATTTACCTTCTCTTGATCTGTCGGGGTCATCGTTTGCGGTGTTTGCTATTGCATAACCAATATAGAAGTTCTTTGGAACAAGTGCACTGTCACCACCGTAGAAGGAAATTTTAACACCTTCAATTTTGTCGCCGTATTCGTCTACGATAGTTGTTTTTGAAACTCCTGTAACCACACCGTAACCACCATCATCGTAGTTTTCGGCATATTTTACAATCTTTTCATCGTCGTCGCTGCCATCACCTTCGGGAGAAAGACCGTATATCGCGCTCTTATCCCATACCATTGCGCCTGCAACAAAGCCTTCAGAAAGGTCATAAAGGCTCATTCCGTGGTACGCACCACCGTGACTGAGTCCCGACATAATTTCGTACTTTGCATCATCTGCTGTGTTTTTGGGAACAACAAATATCTTTGTGGAACTTTTTACACCATACTGACCGCTGAATGCAGAGGGCTTGCCGCCTACATAGCCTATACCGTCGTTTGTTCTTACTTCTTTTCCACCCATAAGCTCGCCCGAATTGTTTGTTGAGGCTATTACACGGCGATTGTTCTGGTCTACCTCGTATACTCTGTTAAAGCCTGCATCGCCTGCAATTTCAGCCGGATCTATGTGTGTTGCCTCGTTGGCTGTTATAATTTCCAAAAGCTGTGCTCCGTCGTCACTTGCGCGGTATTTTATAAGCTGTGCCTGTGTTGTGCCCGTCTTTGTGTATTTAGCCTTAAGTCCGCCTGCCAGCTCGTAGGGATCATCCTGCGCATAGTATAAATCTCTTCCGGGAATTGCGGCAACAACCTCGCTTGCCTTGTATCTTGTTCCGTTTAACATTACATTGTCAGCCGCATTAAACAGGGTCATTGCTCCGTCCTCGGTAAACACCTTGAACTGTCCTGTTCCGTTAATGCCCTTTGAATTTGCAGCACCAACAAGATAGCCGTACTTGTAAAGCGATGCGGTTTCTGTGTTAACTGCAGCTATATTCCCCATAAAGTCAAGGCTGAAGGTTGCCTGCTGGTTAAGCTCGGGAGCTTTGAGTGAACCGTTGGGCAGATTACTGTCAACATTGTAAGCTTTGTTTTCAATAATTGCTTCATCGTCAGAAAACTCTGTTATTTTTCCCTGTACTCTGTTTGTACTTATAACTGCCTTAATAACCGAACCATCTTCACTCTTTGCAACAGAAAGAATGTCCCATGCATTTAATCCATCAACACCCTTGTCGTTACCCAATGTATCCTTCAGCGAAAATTTAACCGATATATCCTTGGGGTCAAAGGTCATGCTCTGCACGCCGTTCACAGCTTCCCTGAAAAACACTGTGTTTTCAGATAAATTCTTTCCGCTTACAACATAGTTTACAAAAGAGTCTGCAAAAATAACATCATTTTCGCCTCTGTTATCAATTGCGGTGATTATGCCGTTTTCGCTCATAAGGTCGCTGACATCCCATTCGTCTGCAACAACGCCGTTTTTAACCAAAACTGCGCCACTGTCAACAGCAAAGGTTTTTTCCTTGCCGTCTATCGTATATTCAATGCTTGTCTTCTTTGTTTCTTCGCCCAGGTCTGCCGCATTAACCGTTACCGTGGATGTGCCTGTTACAGGTGCCGCATATAAGATTGTAGCTGTTTCACTGTCATCAGGAATATTGTAGTAAGCCTTTACCCTGTAGCCTAAAAGAGTATCTGCATCTGTTACACCTGCAGAAAACACCTTTCCGTCAATGGCAATATCATTTTTTGAAACCTTGCCTTCGGGTATGTTTATTGCAGTGTAGTAGTTCGCATCTGCAAGACCTTCTGTTACATATATACCACGGTATTCGGAAATCAGGGTTTTGCCTTCTGTTTCCTCATACACTCCTGCCGCGCCTTCGCCGTATGAAGTTTGGCGAAGTACAGGTGTTTCAAGCATATTGTACATAAGTATTGCCATATCACCGCGTGTCATATCAGCATCTGCGCCC
>JAZNUH010000082.1:0-11876 GCA_045592225.1 Clostridia bacterium | reverse complement strand
GCAGGAATAATTGTATTGCTTATTGCCTGTCTTGTGTTTATGGCTTTCCGCATAGGCACACATAAGAGCTTGTCGCAGGAATCGGTTATGGCGGTATCTATTATTATTGCTGTTACCATGCTTATGACACTGCTTGGTAAGTATGACAGTATAAATATATACATAATTCCCATTATTGTGGCAGGTGCACTTATATCGGTGCTTGTGGATACCGAGCTTGCTCTTGCTGCCAATGTGGTTATTGTGTTACTCTCGTCGCTTGTTTTCAGCGGAAACGAGGTTTATTTTGCGACAATGCTTATTTCGGGCAGTCTGTCTGTATTTATATTCAGCAGAGCGGGAACAAGAGGAAATCTTGTAATAGCAGCACTTATTTTGTGCGGAGCGGAATTTTTACTGTTTACAGCGCTGGGCTTTGTAGAGGGTATTGCGGTTGCAGATGCACTTATACGCGGTGTGTACGGTATTGCGTCGGGACTTATGACATCTGTTATAATCATAGGCACTTTGCCCTTTATGGAATCAATATTCCATATTACAACACCCTTTAAGCTGCTCGAGCTTTCAAACCCCAACAATCCCCTTCTTAAAAAGCTGCTGTTAGAGGCACCGGGAACATATCACCACAGTCTTATGGTGGGTAATCTTGCAGAGGCGGCTTGTGAAAGTATTGGTGGAAATTCTCTGCTTGCGCGTGTGGGTGCTTACTACCACGATATAGGCAAGCTGAAAAGACCTGAATTTTTTACCGAAAATCAGTATGGGGAAAATCCCCACGATATGCTTACACCCGAACGCAGTGCCTCTATTATAACCTCTCATCCCAGAGATGGCGTGGAAATGGCGGCACACGCAAAACTGCCAAAGGATGTGCGTGCAATAATAGCAGCACATCACGGAAACAGTATTATGAAATATTTTTATATCAAAGAGAAAAATGCTTCGGGAGCAGAGCCGGATGCGGACAAGTTCAAGTACAGAGGTCCGCGCCCCAAAACAAAGGAAGAAGCAGTTGTAATGCTTGCTGATTCGGTTGAGGCGTCAGTTCGTTCTATGGATGAGAAAAACGAAGAGGCAGTTACTGAAATGGTTAAAAATATTATAAACGGTAAGCTTTCTGACGGACAGCTCGTACAAAGCGAGCTTACATTCGGAGAGCTTGACAAAATAAACGAAGCCTTTATAAAGGTGCTGGGCGGATATTTTCACAGCAGAGTTAAATATCCACCGACAGAGGACGAGGAGAACAATAAATGAATTTACTTATAACAAATGAACAAAGCAAAGCCGAATTTACTGCCGAATATGAAAAGCTTATAGAAAAAGCGGTAAAGCAGTCGCTTTTACACGAGGGCTATGACGAGGAGTATGAAATTTCTGTGCTCATTACAGATGATGAGCATATCCACCAGCTTAACAGGGAATACCGCGGTGTGGACAGAGCTACCGATGTTTTGTCCTTTCCCATGTTCGAGTTTGACGAAGAAGGAAATATGATAGATGACGGCGGCGAGCAGCTTGGTGATATTGTTATTTCTCTGGAAACTGCCCTTCGTCAGGCAGATGAATACGGACATGCCCCCAGCCGTGAAGTGGCATTTTTAACAGTTCATTCAATGCTCCATCTTATGGGCTATGACCACGAGATTGAAGAGGAACGCGTGATAATGAGAAAAAATGAAGAAGAAATACTTTCGGAGATAGGAGAAACAAAATGAGCTTTTTATCGGGATTTATTGCAATAGTGGGCAGACCCAATGCCGGAAAATCCACACTTTTAAACAAACTGACAGGGGAAAAGATTGCTATAATCTCAAGCAAGCCCCAGACAACGCGAAACAAAATTTTAGGCATTCTTACAGAGGATGACTATCAGGTTGTGTTTGTGGATACCCCCGGTATTCACAGAGCAAAAAACCGCCTTGGCGAATATATGAATAAAATGGTTACAAGTGCCATTGATGAGGTTGATGCGGCGCTTCTGGTTGCCGACGCAACCCGTGAAATAGGCACACCCGAGGAACTGCTTATAAAAGAGCTTAAAGATAAAAAAATTCCTACTGTGCTTGTAATAAACAAAACAGATGCCGTGGCAAAGGAAACGCTTTTGCCCCTTATTGAACAGTTTACATCAATGCACACCTTCGAGTCGGTGCTGCTTATTTCGGCAAGACAGGGTGAGGGTGTTGACGAGGTAATGGAGGAAATTAAAAAATATCTGCCCGAGGGTCCTATGTACTATCCGGACGATATGATTACCGACAAGACAGAGCGCGAAATAGCGGCAGAAATTGTAAGAGAAAAGCTGCTCCGCTTACTTGATAAGGAAATCCCTCACGGTACAGCGGTGGAAACTGCGTCAATGAAGGAAGATGACAACATCATTAAAATTGAGGTTAACATATACTGTGAAAAATCCTCTCACAAGGCCATAATTATAGGCAAAAACGGCACAATGCTCAAGAGAATAGGCAGCTATGCAAGAGAGGATATGGAAAAGTTCTTCGGCAAAAAGATTTACCTGCAGACATGGGTAAAGGTAAAGGATGACTGGAGAAACAACAACTTTATGCTTAAAAACTTTGGTTTTTCTGAACAAAACTGAAGAAATTACCTTTTATAAAAGCCTGTCCTTGTAGGCACAATAAAGATACAAGGAGATGACTTTTATGAAGGAAGAAATATGGTGGAATTTATTTTGCGATACAGGCGATACCAATGCCTATCTTATATATAAGAGCAGTCAAGGAGAAGTAAAAGGTGCAGCCGATAAAAACGACAGGTCTGGTAATACGGGCAACACAGGTGGGCGACTACAATAAAATGCTCACGGTTTTGACCGCTGATTTAGGTAAAATAAGTGTGTGGGCAAAGGGGGTACGCAGTGTAAAAAATCCTCTTATGCCCCTGTGCTCCACTTTGTGTTACAGCGAAATGCTTCTGCTCAGCAAGGGTGATGCATATACCCTGACGGGAGGAAGCGTGCAGGAAAGCTTTTATCATTTGAGAGATGATGTAAAAAAGCTTGCCTGCGGTATATATTTTGCTGATATTGCCGGAAGTGTGTGCGAGGAGGGTATGCCCGCCGATGAGGTTTTGCGGCTTACCTTAAACAGCCTGCACTATCTTGAAAAGGATAAAAAAACGGTGGACGAGCTTAAATGTATGTTTGAGCTCCGTCTTATGAGCGAGGCAGGGCTTATGCCACAGCTTTCATCCTGTGTTGAATGCGGAAAGGAAGAATGCACGCGTTTTGACCCGGAAACAGGCGGTGCCGTATGTTCCGCATGTGCGCCCGTAGGCTCACTACATATTTCGCCCGAAGCACTCAAAAGGGCAGAGCATTATGTTGCAGGCAGTCTGAAGCACGCATTTGATACAGAGGCAGGTCAATATCTGGGTGAGCTTGCAACTGTGTCCGAAGAATATGTTAAATTCCATCTTGGCAGAAAAATAAAAACCCTTGAATACCTGAAGATGGTTTAGTTATAATATCCTACCTCTTTTAATAACATAAAAGGGGAGGATGTTGTTATGACAGATAAAAATTCCTTTGTAAAGGGTGCATTTGTCCTTGCATTGGCAAATGTTACGGTTAAAATAATAGGTGCAGTTTTCAAAATACCCCTTGCCCGGCTTTTAGGCAACAGCGGTATGGGTATTTTCAGCACCGCTTACAGTGTATATACATGGGTCTTTGTGCTTGCAACCGCGGGCTTGCCTGTTGCAGTTTCAAAAACTGTTTCGGAAAGCTATGCACGGGGCAGGGTGGCAGAGACTTCGAGAATACTTTATGTAAGTATTATGCTAATGCTTATAATAGGTCTGGCAGGCAGCTTCCTGTTGTGGCGGTTTGCCGTGCCTATTGGCAATATAATGGGTAATCCCGATGCGGTGTACGGCTTTAAAGCGGTTGCACCGTCAATTGTGTTTTTGTCGCTGACAGCGGCATTGAGAGGTTACTTTCAGGGCAGACAGAATATGCTGCCCACAGCCATTTCCGAAGTGGCTGAAGCTGTGGGCAAGCTTTGTGCAGGAATCTGGTTTGCCGGTATGTTTTCAAAATACGGCATCGGTTATGCTGCGGCAGGGGCAATGCTTGGTGTGTGTATTGGTGAAATCTGCGGTTTTGCGGTGGTGGTAATAATCTACCTGTGTAAAAGAGGTAAAGAATACCGGGTCGCCACAAGAGAATGTGACGGCAGAATGCAAATACTAAAGCGCATTATATCCCTTGCGCTTCCTGTGACACTCGGTTCATCGGTTTTATCCCTTGCAAATATGGCGGATACGGCAACAATTATGAAAAGACTTGCCCGGGCGGGACTTACATATAACGAAGCACTTGATGCGTGGGGCGCATATTCGGGATTTGCGGTATCGCTTTTCAATATGCCTGTATCACTTTTAGGTGTTATGGGAATATGTGCAGTGCCTGCGGTGGCAGGAGCATACACAGAGGGTAAATCACGGATAGAACAGACAGTTCTTTCAGCAATCAGGCTTACGTTGATTTTTGCACTTCCCTGTGGGGTTGGGTTATCGCTTTTATCAAAGCCTGTGCTGATGCTTGTGTATAAAAATGCGACGGCAACGGCACCACTTTCCCTGCTGGGATTTGCGGTAATACCTGTTGCGGTGTCAATGGTGGCAGGCTCAATTCTTCAGGCAACGGGTAACGCGGTTGTGCCTGTGAGAAATATGCTTTTGGGCGCAGCGGTTAAGCTTTTAATAAACTATATACTTGTTGCACAACCTGAAATAAACATTATGGGTGCACCTATAGCAACACTGACAAGCTATATGCTTATAATGATATTGAACCTTTTATCGGTCAAAAGAATTTTGAAAATAAGTTTTTCGGCAAGTGATTTTGTTGTTCGTCCTCTGGTGGCGGTAACAGTAATGGCACTTGCGGTAACATATTTATATAAGGCACTTCCCCAAAATAGTCTTTCAACCCTTATGATAATCGGTGCAGGGGCAATAGTGTATATTGCAATGCTGTTTGCAACCGGATTGGTAAAGGAAGAGGATATACAAATGCTGCCCAGGGGCAGGGGGTTGGCATACAGACTTAAGAAAACGGGAATGATAAGAAAATAAACGGAGGAAAATAAATGTACAATTTTGAAGACCTTGTAAATATCATTGCAAAGCTCCGTGCACCCGGCGGTTGTCCGTGGGATGCAGAGCAGACCCATGAAAGTATAAAGAAAAACCTTATAGAAGAGGCTTACGAAGCTCTGGAAGCTATTGACACAGGCAAGGGCGAGGTTATGGCAGATGAGCTGGGCGATTTGCTTTTGCAGATAGTTTTTCACGCGCAGATAGGCAAGGATAACGGTGAATTTGATATAAACGATGTAACCACCGCTGTTTGTGAAAAAATGATAAGAAGACACCCCCATGTTTTTGGTAATGTTAAGGCAGACACCTCTGACGAGGTTCTTAAAAACTGGGACGAAATAAAAAAACAGGAGAAAAAGCTCAGCGATGTAAGCGGAACGCTTAAATCGGTTTCGTCATATCTGCCCGCACTGATGCGTGCATCAAAGGTACAGGATAAGGCGGCGAAGGTGGGCTTTGACTTTAAAGATGCAACCGGGGCACTTTCCAAGGTACGGGAGGAAACAGAGGAAGTGCGTGAGGCACTGGCAACAGGAAAAAATGTTGAAGAGGAAATTGGTGACTTACTGTTTGCGGCAGTAAATGTTGCACGTCTTGCGGGCATTACCTCTGAACAGGCGCTGACCCTTACAACAGAAAAGTTTATTTCGAGATTTGAATATGTAGAACAAAATGCACCCCGTCCGCTTGCTGAAATGGAGCTTGCGGAAATGGACAGATTATGGGAAGAAAGTAAAAAGAGAGACACCAAATAAAAACGCTGAATGTTATTTGTTAGGAGATGCTTGACTTGAACGATACAATGAAACAGAAATTTGACAAAATTGCCCCTATGATTTCAAATACTCCTCTTTTGGAGATTGAGTTTAAATACAAGGGTGAAAAGAGAAAGATTTATGCCAAGGCGGAATACTACAATCTTACCGGAAGCATAAAGGACAGAGTTGCCCTTTATATTATGAAAAAAGCATACGAACAGGGCAGAATACAGCCGGGAGATATAATAGCCGAGGCAACAAGCGGTAATACCGGTATAGCCTTTTGTGCTATGGGTACATACTTGGGACACAAGGTTGTTATTTATATGCCCGACTGGATGAGTCGCGAGCGTATAAATCTTATGAAGAGCTACGGTGCAGAGGTAAGACTTGTATCCCGCGAGGAAGGCGGATTTTTAGGCTCTATTGCAATGACCGAAAAGCTTGCCGAGGGTGGCGGAGTATTCCTGCCCGGTCAGTTTTCAAATGTTGAAAATGTGTATGCACACTATTACGATACAGGAGAAGAAATTATACGTCAGTTCAAGGCGCTTGGTATTACACCTCACGGTGTTGTTGCAGGTGTTGGCACAGGCGGAACGGTAATGGGTATAACCAAAAGGCTGCGCGATGAGTATCCCGGCTTTAAGGGATATCCGCTGGAGCCGCTTAATTCTCCTACATTATCCACAGGCTACAAGGTGGGCAGCCACAGAATTCAGGGTATATCCGACGAGTTTATACCTGATATATTAAAGCTTTCAGAGCTTGATGATGTAATTTCAGTAGATGACGGCGATTCGGTTATAATGGCGCAGATGCTTTCGCAAAAGCTTGGTATTGGCGTTGGCATTTCATCGGGCGCCAATATGCTGGGATGCATACTTGCACAGGAAAAGCTGGGCAGCGATGCAAATATCGTAACCGTTTTTGCAGATGACAACAAAAAGTATCTGTCAACAGACTATTCGGAAAAGCAGGAGTCAAAGGACGGATACCTGACAAACGATATTGAGCTTTTGGGCTTTAAATCAATAAGATAAGGCAGGAGATTCAAAATTAGTAACAATGAGAAAAAAAGGTCGTTTATGACCAATGTGTCAATCATTCTGATTGCACAGCTGGCGGTAAAAATACTGGGTATGTTCTACCGCCTTGTAATAACAAACATAGAAGGCTTTGGTGATGCAGGTAACGGCTTTTACCAGACGGGTTTTCAGGTTTATACCCTGCTGCTAGCCATATCATCGGTGGGTATTCCCAACGCGGTGTCCAAAATGGTGTCGGAAAAAACGGCACTTGGTGACTATAAGGGTGCTCACAGAATATTCAGGACAGCACTTGTGCTTTTTGCAGGGGTGGGACTTGCCTGCTCGGCGCTTTTATACTTTGGTGCAGACTTTATAGCTAATGAAATTATTGGTATGGGAGCCGGCGTAAGCTATACCATGCGTGCCCTTGCCCCCTCTACATTCTTTGTGTGCGTTTCATCGGTTATATCGGGTTATTTTCTTGGTAACAGCGATATGCGTGCCACCAGCTCGTCACAGGTGCTGGAACAGTTTTTTAAATGCACCCTGACCATAACAATAGTATTTATACTTGCGGGACAAGCTCCTGAAATAATGTCGGCGGGCGCCAACCTTGCAACCACAGTTGCAACCATGCTCAGCTTTGTATACCTCTGGATTTTCTACGGACTGCAGAGAAAAAAGATTATGCAGAGTGTAAATTCTGCACCGCAGATGGGTGAGAAAAAACCTGTTCGCAAGGTTATGGGAAGTATTGTTATGATAGCCTTCCCCATTGCGCTCAGCGCTATTATAACATCAATAACAAGAATAATTGATACGGCTACAATTGCCCGCGGAATAAAAGCGGCATTTGAAGCGGGAATACCCGGACAGGCAGGTATTCCTACCGCTGAAATGCTTGAAAAGGAAGCGGTGCGCCTGGCGGGTCAGCTTTCAAAGAGTGATACGCTTACAAATTTGCCTCTTGCACTTAATATTGCCTTTTCAACTGCGCTTGTGCCAACAGTTGCGTCTGCAATGGCGCTTGGCAAAAAGGACGAGGCTTCGGGCAAAATACTGTATTCCATGCTCATATCAATTTTGCTTGTATTACCCTGTGCAATAGGTTATATTGCTCTGGCACAACCCATTTACCATATGTTATACCCAAATGCAAGCCTTGGCTGGGGACTTTTGATGCTCAGCTCGGTAGGACTTGTGTTTATGGCGCTTAATCAGACTATATCGGGAGCACTTCAGGGGCTTGGCAAAATTTATGTGCCTGCAATAGGTCTTTTGTGCGGTGGAGCGGTGAAGGTTATACTTAATATAATTTTAATACGTCAGCCGTCCATTAACATATACGGTGCGGCGATAAGTACCATTGTGTGCCACTTTATCGCCTTTGGAATATCCTTTTATGTAATAATCAGAGAATTAAAGCTTAAAGTAAATATTAAAAAGTATCTTATAAAACCTCTTGTATCATCGCTTGCTATGGGTGCAGCCGCAATTATTACTCACAGGCTGGTAACTGCTATAAGCGGCAGCAATATGCTCGGAGTTATGTGCGCAATAGTAATGGGAGTTGTGGTTTATGCAGTTATGCTTATAGTAATACGCGCATTAAGCCGCGAGGAAATAGAAATGCTGCCCATGGGTAAAAAACTTGCATCAATTCCGCTGATTGACAAAATGATATAAAAAATATATAATGTGTAGCAAGGGAGGAAAAAGTATGAAAAAAATTGTGTGGTTTTTATGTCTGATAATGCTGGTGACATTTGTGGGGTGTGCAAGTGAGCAAAACTCTGTAACGCCCACCGCACCTGCAACTGCAGAGGTAAAAGACAATGGTGCGAAATCATTTTTAAGAGGAGAAAATCCGGATTTTGTTGAAAAATTTGCAGAATAAGAAAAAAATTAAAAATAAAAGAAGGATTTTTGGAATTTGTGTAGAATATAAAAATAGATAGCGTGTCTATCTCAAAAAAATGTAAATGAGTGCTGTGCACTTAAGATATTGAATTAGGAGGAAATAATAATGGCAAAGAAGTATTGTTATCTCTTTACCGAAGGTAACGCAAGCATGCGTGAAATCCTTGGTGGTAAAGGCGCAAACCTTGCAGAAATGACAAACATATTCAAGGAAAAGTTCCCGGACAGAAATCCTGTTCCCCAGGGCTTTACCATTTCCACAGAAGCTTGTACTCAGTATTATGAAGACGGCAAGCAGATTAACCCCGAAATTCAGGCTGAAATTAACGAATACATCGTTAAAATGGAAGAAGTTACCGGTAAAAAGTTCGGCGATAAGGAAAATCCCCTTCTCGTATCGGTTCGTTCCGGTGCACGTGCTTCCATGCCCGGTATGATGGATACAATCCTCAATCTGGGTCTTAATGAAGAAGTTGTAGAAGTTATGGCTACAAAATCCGGCAACCCCAGATGGGCTTATGACTGCTACAGAAGATTTATTCAGATGTACTCCGACGTTGTTATGGAAGTTGGTAAGAAGTACTTTGAAGAACTCATCGACGAAATGAAGGCTAAAAAGGGCGTTGTATTTGACGTTGACCTTACAGCCGAAGACCTTAAGGAGCTTGCTAACCAGTTCAAGGCTGAATACAAGTCCAAAATCGGTGCAGACTTCCCCACAGATCCCAAGGAACAGCTTATGGGTGCTGTTAAAGCCGTTTTCCGTTCATGGGACAACCCCCGTGCAAACGTTTACCGTCGTGACAATGATATCCCTTATTCCTGGGGTACAGCTGTTAACGTACAGGCTATGGCATTCGGTAACATGGGCGACAACTGCGGTACAGGTGTTGCATTCACACGTGACCCTGCTACAGGTGAAAAGAAGCTCATGGGTGAATTCCTTGTAAACGCACAGGGTGAAGACGTTGTTGCCGGCGTTAGAACTCCTATGAAGATAGAAATGATGGCTGAAAAGTTCCCCGAAGCTTACAACCAGTTTGTAGAAATCTGCGGAATACTTGAAAACCATTATCACGATATGCAGGATATGGAATTTACCGTTGAAAACGAACAGCTTTACATGCTGCAGACAAGAAACGGTAAGAGAACAGCTCAGGCTGCTCTTAAGATTGCCTGTGACCTCATCGACGAAGGTATGAAAACAGAACAGGAAGCAGTTCTGATGATTGACCCCAGAAACCTGGATACTCTGCTCCATCCCCAGTTTGATGCGAAGGCTCTCAAGGCTGCTACACCCATGGGTAAGGGTCTCGGTGCTTCCCCCGGTGCTGCTTGCGGTAAGGTTGTATTCACAGCTGAAGACGCAGTTGAATGGAAAGAAAGAGGAGAAAAGGTTGTTCTTGTAAGACTTGAAACCTCTCCTGAAGATATTACAGGTATGAAGGCTGCACAGGGTATCCTGACAGTTCGCGGTGGTATGACATCTCACGCAGCAGTTGTTGCTCGTGGTATGGGTACATGCTGTGTATCTGGTTGCGGCGAAATCAAGATGGACGAAGAAAACAAAAAGTTTGAGCTGGGCGGAAAGACATTCCTTGAAGGCGATTACATCTCCATTGACGGTTCCACAGGTAACATCTATGATGGTATCATCCCCACAGTTGATGCTTCTATCGCAGGTGAATTCGGCAGAATAATGGCTCTTGCGGACAAGTTCAGAAGACTTAAGGTAAGAACAAATGCTGATACTCCCGCTGATGCTAAAAAGGCTCGCGAACTGGGCGCAGAAGGTATCGGTCTTTGCCGTACAGAGCATATGTTCTTTGAAGCTGAAAGAATTGCAGCATTCAGAGAAATGATTTGCTCGGATACAGTAGAAGAAAGAGAAGCTGCTCTTGAAAAGATTCTGCCTTACCAGCAGGGCGACTTTGAAGCACTTTACGAGGCTCTTGAAGGAATGCCTGTATGTATCAGATTCCTTGATCCTCCTCTCCATGAATTTGTTCCCACAGAAGAAGCTGACATCAAGGCTCTGGCTGATGCACAGGGTAAAACTGTTGAAGCTATTAAGGCTCTCATCGCTTCTCTGCACGAATTCAACCCCATGATGGGACATCGTGGCTGCCGTCTGTCAGTAACATATCCTGAAATTGCAAAGATGCAGACAAAGGCTGTTATCCGCGCTGCTATTAATGTTAAAAAGGCTCACGCTGACTGGAACATCAAACCCGAAATTATGATTCCTCTGGTAGGTGATATCAAAGAGCTTAAGTTCGTTAAGAATGTTGTTGTTGCAACAGCTGACGAAGAAATTAAAAATGCAGGCATCAACCTCGAATACGAAGTTGGTACTATGATAGAAATTCCCCGTGCTGCTCTTACAGCAGACGAAATTGCAAAGGAAGCTGAATTCTTCTGCTTCGGTACAAACGACCTTACACAGATGACATACGGCTTCTCACGTGACGATGCAGGTAAGTTCCTGGATGCATACTACGATACAAAGATATTCGAAAACGATCCCTTTGCTCGTCTTGACCAGACAGGTGTTGGTAAGCTTATGGAAATGGCTATCGCACTTGGTAAGAAGGAAAGAGATGCACTTCACCTTGGTATCTGTGGTGAACACGGCGGCGATCCCACATCTGTTGAGTTCTGCCACAAAATTGGTCTTGACTATGTATCCTGCTCACCCTTCCGTGTACCTATTGCACGTCTTGCAGCTGCACAGGCAAACATTAAAGAAATGTAATAAAACGCACAAATATTATGAGCCTTGTGAACGAAAGTTCACAAGGCTCATTTTTTATAATCAAAATGAGTGACAGATTCAAAGAATTGCAGGCGGTTTTTAATTTATTTGGTTGCCGACCCCAGAATATTATGATATAATGATTTCATCGAAGATGAAATCGTCGATATAAATCTCTTGTGAGATTTTCGATATGTCATAAATGACTCGATATGTGCTTTGCACTCGATATGTTGCCTTTCGGCAACGAGATTTATATCATATCGAGTTTTGAGCAAAGCG
>JAZNUH010000081.1:0-7279 GCA_045592225.1 Clostridia bacterium | reverse complement strand
ATGTTCTTTGCGGTATAATCAGCATCTTCCTTCACCGAACAGGTTATAATTTGTTTATCTACACCCGAAATGGCTATGCGTACATTTTCATCGTCATAGTTTACTGCAACAGCGCCGCCATTTGGTGTCAGCTTTGCCAGTGCGTTAAAGGTTTCGATAATATGGTCTAAATCCCTGAAATAGTCAAGGTGGTCTGCCTCTATATTGAGTATAATATTAACAAATGGGAAAAAGCGCAAAAAGCTCTGGTGATATTCACAGGCTTCGCAAACAAAAAAGTCGCTCTGTCCAACTCGTATATTACCACCGATTGCAGGTAATTCACCGCCGACTGAAACGGTGGGGTCAAGCTGTGCCGAAAGAAAAATGTGCGCCATCATACAGGTGGTTGTGGTTTTGCCGTGAGTTCCCGCAACTGCAACAGGGAATTTATATGACTTCATAACCGCACCCAAAAGGGTTGCGCGGTCAATCATGGGTATGTTTTTTTGCTCTGCTGCCATAAATTCGGGGTTATCCGGCTTAATTGCCGCCGAATATACCACTAAATCGGGGCTTTGTATGTTCCGGGCAGACTGACCTATGTATATGGTAGCACCCATAGCGGCAAGACGGTCTGTAATATGTGTTTTGTTTGTATCTGAACCGCTTATGCGAAACCCTTGTCCTATAAGGATTTGAGCTAATCCGCTCATGCTTATTCCGCCTATGGCAATAAAGTGAATATGAGCATTTTCGGGCAGGGTATTTATGTCAAATCTATTCAAAAAATCAAGTCCTTTCTTGGATGAAAAATATATCATATTTTATATTATACACCAAAAAATGAAAAAAAACATATAATTAATGAAATTTTTGTTGAAATCTTAAAAAAACTTTGGTAAAATAATTTATGATAGGATAAAGTATCACTTTGTCCGCGGTCTTTATGACTATTTTTTACATAGGTAGGGGGGAAAATCATGGAAATTACAGATATCCGCATTAGACGGATGAATTCCGATGGCAAAATGAAGGCTGTGGTATCAGTTACCTTCGACGACGCTTTAGTAATCCATGACATCAAAGTTATTGAAGGACAGGAAAAAATGTTCATAGCTATGCCCAGCAGAAAAACTCCGGAAGGTGAATTCAAAGACATTGCGCATCCTATAAATGCGCAGATGAGGGATTTACTGCAAAAGTCAATAATTGAGAAGTTTGAGACTATGGTTTCCGAAGAAAACGTGGAAGAATAGTATACTTCAGCAAAAAAGGCAAGTAAACTTGTATTAGCTTAACTTGCTTTTTTTGCTACTTCCATTACAACAAAAGGGAGGACCCAAATATGTATAAAAACAATAAAGACGAAAGATGCCGTATAAACGGTGAACATATAAAAAACGGCGTTGTGATATGGGATGTGGAAAACACCTATATCGCACCGGAGGTTTATATTGAAAGCGGAGCGGTTATTATGCCCGGCTGTATAATTGAGGGTGAAACTAAAATTATGAGCGGTGCAGAAATAGGCCCCAACACAAAAATTTCAAACAGCGTTATCGGAGAGGGTACAGACGTGGCTTATTCTGTTGTAAAGGACAGTAAAATAGGCGCAGGTACACATGTTGGCCCCTTTGCATATTTAAGACCCGGCTCTCAGGTGGGAGACGGCTGCAAGGTTGGTGACTTTGTGGAAATTAAAAATGCAACGCTGGGTAACGGCACAAAAGCCTCGCATCTTACATACATAGGGGATGCTACCGTTGGTGAAAAGGTTAACTTCGGTTGCGGAACAGTTATAGTTAATTATGACGGTAAAAAGAAGTACAGAACAGAAATAGGCGACAATGTTTTTGTGGGTTGTAACTCAAACCTTGTTTCGCCCGTTGTGGTTGAGGATAATTCTTATATTGCCGCAGGTTCAACAATAACAGACCGCGTACCCGAAAAAACGCTGGCAATTGCCAGAGCAAGACAGGTTATAAAAGAAAACTGGAAAGATAAAAGAGAAGTGAAGGAGTAGTACCAAGATGATTACACACGGAAAAGGAATTAAAATTTTTACAGCAAACTCCAACCCCAAATTAGCTGAAGACATTATGCATGCACTTAAAGACAAAATTGCGTGTATGCCCGGCTGTGAGCTTAACCCCAATGACATTACAATGGGGCAGTCAAGCGTAGGTATGTTCAGTGATGGAGAAATTTCTGTTAACATCGGCGAAACAGTTCGTGGCGCAGATGTATTTGTAGTTCAGTCCACTTGCGCACCTGTAAACGACAATTTAATGGAACTGCTTATAATGATTGATGCTTTCAAGAGAGCATCGGCAGGTCGTATTACAGCGGTTATTCCTTACTACGGCTATGCACGTCAGGACAGAAAGGCAAAGGCGAGAGATCCCATCTCTGCAAAGCTTGTTGCTGACCTTTTAACATCTGCAGGCGCAGACAGAATACTGACTATGGATTTGCACGCACCCCAGATTCAGGGCTTTTTCAGCATCCCTGTTGATCACCTTTTGGGATTCCCCCGCCTCAGCAAATATTACAGAGAAAAATTCGGTGAAGATAAAGAAGATGTTGTTGTTGTTTCCCCCGACTTTGGTAGCGTAACAAGAGCAAGAAACTTCGCACAGAAAATAGATGTTCCTATTGCAATCATTGACAAGAGAAGACCCAAGCCCAATGTATCCGAGGTTATGAACATCATCGGTGACATAAAGGATAAGAGAGTTATTCTTGTTGACGATATGATTGACACAGCAGGAACAATTACACACGGCGCACAGGCACTCATTGACAGAGGTGCAAAGGAAATATATGCTTGCTGCACACATCCTGTTCTGTCAGGCCCCGCACTCGAACGTATTGAAAAATCGCCTATTAAGGAACTGGTTGTACTTGATACTATCGCTCTTACACCTGACAAGATGATTGATAAAATCAAGGTACTGTCAGTTGCAGACATTTTTGCTGAATCCATCAGAAGAATTTACTCTGATATTTCAGTAAGTACTCTGTTTGTATAATCATGTACTTAATAGCAGGACTTGGAAACCCGGGTGACAAATATAAATATACAAGGCATAATGTAGGCTTTGTTGCCATAGACTATATTTCAGCCACCCTTGGGATAAAGGTAAATAAAATAAAGTTCCGCGCACTTATCGGTGAGGGCAGTATGGCAGGTGAAAAGGTAATACTTGCAAAGCCCTCCACCTTTATGAACTTAAGCGGTGAAAGTATTCTGGCAATTTCCGAGTATTATAAAATTCCTCCCGAGAATATAATCATTATATATGATGATATTTCTCTGCCGGTAGGAAGGCTGAGAATACGCCCCAGCGGAAGTGACGGCGGACATAACGGTATAAAATCTATTTTGTATCAGCTGAAGTCCGATGCCTTTCCCCGTATCAAGGTAGGCGTTGGAAGTAATAATGATAAACCCCTTGCCGACTATGTTTTAGGCACCTTCTCAAAGCAGGACGGCATAGAGGTAACAAATTGTATAAAGCTCACCGACAAAATATGCGAAACAATTATTTCGTCAGGAGTGAGTGAAGCTATGAATAAATTTAACGGTGTCGGGAAATGAATGTTTTTCTTGATGTTTTAAATGAATCGGAGCAGTTTTGCACACTGGCAGATGCAATGCAAAGGCCGGGAAGTGCAGTGAACGCGGTAGGAACATCCGATACCCAGAAAGCACATATGATAGCAGCCCTTCTTCACAAAACAGGGAGAAGGGCATGTATTATTTCGTGGAGCGATGCTTCGGCACAAAAGCTATGCGAGGATATGGGCTTTTTTGCGGACAATGTGACCTTATTGCCTCAGGGCGATTTTGCCGCATACGGCATAGAGGGTATGAGCTATGACGTTAAGGCAAACCGTGTACGTGCTCTGCAGGAAATTTCAAAGGGGAATACGGCGGTTATGGGACCGGCTGCATTCCTCGGTTTTGTTATGGAAAAAAACAGGTTTACCGGGCAGGGATTGCGTTTTACCGTAGGGCAGGAGCTTACACAAATTGCTGAAAAGATGGCAGAACTGGGATATAAGCGCGTGCCCGCCGTTGAAGAAGAAGGACAGTTTTGTATGCGCGGCGGAATTTTGGATGTTTTTCCGCCTACTGCAGAAAATCCCTACCGTATTGAATTTTTCGGCGATGAAATTGATACCATAAGGGTATTTGATGTAAACACGCAGATTTCACAAAAGAATATAGACGAATGTGAAATACCCCCTGCCGACCCTGACGAGGGCAAGGGCAATATAACAGACTATTTTGACGAGGACAGTATTTATATATTCGATGAACCCTCAAGAGTTTCAGAGGGGATAGAAGCATATGAGAAAAACATAGCCGAAAAGATTGCCGAGCTTATATTAAGAGGAAAGCTTGATGAAGGCGGCGAATATGTCTGCGATTATCAAAAGCTTTTAAAGAAGATTAAAAAGGCGCACATAGTTGGTGTCAGCGCTATTTCTCACGCAAGCCCCGATTATACACCCGATATGACAATTACATTTTCAGCGCAGGAACTGCCGTCTTATGCAGGCAAAATAAGTCTTTTGCTTGAAGATGCGAAGATGTGGATGAAGAAAAAATACAGAATTTTTGTGTTTGCCGGCAGTAAAGCCAGAGCCGAAGGTATCAAAGAAGCCTTTTTTGACAGCGGAAAAACCTGTGATATTGTGGATGACAGTAAGAAGCCTAAAAAGGGTGTTGTAACCATTTATGAAAGACCGCTGGGCAAGGGCTTTGTTTATCCGCATCTTAATACTGTTTTTGTCAGCGGAAGTGATGTTTTCACCCACCACGACAGGCGCAAAAGAGTAAAGATTGACGGTGCAAAGGAAATACGCAGCTTTGATGAATTAAAGCCAGGCGAATTTGTTGTTCACAGAAGTCATGGTATAGGTAAGTTTGAACAGCTTGTAACAATAGAAACACAAGGGGTAAGCAGAGATTACCTTAAAATTGCATACAAAAACAGCGACTGCTTGTATGTACCGGTAAATCAGCTTAACCTTATATATAAATATTCACACGCGGGCAGTGATGCACCTGCGCCCCGCCTTAATAAGCTTGGTGGTGCAGAATGGCAGAAAACAAAATCCAACGTTAAAAAATCGGTAAAAGAGCTTGCAATACATCTTATTGAGCTTTACGCCGCAAGAAGTCAGAGCATCGGTCACGCATTTATGAAGGATACCCCCTGGCAAAGCGAGTTTGAGGAGGAATTTATTTACGAAGAAACTCCCGACCAGCTTGCCTGCATACACGATGTTAAAAAGGATATGGAAAAGTCCACGCCCATGGACAGACTTTTGTGCGGTGACGTAGGCTACGGCAAAACCGAGGTTGCAATCCGTGCGGCATTCAAGTGTGTTATGGATGGTTACCAGTGTGCTTATCTTGTGCCCACTACCATACTTGCGGCACAGCATTACAACCATTTTTCCGAAAGAATGAAAAACTTTCCCATAACTGTTTCAATGCTTTCGAGATTTAAGACCGAAGCGGAACAGAAAAAGACAATAGATAAGCTTAAAAGCGGTGAAGTGGACATTGTAATAGGCACTCACAAGCTTTTGTCTGACAGAGTTAACTTTAAAAAACTTGGTCTGCTTATTATTGACGAGGAGCAGCGGTTTGGTGTTGGTCACAAAGAAAAAATAAAGGATATGAAAAGGGGAGTGGATGTGCTTACGCTTACTGCAACACCCATTCCACGAACACTTAATATGGCGATGACAGGTATTCGGGATATGAGTATTATAAGTCATCCGCCAAAAGACCGTCATCCCATACAGACCTATGTGCTTGAGCACGACGAGCTTATTGTAAAGGACGCCATAGAACGCGAGCTTTCACGCGGCGGTCAGGTGTATTATGTTTATAACCGTGTTTCGGGCATATACAGGGTTGCATCTCACATTCAGGAAATGATGGGCAAGGATGTACGTGTGGGGGTTGCCCACGGCAGAATGAATGAAACCGAGCTTGAAAACATAATGGCAAAAACCTTAAACGGTGAAATAGATGTTCTGGTTTGTACCACCATTATAGAAACAGGCATTGACATACAAAATGTAAATACAATGATTGTGGAAAATGCAGATAATTTTGGCCTTGCACAGCTTTATCAGCTTCGCGGCAGAGTTGGAAGAAGTAACAGGATGGCATATGCTTATCTTACCTTCAAAAGAGATAAATCTCTTTCCGAGGTTGCCGAAAAAAGACTACTTGCAATCAAAGAGTTTACAGAGCTTGGCTCTGGCTTTAAAATTGCACTGCGCGACCTTGAAATAAGAGGTGCGGGTAATCTGCTTGGTCCCGAACAGCATGGGTTTATGGCAAGCGTGGGTTATGATATGTATATCCGTCTGCTGGGCGAAACAGTAAACGAGCTTTCGGGCAAGGAAAAGGAAAATGCCGAGGCACTAATTGACCTTAACATTGAGGCGAGAATACCCGAGGAATACATTGACAATGCAGGTCTGCGCCTTGAGGCTTACAGAATGATTGCCGATATAGAAAACGATGAAGAGGCGGGTCTTGTGCTTGACAGACTTGTGGACCGCTACGGGGATGTGCCCGAATGTGTGGGTGTGCTTGTAGATATTGCACTGCTACGTACCGTTGCAGGCAGGGCAGGAATATACGAAATAAGCCAGCGCGGTGAGAATATTGTGCTGTACTTTGAAAAAACACCCGAGCTTCAAAAAATTGCTGAGGTTATGGATGATTATAAGGGTAAGCTGCTTTTTGGCGCAGGAGAAAAACCATACCTTGCACTGCGGCAGAACTTTGGCAGAGGTAAGGATTTACCAAAGCTTATAAAAGAACTTATTAATAAAATGACATAAAAAAACATTCACCTGCGGGTGAATGTTTTTTTGTGGTATACTTTTAGCCGAGCATCAGCAGATTTATTTTTCTTGTAAGCTGTGTGTGTTCGTGTGCGTAACGAATCATATCATCAACCTTATCCTGTGAAATAGCGAACGTGTTTGCAACCTTTCCTATGAAAGCAGTTTCTGCATCGTCAATTTCATCGTCGCAAACAATAAGATTAATAAGCTCGTACATAATCTGATTAAGCTCTTTTGCTGTGGACATTTCCTTAAGCTGTGCCAGACAATCGTCAAGTGACATTTCGTCGGCAACAACAACGGGAATTGCCATTTCGTCAGCATAGGCAATAAGCATTTCTTCTTCTACCTCTGCAACGATATCGTTTATTTTTGCAGCCTTGTCGGCAAGTACAAGAAATAAACCCTT
>JAZNUH010000080.1:0-2042 GCA_045592225.1 Clostridia bacterium | reverse complement strand
GCAATCTGCGCCACCTCAAGCGTATGAGTAAGTCGGGTTCTGTAATGGTCCCCTTCAGGTGTAATAAACACCTGTGTCTTGTGCTTTAAACGTCTGAACGCCTTGCAGTGGATAATTTTATCCCTGTCTCGCTGAAATTCGGTTCTTATTTCACATTTTTCCGCTTCTCTTTCCCTGCCCCTTGTATTAACCGACAAGGTCGCATAGGGAGAAAGCAACAGTTTTTCGTTTTCTTCGGTTCGCTGGCGTAAGTTCATAAAACTCTCCTCGTTTATTTTTCGCGGTTTATAAGCATATTTGCAAGATATACAAGGCTTTCTGTTTTAGCAGATTCAAGTGCCTTCTCTGTATATTCCGCAACCATTTCCTTTGCCTTTTGGATGCCCACTGCCGCAACAATGGTATTTTTGTCATTTTTGGCGTCACTGTTAATGGGTTTGCCCAAAAGCTTTTCGTCACCCTCTACATCAAGAATGTCATCTCTTATCTGGAACGCGGCACCAAGATTTAATGAATAATCATAAAGCTCTTTTCCTGTTCCGCCTGCTGCAATACAACCGAGCGCTGTTGCCGCAATTAAAAGCTGACCTGTTTTATAGGAATACATTTCAAGTATCTTGTCATCTGCCACCTTTTGCATATCAAAAGCCTGTCCCAACACCATTCCGTAGGGACCTGCCGCATTGGATAATGCCTTTACCGCCTTTATATTTTTGTCGGCGGATAAGGGTGCGTCAGCAATAATTTCAAAAGCAAGAGTTAAAAGTCCGTCCCCTGCTAAAATGGCTGTTGCCTCATCAAACTGCTTGTGACAGGTAGGCTTGCCTCTGCGCAGGTCGTCATTGTCCATGGCGGGTAAATCATCATGTATCAGTGAATAGGTATGTATCATTTCTATTGCCGCTGCATAGGGAAGTGCATCCTCCGCCTTGCCGCCCATAGCCTCGCAGGAAAGCATAACAAGCAGGGGTCTTATTCTCTTGCCCCCCGCCGAAAGGCTGTAATTCATAGCATCAAAAAGCTGACTGTCGCTCCTTGTTATTATGCCCTTCAGATATTCATTAAACATTTCTGTTTTTTTGTTAAAATCATTTTTCATCGGTATTTTCTTCCTTCTTTAAAAGATATTCCACTCTCTGCTCGGCTTTGTCAAGCAGTTCTCTGCACTTTGAAATAAGTCCTATTCCTCTTTCAAATTCATTCATCGCCTGTTCAAGCTCCAAATCGTCATTTTCAAGAGCCTTTACAATCTTTTCGAGTTCTGTTGCTGCCTGTTCAAAATTCATGGATTTATCCTCCTTACCACGCACTCGGCTTTTCCGTCACTTAAAGTCAGGCTGATGTCATCACCCTCTGCCAGAGTTTGTATGCTTTTTACTGCTTTATCATCTTTTTTCACCACGGCGTAACCTCTGCTCAAAACCTTAAGGGGACTCATGGCATCCAAAGTGGCTGCCAACACGCTTATTTTTTCTTTTTTTGCCGTACTGATTTTATCAAGTGCTGTGCACAATCCGTTTTGAAGCTGGTCAATACGGTATGCCTCATCTTCTATTCTGCGTCCGAAATTCACCATTGCCGACGATGTGCAAAGTCTTTCAAGCTTGTCCTTTCTTCTTGTAAGCTTGTCCGCCAGATTTTTGCGCAGTCTGTCCTCTGCACCTGTCAGCCACGCCGATATTTCCTCGGTTGATACTGCCGCCAGCTCTGCCGCCGCAGATGGAGTGGGCGCGCGCAGGTCAGACACAAAATCGCATATTGTAAAATCGGTTTCGTGACCTACCGCCGAAATCACCGGTATATGCGATGCCGCAATTTCTCTTGCAAGAGCTTCATCGTTAAATGCTGCTAAATCCTCAAAAGAACCTCCGCCACGTCCGATTATAATTACATCCGCCGCGTTTTGCTTATTAAAATATGAAACGGCACAGGTAAGCTGGCCTGCCGCCGCCTCGCCCTGTACCAGTACCGGATATATAACTATTTTACCCACCGGGTATCGTCTGTCTAAAATGTTTAAAATATCGTGTAGTGCTGCACTC
>JAZNUH010000079.1:0-3042 GCA_045592225.1 Clostridia bacterium | reverse complement strand
GTAAATTGTGAAATAGAAAACTTTGTTTTCTGTGAAATAAAATACGCCTTTAACATTTGCGAAGCAAATATTTCACAGCGAAGCTATTTCACATTGCGTAGCAATATTTCACACGCCGTCAGGCGTATTTCGTTGAAAAAGCGACTTGTCGAAACAAGTCGCTTTTTCTGGTCGGGGTGACGGGATTTGAACACGCGACCTCTGCGTCCCGAACGCAGCACTCTACCAAACTGAGCCACACCCCGAAATATACCTTTATATTATAGTGTTAATTTGGTAAAATGTCAAGGACTTTTCTAAATTTCGTATATATCTGCGCCCAGGCTGCGTAGTTTTGCGGGCAGGTCTGCATAACCCCTTTTTATGTGTCCTGTATCGTCTATAATTGTCTGCCCGTCGGATGCAAGACCGGCGATAATCAGCGCGGCTCCTGCGCGCAGGTCGCTGGAGGAAACACGGGCGCCGGTCAGATGCGGTTTACCGCATATTACGGCGGTGCGTCCCTGCACCTTTATGTCTGCACCCATTCTCTGTAATTCGGCTGCGTGCATAAATCTGTTTTCAAAAATTGTTTCGGTTATAATGCCTGTACCTGACACCACACTTAAAAGTGAGCAGAACTGCGCCTGCATATCGGTGGGAAAGCCGGGGAAGGGCATTGTTTTTATATCTACAGGGGACAGATGGTGAGAGGCATCCACTTCTATTGCTGTTTCGTATTCTGTAATGCTGACACCCATTTCGCGCAGCTTGGCAGTTAATGGCTTTAAGTGGCAGGGGATTACATTTGTAACTTTTATGTGTCCGCCTGTAATTGCCGCGGCGGCAATAATGGTTCCTGCCTCGATGCGGTCGGGGATTACCTTGTAGCCGGTGCCAAAAAGCTCGGACACACCGTCAATGGCAAGAGTATCTGTCCCTGCTCCTGCAATATGTGCGCCCATAGCGTTTAAAAAGTCTGCAAGGTCCACAATTTCAGGCTCTGCGGCGGCATTTTCTATTACGGTATGCCCTTTTGCAAGGCAAGCCGCCATAAGTATATTTTCCGTTGCCCCCACACTTTTAAAATCAAGGTATATTTTTGCACCGCAAAGCTCTTTTGCGGTAGCCTCAATATACCCGTGCTCGGTGTCCACCTCTGCACCCAGAGCAACGAGTCCTTTGAGATGCAGGTCAACGGGACGGCTGCCTATGGGACATCCGCCGGGCAGAGGGATTTTTGCCCTGCCAAACCGGGCAAGGAGAGGGCCCAGGACAAGAAAAGACGCCCTCAGGCGGCTTACCGCCTCATAAGGCGCACAAAATGAATTTATGTTGCGTGTATCAATGGTTATATGACGGCTGTGCAGTGGAGAAACATAACCGCCGAGCGAGGCGATTATCTCAAGCATTGCCGAGATGTCTGTAAGCTGTGGAATGTTATGGAGAGTACAGGGGGATGATGCAAGGAGGGTGGCGGCGATTATGGGCAAAGCCGCATTTTTTGAACCGTCTGCCCGCACTGTTCCGGAAAGAGGTGCCCCGGATGATACAATATATTGCATATAACCACCGCCCTTGAGTAAAAAAAATCTTCCCTGTTAGTATTAACAGGGAAGAAAAATTTATGCAGTATTTTAATCAAATATACGGCGTGCGGTAACAAAGGTTGTATTGTAGTAACCGGTATTGAGAGGCGAAATTTTAACAACATCACCTGTCTGGGGTGCGTGTATAAACTGACCGTCACCAACATAAATGCCAACGTGGTTTATACGTGTATATCTGCTTGTGTTGTGGAAGAACACAATATCACCCGGCTTTAAATTCTCGCGGGAAACGGGTGTTCCGTGTGCGGTCTGGTCGGCAGCTACACGGTTAAGGCTTACGCCCATCTGTTTGAATACGTATTGTACAAGGCCGCTGCAGTCAAAGCCGGAGGGTGATGTACCTGCCCACACATAGGGCACACCCAGATAGCTTTTTGCAATGTTTACAACCTGCTGACCCTTGGATGAGCCTTCCGCAGTCTGAATGGACATATCAGCCTCGGGGTTATAGAGCACAGGCTCGCCTGAACGGGATGCGGATACGTAGTTTACATGAACATAACCTATTTTACCGCCCATATCAATTTTGTACCATTCGCCTGTTTTGGTTATTATGTTAATTTTGTTTCCGTATGAAAGTCTGCCTGTTATTTCCGCATCGGTGGAGGGAGCACTTCGTATATTAAGGCTGGAAGCGCTTGTAGCACCAACGCCGTTAATATTGTCCGCACTAACGCCCACGGGCAGGAGTGAAGCGACTAAAACAACCGAAATAAGTATATTAATAACTCTTTTCATAAGTAATCCTTTCGCAATAAGATAATTTCATTATATAATTTAATTGTAATTTTGTCAATACTTTGTAACATTTAACTTTTCATATTGCTTTTTTATACTTATTGTGTTAAAATTATAAAAAAATTTTCAGGGAGTGATAAGCATGATTTTTGATGTTAATGATAAAGTGGTTTTTGCAGGTGACTCTGTAACAGATATGGGCAGTGCAAAGCCTGTTGGCGAGGGCACAAAAAACCTTGGACAGGGATATGTAAATCTTGTTAAAAGTTTGCTTTCGGTATGGTATCCCGAGCTGGATGTAAGAGTAACAAATTCGGGTATAGACGGTCACAACAGCAGAATGCTGCTTGACAGGTTTGACAGAGATGTTATTGATTTAAAGCCTGACTGGGTTTCTATCTGCATTGGAATAAATGACGTCTGGCGTCAGTTTGACATTCCTGCAATTCACGAGGCACACGTAAGTACAGAGGAATACGAGCAGAATGTTGAAGCCATGATAGAAAAATGCAAGGCGGCAAATGTAAAGGGTATTTTCCTGGCAACTCCTTATTATATGGAACCCAACAGGGAGGATATGATGAGAAACAGAATGGATAAATACGGTGCAATTTGCAAAAAGCTTGCCGAAAAACACGGATGCATATTTGTAGATTACCAGTCTGCATACGACGAGTTTTTAAAGCATTACCATTCATCATACATTGCGTGGGAC